>NZ_JAOTIK010000001.1:6882732-7182965 GCF_030116705.1 Streptomyces sp. ML-6
AGACCGACACCGAGGTCATCACCCTGTCCGCGCTCCGGGCACTCGTGATCACGGCGATCTACGGACGCGGCGGGCTGTCCCGCTCGGCGGAGACGGTCCACGAGGACGAACTGCCCGCGGGGGCGGGCGCCGAGCAGGTCGAGCAGAACGTCGTGCCGCTGCTGGCCCGCCTGATCGCCGACCGCAGCGAGCACTTCGTCTCACGCAGCGCCCTCACCGCACCGGCCGTGCTGGCGGGCCTGGGAATCGCCGTGCACCACACCACGCCGTGGGCCGACCCGGTGAACGCCCTGGGAACCGACGAACTGAACCGGCTGCTCTCCGACATCCGGTGGGAGCGCGAGGCCCGTTACTGGGACGGTGTGGCAGCGAAGTCCGGTGCGACCGGCCGCCTCAACTTCAGCGGCGGCGTGAAGGACTCCGGCGGCCGGGTCGCCGACGCGATCCTCTACCCCGGTACCGAAGCCGGGCGCCGGATCCGCGGCCAGTAGACGCCGGACCGCACCCGCGGCGTGGCGCGGAACGGGTGCTCGTGCGGACGCACCCGCTGTCCGTTCAGACCGCCGCCTGTTCCGCGCGCGCGTTGTCGATGAAGCGGCGGAGGGCATCCGTGCTGTGGAACACGCGGTAGTCGCCGGCTTCCAGCGCGGCCTGCTCCCGGGGCGTGGTGTCCGGGGCGAGGACCACGGGCACGCCGACCTCTCCTTGGAGGCCCTGGGGCCAGTAGGCGGCGGCGACGGTGATGGCGGCTCCCGTACGGGGGTCGCTCACCTCGCTGTCCAGTTCCGGCGCCGCCAGGTCCGCCTCAGCGAGCTCCGACAGCAGAGCGGACAGGCCCGGGATCTCCTCGTCGTCCGAGTCGGTCACCGGTACGGACGTCCGCGGGGCGGGGAGAGCGACCGAGGTCTGGAGCTCCACCGACGAAGGGCCGTCGTGGAGCGCCTGGAGGAAGTCGTTGGCGGCATCGGCCAGTAGCGCGCGGCGGGCAGCCTGGAAGTCCGGGTAGTTCTCGATCCGCCACAGTTCCCGGTCCATGGGGATCCACTGCGTCGCCAGCGCGCCCGGCATGAGGGTCTCGACCTCCTCCAGGTACTCCGCCGGGTTCTTCGCCCCGATCCGCAGGTTCGTGTCCTGGGTCAGGAAGCAGAAGTTGGCCACGGCGTTCACTTCGGCGCGGCTGTACCCGTGCTCGTACAGGCGCGCTTTGGGGAAGATGTGGTGCACCTGGAGGGCGCTGAGACGGCCCAGCATGCCGTCCCGCAGGGGCACGCCGCTGACGAAGTCCTGGGCCCCGTGCACCCGCGTCAGCAGGTAGAGAAGAGGGTAGAAGCGGGAACCCATGCTGGAGCCGACGAAGTCGTCGGGCCGGACCGTGAGCTGACCGCCCCGGCTGCGGCGCAGCACGTCGATCAGCTGGTCGACGCCACCGTCGTCGAGCGCTTGCAGATCCTGGTTGAGGGCGGTCTCGGTGGCTCCGGTGTGGCGGCCCCACAGGAAACTGTGGACGTACCAGTGGAAGAGGCGGTCGCGGGTCATGGCATCCGGGAACCGGCCACCGTGGTGGTGGAGCAGACGGCTCATGACCGGAAACGCGGCCCTGCCGTTCAGAACCCGTCCGTGATCGAGCCCGAGACGCCCGCCGAGTGCGTTCAGAAGGTACGAGACGGAGTCGACGGTCTCTTTCAGACCGGTGCGGAACAGTGCCACATCGACATCCGCGAGCTTCGAGAACTGTGCCTCGCCGGTGAGTACGGCATTGACGTTGCGCAGCAGCCAGTCGAGCTTGAAGTCGAACCCGGCCTCCGACCAGTTGTCCAACGCCTCGTTCATGGTGGGCCGCGCGGCCGGCCAGGTCGCGCAGATGGCGGCCAGCGCCAGGTCGCCCTTGGAGAGCTTGGTCCCACCCGAGTTCACGCGGTTGAAGATGTCCACGACGACATCGATGGTCTTGTCCGCACCGGTGACCTCGTCGACGTGGACGGCGCGGTCATTGATCTGTGTGATCCGGTTGAGCCGCTCGATGAACTTCCCCTGCAACGCCGCGTCCTGCCCCGCGAGTTGTGCGACGGCAAGCAGTTGGCTGCCCAGACCGTCCTGGAACAGTGCCGATACGTCGATCCAGTGGGGATTGCCCTTCATCTTCCCCGGCGCGTAGAACTCGAAGGACTCCGTTTCGAGATTGAAGTGCAGCCCGGTCAGCGTCGAGGGATTGCCCTCGAAGAATCGGGGCGGCCGGCCGCGGGTCACGCCGTACAGGGTGGTCACCCGCTGCTGGCCGTCCAGCAGGAGCTGAATGGTGCCGTCCTTGCCGGTCGCGCCGCCGCGTGTGTCGGCCGTCTCGGCCTTGGTGCTCCAGGTGAGGAAGCCGCCGATCGGGTAGCCGCGGTACAACGACTGGAAGAAACCGCGTACTTGGTCGCGGGTCCATACATAGCCGCGCTGGAACTCCGGCAGGGCGATGTCGCCCGCGTCGACCTTGTCCAGGATCTGAGAGATCTGCATGTCCGTAGCCCGCCTTCCGAACCCGGCGGATTCCTCCGCCGGGAACTGCACCTGATCGTTGTGAAATTAGCAGTCGGCGGGACCGCGCGGCCCTGGATCAGGACAGTGCGGCTTTCCTCAGCTCCGGTTCGCGTACACGATCAGGTTGTCCACCGGGTGTCCCCGGTCGTCGAAGGCGCCGTCGCAGGTGATGAGGCGCAGGGTGCGGGTGTTGGTGGGGCCGTAGACCTTCTCGGTCGGGAACGCCTTCTTGCTGACGGTCTCGGTGCCGGTGACCCTGAAGCGGAGTTCGGCGCCCCGGTCGTTGTGGATCGCGATCTCGGCGCCCTTGTCGATCTTCTTCAGGTCGTGGAAGACGGCCTTCCCGAACCGGGTGTCGTTGTGCCCGATGACGACCGCGGCACCGGGCTCGCCGGGAACGGCGCCACCCGTGTACCAGCCGGCGGTCATGCCCTTCTCGGCGGGCGGGACCTCGACGGTGCCGTCCCGGTTGAGGCCGAGGCGCATCAGCTCGCTGTCGATCCCGAGCGAGGGGATGCTGATGCGGACGGGGGCGGCAGCCGCGGAACGGGAACCTCCGGACTTTCCGGCTTCCTCGACCTTTTTCGGCTCGGTCTTCTCCGGCTTCGGTCCGGTCCGTTCCGGGGCGTCGGATCGGGTGCTCGCGCCGCTGCCGTCCGCGGTGTCCGAGGAACAGCCGGTGAGGACGAGGGCGAGGCAGACGAGCGCGGGAAGCGCGGCGCGTCGGAGCGGGAGCGGCGTACGGGACATGGGGGCTCCAGGTCTGGGCGGGGATCGGCAGTGGCGCCGCCCGGCAACGGACGGCGCCACGGAACACGGACGACGGCGGTGGGCCTCCCGGGCCGCCTCGGCGACCGGTCGGCCTCCCGGGCCGCGGGGGCGGTGGGTCAGCCGTTGCGCTGTGCGGCCGAGCGGCGGCGCAGTACGACGGTGCCCGCTCCGGCGAGCAGGAGCGCGGCGGTGGCCGAACCGGCGATCGCGGTGGTGTTGTCGCCCGGGGTTCCGGCGATGCGCTCGCCCGCGTCGACGCCTCCGCGCGGAGCGAGGTTCCTCCTCTTGGAACCGTCCTCGGCCACCGCGGGGGCAGGCGAGGGGCTGTCACCGGCGGCCACGCCCCCACGGGGCAGCACGGACGGCTGCGCCTCCGTGACGGGAGCGCTGGAGGACTCACCGGCGCGGGCCGCGGCGGACAGCTCGACGACCGGGGTCGACGGGGAGGGGGTGGGGTCGGCGAAGGCCGAGGCGGACGGCACGAGCACCGCGCCCACCGCGACGGCGGCGAGAACGGCGGTGCGCAGGGACAGACGGTTGGGCATGGGGGCAGAACTCCATTCCAGGTCGGCCTCGGTGGCGCCCGGAGTCCGGTTCGCCCCGGGCGCGAGGCATGCCGACAGGCTGGCGTGAAGTTATGAAGAAGCTGTCAGAACGTTGTGGTCATCGCATCAGCCTCGGCCCATGCCCTCCGACGCCCTGTCCGACGCCTTGTTCGTCGGACCCGTCGGGCCCGTCGGCAGCCGGAGCGTGAACACCGAGCCCTCGCCCTCGACGCTCTCCGCGCCCACCGAACCCCCGTGCGCCTCCGTCAGCTTCCGTACGATCGCCAGCCCCAGCCCGCTGCCGCCGGTACGGCGGCTGCGCGACTTCTCGGCGCGCCAGAAGCGGTCGAAGACGTGCGGCAGGTTCTCGGCCGAGATGCCGCTGCCCGTGTCGGCGACCTCGACGACCACGACGCCGTGCCCCGTCCCGTCCGCCGATGCCCTGGCCGTTGGCGTCCCGTTCGCAGACGCCATGTCGGCCGGTGGCGTCCCGTCCCCCGATGCCCCGGAGCCGTACGCGCGTACCGTTACGCGCCCGCCCGCCGGGGTGTGGCGCACGGCGTTGGAGACCAGGTTGCCGATGGCCTGACGCAGCCGTACGGGGTCGGCCCACAGCACGGGGGCGGGGGTGTCGGCCGCCGACTGAGCTTGTTCCGCTTGGACGGACAGTGCCGAGAGCGCGACCCCCGCCGTCTCGGCCCGCGCCTGATGCGCCGCGACCACCTGCGCCAGGACGTCCTCGACGCGTACCGGTTCGGGGTGCAGCCGCAGCGCGCCCGCATCGGCCGCGGCCAGGTCCTGGAGGTCGTCGATGATGTGCTGCAACTGCACGGCCTCGGTGTGGAGCGAGGAGATGAACGCCGGATCGGGCTCCGCCAGCCCGTCCTGCGCGGCCTCCAGCCAGCCCCGGATGTTGCTCAGCGGCGTGCGCAGCTCATGGGCGACATCACTGACCATGTCCTTGCGCTGGGCCTCCAGACGCGTGCGGTGGTCCGCCATGTCGTTGAACGCGGCGGCGAGACGGCCGATCTCGTTGTCGTCGGTGACCAGCACCGGTACGGAGTCCTCGCCGTCCCGCATCCGCTGCGCGGCACCGGTGAGCGCGTGCAGTGGCCGTACGAGCCGGGAGCCGGCGAGGACCGTGGCGCCGACGGTGAGTGCCAGGACGAGGGCCGCCGCGCCCGCGATCTTCGCCGTGTTCGCCGGGGAGAGGTCGAAGCCGGGAACGGTCGTGCCGCCCTCGTCCCCGATGAACAGCAGCGCGGGCGAGGCCACGTAGGAACTGAGCTGCTCGCGGCGGGCCGTACCCACGCAGGAGGCGGCGGCCCGGTCGTCCTCGCCGGTCCGGACGCTGGGCGCGGGCGACGGGACGAGGACGGCCCTGGGGGCCGCGTACCCGCCGCCCCAGGACAGGTCCGGATTGAGGTGGATGCCGGTACGGCCCTGACGTTCGAGGCAGGCGTTGGCGAGCCGGTTGAGCGCGTCCAGGGCCTTTTGCTCGGTGGCCGTGGGCTCGTTCAGTTCCTCGGACGCGCACCGGGAGTCCTGCGCCCGGTCCGGGGCATTGCCCACGATCTGGATGCTCGGGCGCCCGCTCGGGCTCCGGACCACGTCCGCCGCGACCCCGAGCCCGTTCAGGCACGCCACGCTCCGGTCGGCGGCCCGCCGCAGGGCCGTGCGTTCGGCCGGGGGCAGCAGGAACGGGCCCACCGCGCGCGGATCCACCCGGTCGGCCGCGGCACCCGGCCGGTCGACGGCCCGGGACAGGGCCGTGTCCACGGATAGGGGGTCCACGATCGCCGACGCCCGGTGCGGCAGTGCGGGCGGCGACGGCCGGTCGGCGGAGTCGACGGAGTCGGCGAGGGGCCGTCGTTGCTCGGTGGTGAGCGCGATCCTGCGGCCCGACTGGCGGGCCAGCTCGCGGACGGTGTCCTCGACACCCTCCCATGTGGGATGGCTCGCCGCGTACCCGAGCAGGGTGTTGTAGATCCGGGCGTCGGCGGTGAGGTTCTGGCCCTGCTCCTGCTTGATGGCACCGGAGGTGGTCTGCACGGCGATCCAGGCGGTGGCGACCACCGAACAGGCGGCCACCAGCGCGGACACCGTCAGCAACCGGCCGAACAGGCTCTTGCGCAGCGGCAGTCGCGCCCGCTGCCGGTCACGACGGACGGCGGGGTCGCGCCTCCCCCGGTCACGACGACGCACGCGAAGCCTTCTTCGCCGGGTCCGTCAGCTTGTAGCCGACCCCGAAGACGGTGAGCAGCCGGGCCGGCCGACGAGGAGCGGGTTCGATCTTCTTGCGCAGGTTCATGATGTGCACGTCGACGGTGCGGAAGCTGACGTACCGGTCGAAGCCGTGCAGTTCCTCCAGGAGCCGCTGCCGGGTGAAGACCCGCTCGGGCTCGGCCGCCATGGCGGCGAGGATCCGGAACTCACCGGGCGTGCACTCCACGGCCAGATCCCCGACCGACACCTCGTGCCGGTCGGGGTCGACCGCCAGCGTGCCGACCCGCAGCACCCGGTCCGCGACGGGTTCGGCGGCCCCCGCCGAACCCCGTCGGCTGCGGCGCAGCAGGGTTCGCACCCGGGCCATCAGTTCGCGCGGGCTGTACGGCTTCGTCATGTAGTCGTCCGCGCCGAGGTCCAGACCCAGCAGCAGATCGTCCTCGGTGCTGCGGGCCGTCAGCATCAGCACCGGCACCTCCCGGTGCTCGGCGCGCAGCACCCGTACCACGTCCAGGCCGTCGGCCCGCGGCATCATCACATCGAGCACCAGCAGATCGGGTTCCCGGTGCCGGACCTCGGCGAGGGCCGCGAGGCCGTCACCGACGACCCCGACCGTGTGGCCCTCGTGCTCCAGATAGCGGCGGACGAGCTCGGCCTGTTTCTCGTCGTCTTCGGCGACTATGACATGTGCGCACACGGAACGATCGTAGATGAGCTCGTCAGAGGCCTTTCCGGTCACCGGGGGCGGTGTGCCGGTCGTGGAGCGGGGACGGTACGCCGCCGGCACGACGCCCCGCTCCTCTGCCCCCGCTGTCGGGGCTACCGCGCCGACGCGATCACCGGGTAGTGGTCGGAGAGGTTGGTGTACGTGTAGCTCTTGCCCCAACTGCTGACGGTCCAGGGCGCGCTCCGCTCCTTCACCACCTCGTTCGTCCACCCGGACGGCTGCGCGTGCCCGGCGCGGTACAGGACGTGGTCGAGGTCCTCCCGGGGATCGTCGGGGTAGCGGTCGGCGGCGATCGAGTTGTCCCGCGTGTCGAAGGAGTACGGGTGTCCGGTGCGCGCCGAGGCCCGGGTCAGTCCGGCGTCGGTGAGCATCGAGGAGTACTCGGAGGAGTGGAAGTCCACATTGAAGTCCCCGGCCACGACGACCTGTTCGGACGCCGGAATGTTCTTGGCGTCGAGGAAGGCGTCGAGCTCCTTGAACTGCAGGCTGCGCTTGGCGGCGGCCTCGCCCGCGCCGCAGCCGGGATCGGTCGACTGCGTGTGGGTGCCCACCACGTGCACCCGCGCCCCGTCGACGTTCAACTCGGCATAGGCGAAGCCCTTGTTGGACCAGCTGTCGCTGCCGCAGGCGTCCTTGTAGACGTACTGCTCCTTGCGGACGATGGGCCACTTGCTGAGCACGGTGACACCCCCGTCCTCCGGAGTGAGGGCCGAGTACGCCCCGCCGGTCGCGTCCCAGCCGCTCTTGCTCCGGCCCACCACCGGCGTCCGGTAGGGGTACTGGGCGGAGGCGTTGTTCAGCAGCGCGTCGGATGAGGAGTTGTCGAACGCCTCCTGGAGGACGACGACGTCATTGCCCTGGAAGAACGATGTCTTCGGTATCTCGGCCGCGCGGTGGTCCTGACCCCAGTTCGGATAGAGGTTCTTGCTGAAGAGGAACGTGTTGTACGTCAGGACGCGCAGCGGCGGGGCGTCCGCCGCCGATGCCTGCGGAGCGTTGGCGGCCAGTGCCGCCGCGGCGAGTGCGGCGGCCAGAGTCGCGCCGGAGACACGGCGGATCGCTGAATGCGGCACAGGTACTCCTGGTGCGGGAGGGGGAAGTGGTGCCGCCCATCAAAGCAGGGGTAGTTACCCGTGGGTAGACGTCAGGTGCCGGGAGTCTTTCCGCAACGGTACGAATGGGGCCCGGAGGTCGGACGGACCCGTGACCGGCCGTGCTCCAGGCCGCAGGTCGGGCATTCTCATGCCGCAGGGCCCCCGTGGGACTCCATGAGCTCCTGATGGGCCGCCGCCACGTCCGGGGCGAGCACGGTGACGATTTCCTCCCGGGTGGGCGTCGTGCCCGTCGCGTGCTCGGCGTACAGCCGCAGGTCCCGTTGCGCGGCGGCCTTCTGGCAGAGCTCGCGCGCGAATCGGGCATTGCCCAGGGTGTCGCCCATGCCGCCGTCCACGGCGGAGGCGAAGATGGCGCCCAGCGCGGCCGTGGCCGCCTCGTCGGGTTCGTCGCCCTGACCGGCCAGGACGGACCGGGCGATCAGGAGCAGCTCCGGCGCGGAGTACGAGGGGAAGTCGACCCGGGTGTTGAACCTGGACACCAGGCCCGGGTTGGCGGCGAGCAGCCCGGTCATCTCCTCGCGGTACCCGGCGAGCACGACGACGAGCCGGTCCCGGTCGTCCTCGGCCCGCTTCAGGAGCACCTGGAGCGCCTCGTCGCCGAACGCGTCGCCACCGCTGTACCCGCTGTTGGACAGGGCGTACGCCTCGTCGATGAACAGCACACCGTTCAGGGCGGAGTCGATGACCTTGCTGGTCTTGATGGCGGTGGACCCGAGGTGCTGCCCGACGAGATCGACACGCTGGGCCTCCACGACATGACCGGACTTCAACAGCCCCAGCCCGGCGAACACCTTGCCGATGATGCGGGCGACGGTGGTCTTCCCGGTGCCGGGAGGGCCCGCGAAGACGAAGTGCCGGGGTCGGGCACCGCTCGGCAGCCCCTGCTCCTCCCGCAACGCCGCCATGCGCAACTGCGCGATCATCGTGAGGACCTGCCGCTTCACCGGCTCCAGCCCGATCATGTCGTCGAGAGCCTGCTGCGCCTCGGCGAGCAGCCGGTCCCGCTCCTCCTGCGACAGCCCGTCCTCGCCCCCGTCGCCCTGCCCGGAACTCGCTGCGGTGCTCGAAGCGGCGGGCGGGGCGGTCGTCCCCGCAGAGGTCGAGGGCGCGGGTGAGGGCGAGGGAGCAGGGCCGGAGGAAGGGGCGGTGGGGGAGGACACCTCGGCCACCGATGCGGCCGTCGGCGCACTGGAACGCGCCTGGGCGCGCACGTCCACGTCGAAGAGGCCCGGAGCGCACCGGAACGCGTACTGATACCGCTTCAGCGCCTCGTCCGCCCGGCCCAGCGACTCCAGGGAACGTCCCATGAAGTACTTGACCTCGGCGTCGAAACGGCTCCCGGCCTCCAGCTTCTTCGGCAGCTCCGCCAGCACGTTCAGGGACTCGTGGCAGACCCCCTGGGCGAACAGCGAGGCGCCGACGTACAGCTGGGCCTCGTCGTACAGGAACGCGTCCTGGATCCCCGGCGCGAACCGCAGCACCAGCGCCCAGTCCTCCTTGAGAAAGGCGTACCGGGTGCAGACGAAACGGGTCTCGTCGCAGTCCAGTTGCGCCGATGAGAGCCCGGCCCACGCCTCGTCGAGCCGGCCCGCGTCCAGCAGTGCCGCCTGGGCGGCCACCCAGAGATCGCGGGCGTTCTCCAGCCTGAAGGTGACGTAGTGGCCGAGCTGGAACCGGGAACGGAGCGGCATCCCGAACTTGGCGCGCAGCGCGCCGAACGAACCGGAGCTGCGGAGCATGCCGTCCAGCGCCTCCTTCTGGCGCTGCCCGGTCGCGTGCAACCCCAGCCAGGCGTCGGCGGCGAACGGATCGTGCGTCGTGGCGAGGGAGAACTGCTCGGCCGCGGCGACCATGTCGCCCTGGTGGAACAGGGCCATTGCCTGTTGCCAGGCCCGCTCGGCCTTCCTGGCCGACCCCCGGTATGCGGCTGCTCCCTGCACGGCTTCTCCCCTCGACGGCCGTGGGCCCGCGGCGGACGGCCGACAGGGCACGCCGTGATGACCTGGAACAACCGTCAGGATATCCAACGGGACTGACACTCCGCCGAACACAACCGGAGCCGTTCCCCGCACCGGCCGGGGCCGCCGGAGCGGGGACGTCGGCCGGCCTCGCCGATGGACCGGCAACACCGGGAGGGCCGTATGCGCCGATTCCACCGGGAGTGCCGCGAAAGGCCGGCATTCGGGCAGTCGGGGAGGCGGTCGGATTCGGACTCCCGACGATCATCATCGCGATGCCCGGGGGATATCGACCCACTGGACGCTAACGTTGATCCGCACGGCGGCAGCGACGGTGCCGGGGAGGGCGCACCGCGCGGAACGCCGGGAACGAGGAGTGCGCGACATGCTGGATCCCACTTCGGTGGCGGCGATCTCGGCGGTACTCGGCGCGGTCGGCTCGGGGATGGCCAACGAGGCCGGCAAGTGGGCCTGGGAGTCGACCGGTGGCGTCGTACGGAGGATCGTCGGCCGGGAGGTCCCGGCCCCCGCGGCGCAGGACGAGCGGGACGACGTGGCCCGTATGGTGCACGAACGGGTCCGTACGGACCCGCAACTCGCGGCCTCCTGGCGTTCGTTCGCGTCGAGGGTGGGCGGCGGACCGGGCCCGGCCAGGTCGGTGCGGTCGCATCTTCCCGCCTCCATAAGGTTCTTCACCGACCGCAAGGAGGCGATGAGGCAACTCCAGCGGGAGGCGACCCGGCGCGCGGACGGGAGGCCCAGGGTCGCGCTGGTGCACGGCCCGGACGGCATGGGGTCCAGCACCCTCGCCGTGCACTACGGCGCACAGTCCGCCCGGCTCTTCCCGGACGGCCGGATCTACGCCGACCTGGGCGGCGGCGGGACGAGCGGCGTCCGCGACTCCGGAACCGTGCTGCGAGTGCTGCTCCGTCAACTGGGAGTGCCGGACGAGGAGATGCCGCCCGCCACCGAGCAGCTCGGCGAGTTCTTCCGCCATCGGGTGGCGGACCTCAGGCTCCTGGTCGTGCTCGACCACGCCTACTCCGCCTCGCAGGTGCGGCCGTTCCTCACCTCGGCCCCCGGCGTGTTCACCATCATGGTCGCCCGCAATCCCTTCCCCGCCATCGACGCCGTGCGCGTGCCCGTCGGCCCGCTCACGGACAAGGACGCGGTGCGCCTGCTCACCGACATCACCGACAAGTCCACCGTCGCCGCCGCCCGCGCCACGCTCCCCTCGCTGCTCGCCCGCTGCGGCGGTTCGCCGTACGCCCTGCGGGCCGCCGCCCGCCAGCTCTCCGCCCCCACGCTTCCGCCGCGCAGTGCCGGGACGGACGGCGACCCGGTACGCGGGGCCGCCGAGGACAACTACCGGCTGCTGGCACCGGAGACCGCGCGGCTGTACCGGCTGATGGCGCTGCGCGGCTGGCCCGCCTTCGACGCCGCGATCGCCGCACGGACCACCGGCGAGGCCCCCGCGGCCACGGCGGAACGCCTGGAGGACCTCGCGGACCGGATGCTCCTGGAACACCACGGAAGCGGAACCGGCCGCTACCACTACCGTCCCGGGGTCCGCGCCCACGCCGAGGCGGCAGCGATCCGCGAGGACGGCATCGCCGCGTGCTCGGCCGCCCTCGGCCGCACGCTGACCGGGTACGCCGACCTGGCGGCATCGGCCGCCCACCAGGCGCTCCCGGAGAGCTGGCGCGTCCCGGCGCCGCCCGGGGACCGGACCGGGCAGCGGTACGAGGACCGGGGCGCCGCCCTTGGCGCGCTGCTCGTGGAAGCGGGCAACCTGGTCGAGGCGGTGCGGTGCGCCGAGGAGTCCGACGCCCCGGACACCGCTGTACGCCTGTGCCGTGCGCTGTGGCCGCTCCAGCTCAAGGCGGGCCACCACGAGATGCTGCTGCCGGCCCTCCGGACCGGGGCACGCCTGGCCGACGCCCGTCTTTCCGGCTCCCGCTTTTCCGACGGCCCCGACGCCGGGGCACTCCAGGCGCAACTCGCGCACTCCCTCACCGAGACGGGACGCTGGGAGGAGGCCGAGGCGGCGGCGCGGGCGGCGGCGCGCGCCGAGGAATCGGCGGGCCACAAGCGGGGCCACGCCTCGGCCGTCGAGTTCCTGGGACTGCTGAGGCTGCGCCAGTGGCGGTACCAGGAGGCGTACGACTGCTTCGAGGAGGCCGGCGGCATCCTGGGCACCATGGGCGCCCAGGACGAGGGGGCGGACGACGTGCCGCGTGCCGAGGCCCTGCTGGAACGCCATCGCGGCCGGGCGCTGCGCGGGCTGGGACGGCGGGAGGAGGCCCGGCGGCGACTGGAGACCGCGCTGTCGTACTTCCGGCCGGGCGAGGGGTCGGGCGGCGACACGTACAACACGGCCCGGACGCTCACGGATCTCGCCGAGACCTGGCTGGACGAGGAGAACACCGAGGCGGCGCTCCCGCTGATCGAGGCGGCGATCACGACGCTCGACGGCCAGCGGGCGGAGTACCACCTCTCGCATCTGCGACTCATGCGGGACCGCTGCGTGACGTCGTAGGCCCGGGGCCGGTCCTCAACTCCCCGGATCCGACGGCGTCAGGGGAGCGACCCGCACGTGCTGGACCCGGTCGCCCGTACGCAGCACGAGCCCGTCGGTCACCACCCGTGCCAGCCGCGCGTGGGCAGTGGCCGCGTCGTGACCGTCCACGGAGAGCCAGGCGTACAGGGCGGAGGCGTACGCGGAGGGATCCGTGGCGGGGTCCGCGGTGCTGACGTCCTCCGCACCGGCGGCGGGCACTGCGGTCAACCGCAGCGGTTCCTCGCCGCGCATCCGCACCACGCACGTGGACGGCCCGGTGACATAGGCCGCCAGGGAGCAGTCCCGATGGCGGCGGAGCACCTCGGCCGTCCAGACCGACGGGGACCCGAAGCGGGGGTCGTCGGGCGCCCCGTCGCGGAAGACGACGTCGGCTAGGTCCAGCCGGTCCACGTCACGGGTGTCCTCGTGCACCGCGATGTGCAGTTCCCCGCCCTCCTCCGGTCCGGTCGGCGGCCGGGAGCCCGCCCACCGGCTGATCGCCACCTCTCCCGGCCCCAGGACCCGCGACCGGACCCGCAGCGGGACGGTGACCGTCGCCGTCTCGTGGTCGGGCAGCGGGAGCGGTGTCAGCGAAGCCGGCCGGTCGGGCTCCGGCTCGCCCATCATCGAGTAGA
Source organism: Streptomyces sp. ML-6 (assembly GCF_030116705.1). NCBI lineage: Bacteria > Bacillati > Actinomycetota > Actinomycetes > Kitasatosporales > Streptomycetaceae > Streptomyces > Streptomyces sp. ML-6. The sequence continues at coordinate 6,895,793 of NZ_JAOTIK010000001.1, forward strand.
AGAGCCTCCGCAGCCGTACCGCGGACTCACCCGGCACGGAGGTGGTGAACTCGGCGGGGCCGGGCAACGGCCGGTGCCGGCCGACGAGTTCCGCGAGCTGCGGGGCGAGCGGCGCGTCGGGGTCGAGCTTCGGGGCCTCCCGCATGAACGAGGAGATCGGCGCGTCCGGGTCGAGTGCGTCCAGCGGAGCGGAGGCCAGGAGTACGGGTGTGCCGAGGGCGGCCGCGTAGTAGGTGACGGAACCGTGGTCGCCGATCACGGCGTCGGCGGCCAGCAGGGCCTGCCGCCATCCCTTCAGCGGATCGACCAGTGTCAGCCCGGCGCGGCGCGCCCGATCGAGCCAGGCGCGGATCTGACCGGGGCCGTGTCCGTGCCAGATGTTGGGGTGCAGCACGACCGCGAACCGGAACTCGTCCACGGGGAACTCGTCCGCGATCCGGTCCAGCAGCGCGGCGACCACGTCGCCGCCGCCGCCCCCGCCTTCCACGCCGTCACCGAAGAGGGAGTCGGAGTTCCAGGTCGAGTTGAGCAGGACGAGCCGCTGTCCGGACCGTACCCCCAGCGCGCGGCGGAAGCGTTCGCGGCGGGGCCGTGCGGCGAGCACGCGGTCGAAACAGGGGTCCCCGGCGAGCACGGCGGTCGGCGCCGCCTCCGGGCAGGCGAGGCGCAGCCGGTCGTGCTGTTCGGGGTGGGAGAGGACGAGCGCGTCCGCGACGGGCCTGCCCCGCGACAGCAACCACTCCGGCGCGAGCCCGAAAACGGGCGCGGGCACCGCACCGCCCCTGCCCTCGGCCCGGTGTCCGGTGTCCGGTGTCCGGTGTCCGGTGTCCGGTGTTGCCAGCCTTTTAGTGTATCCAACGCCGTGCGAAAGGATGATCAACTTCCCGGGAAACACGTCCAGTCGACCACCGAAGCTGGCCGATATCACCAGGTCCGCATCCGTTTCGGCCGCCTGCTCCCACGGCAGCACCGGCACCCCGACGTCGGCCAGCAGCTCGGCCGTTCCGGCCGCGAACGCGGAGGAGCCCGTGCAGGTCGCCAGCAGCTGGACGCGCAGGTCGTCGTCGAACAGGGGCAGTACGTCGAGCAGCCGCGTCGCGGAGGTCACGTTGTGCACGACGACGAGGACCCGCAGGCACTTCTTCCGCGTCGTCCACCGCACCGCGTCGTCCCCCACCGGCACCCGAATCCACCCGGTCCGACCGCGCTCCATCCGTACACCCCTCGTCCCTCGTCCGCCCGGCCCGTCCCGGGGAGCCCTGTCGGCCACCCGACCGGCCGTGACAGTCAATCAGCACGGTTGCCGGACCCACCACCACGGGGTGGAGCGGTGGGTCCGGTGGCATGGGCCGCGGCGCGACGACGAGCCGGGGCCGGGCCGGTGCGTCATCCGCGGGAGAGCAGCTGGCGGGGGATCGGTGCCAGGATCGGCGGCTCGTCCGTTCCCTCGTACCCGAGGTGCAGTTCGGTGCGGGCGCGCGTGACCAGGACGTAGTAGGCCATGCGCAGGGCGGCGGACGTCGGGTCGGTGGCCGCGTCCACGTGCGTGTCGGGGACCACCACGTGGTCGAAGCCGAGGCCCTTGGCGCTCGCCCGGTTCACGATCACGATGCCCGGACGCCCGAGATCGAGGTTCCGGTACCGGCCGCCGGTCGCCTGCGAGGTGTACATCTGCGGCTTGAGCCCCGGGGACCGCCGCGACAGCCGGGTGAGGAGGTCCTGCTGGTCCCGGACGGAGTTCAGGATCACCCCGACGCTCCGCCCGGGATGCCGCTCGACCGTACCGACGAGCAGGTCGACGAGCGTGCCGGGGCCGGACAGCCGATGCAGACGCGGCAGCGGGCCCTCGCGGCGCGGAAGTCCGGGGGCGTCCGGTCCGAGACGGAAACAGGCGGCCAGTCCGGCTATCTGCCGGGTGTTGCGGTGGTTGCCGTCCAGCCGGTGCGGGGCACCGGTCCCGAGCGCCTTGGTGATCTCCGCCAGCGTCGACTGCGTATCGGTCAGGCGCTGGCACTCGTCGGCGTAGACGGTCGTCCGCGCCCCCAGCACCCGGCAGAAGCGGTAGAAGTCCGGCGGGAGGTCCTGTCCCTCGTCGACCACGACGGAGAAACCGGGCGGCGTCCGGGCCACGGCCGCCTGGTGGAAGAACTCGCCCCACTCGAACCAGCCCGTGTCCGTCCGGGTCGGGTCGGTGCCCGCGCCGCTGCGGTACCACTGGGACAGCCAGGAGTGTGCGGTGGCGACCACCACACCGTCCTGCTCCGGGCCGAGCGCGGCGACCAGCGGGGCGAGGGACTGCCGCAGCAGGTTGGACCGGGTCAGCAGTACGACCGGTCCGCCGGTCAGGGCGAGCATCACACTCCGCTGGGCGGCCAGTAGGCTCTTGCCGCTGCCGGGCGGACCGTCGACCACATGGTTGCCGTCGAACGGCAGCGCGTCGAGCGACTCCCGCTGGCCGGGAGCGAGATCGAGATACGTGAGGGTCACCGGGGCCGCCCTTCCACGGCCGCGGCGGCGGCCGAACGGGCCCGGTCCACCACGGACTCGAAGTAGCCGGGCACCTGGTCCCCGCCCACGACCAGCGCGCGGTCGAGCAGCGTGTTGCCCGTCTCGCAACTGGTCTCCGGCAGCAGTGCACAGGCGTGACAGGCCGCACGGTTGAGGTTGTCGAAGCCCTGACCGCTGTGTTCCGCGCACAGCGGGTCGGCCGAGCACCAGGCCGCCGCCTCCGTCATCCGCAGCAGGGTCTCCGCGAGCCTGGGCGGTTCGCCCTGCCGGACGAGACCGCCGAGGGTGCCTTCCGCGTTCCCCGCCGCCGTGTACACGAGGACGCCGTACTGGTCGTGCTCGGGCCGTGCGTACACGCGCTCCCGCAGACTCGCCGTCGAGTAGCCGGACTCGAACGACAACTGCCGGATGAGGAGGTGCCCCAGTGTGTGCAGCAGAACGAAACGCGGGGAGAGCTCGGCGCCCGTCACCGTGCCCAGCCGGTCCTGCTGGAACGAGCGGCCGAGGTCGGTGCGCAGACCGGCCACCCGTCGGCGTACCCGGTCGTCGTCCTCCCACTTCGTGAGCGCGTCCTTGTCCAGCGTGAGGAAGAGCCCTTCCCCGAACACCTCGACGGCGGGGAGCCAACGCAGGCGGCGGGCGGTGTCCGCGGGTACGAAGGCCGACGTGGGGGAGACCCGGCGGAACCCCTGGAGGGCCCGTACCTCGCGGAGCCGGTCGGCGAGAACGACACGGCCGAAGCGCTCCCGCAGCGAGACCCAGGGCTCGGCGTCCTCCTGACCGAGACCGAGTTCGCCCTCACGGACGGCGAAGTCACGGGTCGCCGGGGGCGCGGGCGACATGAAGGCCGCCCATTCCTCCCGGCTCAGCTCCGGGGCGGCCGGCTCGCCCCCGGCACCGGCCACCGGGGCCGGCGGCGGGGGAGCACCACCCGTCTCCTCGGCCAGCAACACGTCCAGCAGCGCGTCGTCGGCACCGGTCTCGTCCTTGAGCAGGCCGCGGAAGGCGTCCTCGGCGGGCCCGCCGTGAGCCCGGCACAGCGGCACCCACATGTCACTGGAACGCACCCGTTCGGCCAGGGCCTCGTCGGTGACGGCGGCGGGGGCGTCGCTCTCCGGGATGTCGAGGGCGGAACTGACCACCGGGTAGTACAGATTGCCCGCGGTGCGCTGCACCACCTGGACGGGCCTGGTGCAGTCCGCCGCCTCGGCGCGCCGCTGCCAGGGATTCCGCCCGGAGCACCGCATCCCATGGGTGCCGAGGACATCGAGCAGATCACGGCCGGCCCCGCAGCCCTTCGCGGTGCACACGACGGACAGGGCCTCCAGGCCCGTGGCGCGTTCGGACACGTTGAACCGCAGCCGGTCACGGGTGTCGCAGGACTGCCGGGCGGCGGGATCCAGCCGGGAGTGCGTCCAGAACCACCAGTCGACATCACCGAGATGGCCGCCCGCGCAGATCTGCACGAACCGCATCGGCGCGAGCTTGCGCACGGGCGAGCAGCTCGGGCAGCGCGGCGGGACGCCCGCCTTCTCGTCGGCGATGCGCCAGCGGATCATACGGCGGCACGCACCGCAGAACAGCCACGACGGGAACCTGATGTACGGGGCGCCCGCCGCGTCCGGCCGGTCGAACCGGCCGTCCGCCGCGGGCGGGGCGGCGTAGAACGCGCTCACCCCGAGCCGGGAGGCCAGCCGCGGCGACTCGACCTCCTGCCGCTTTCGGGGCCAGTCGCCGATGCCCGTCGCCACGAACGACTCGCCCTGGACGTCGAAGACGGCCCCGACCCCGAACGGCAGCACCGTCTGGGCCTGCCGCACCAGAAGACGCCTGCTCACAGCTCCGCCCCCTTCACCGTCACCTGACACTCCCGGTCGACGTTCCGCATCGAGTGCGGGGTCTCCCAGAGACCCCCGTACTCCTCGAAGTTCTTCAACAGGTTCATCTGCCCCTTGCCCTGACCGCGGTAGTACAGCTCCTTGCCCTCCTTGCGGGCGTCCAGCGCCAGCTCCTGCCACGCGGACAACAGGTCCTCCAGCTCCTCGCGGACGGCCGACGCCGCCCCCGGGTCACCGGCCGCCGCCCGCAGGGCCAGCTCCTCGGCGACCGCGGCCGCCGCCGGCAGATGGTCGAGGACGTCGCCCGCCCGGTTCTCGGCGGACAGACCGAGACCATGACGCACGAGGATCACGAGCGCGGCGTGCAACGCCCGGCGCCGCGACGGCGCGGACCACGGGGTGACACTGGTCGGCTCGACGTTCCGGTACAGCGCCCGGTGGTAGACGTCGAACGTCTCGTAGTGCGAACGGTCCCGGGGGCGGGTCGCGTTGAAGAACGTCACGACCAGGCCCGGCACCGAGTGACGGCCCACCCGGCTGGTCGCCTGGATGTACTCGGCGGTGGTCTTGGGCTGCCCCAGCATCAGCATCAGGGAGAGCCGCTTCACGTCGACCCCGACCGACAGCATGTTCGTGCAGGGGAGGAAGGACACGGAATCGGGATCGGTGCACGGCTTCTCCAGTCGGTCGAGCAGCACGGGCTGCTCGGCGCGGGGCAGATTGCTCGTCAGCTCCTGTACCTGATGGTCGATCAGCTCCCTCGTACCCCGCCCGCCGTCCAGCCCGGCCAGCTGGGCGGGGATGTCGTCCGCCGCGGCCGTGACGGTGCGGCCCAGCTCGCGGAGGCTGTGGTGGTACGCGACGAGTGTCCAGTAGGCGTCGCGGCTCTCCTCGGGAAGCTCCCACGCACCCTGGAGCATGGCGGCGGCCGTCGCGACGGAGGCACGACCCGCGGTGTGCCCCTGCGCCATCACGCCCACATAGCGGCGTCCCGGGCGCGAGACGTCCGGCTCGGCGAAGTAGGAATGACGCGCGTCGAGCCCGGCCGGCGGGAAGAGCTGCACGTCACGCCCGTACAGTCCGCGTACCTGCTCGCCGGAGCGGCGGATCGTCGCCGTGGAGGCCACCACCTTCGGGCCGACCCCGTCCCGGGTGCACAGCCCCAGCACCGCCGACTCGTACAGGCCCACGGTCGTACCCAGCGGGCCGGTCAGCAGGTGCAGCTCGTCCTGGATGACCAGGGAGGGCGGCAGCCGGTCGGACCCGGCTCCGAACAGCCGCCCCGACCTCGGCTCCCAGGCCAGGCGCGCGAACTTGTCGACCGTACCGAGGACGAACGTCGGCGGCCGGTCGTACAGGTGCTCGTCCACGACGGCCACCGGCAGCTCGTCGTGGAAGGCGCACGAGTCACGGGGACAGTGGAACGCGAACGAGTCGGCCTTCGCCCGTATCCCGTAGTCGCCGATGTCCGGGGACTTCCGCTCGGGCACCATCCGGGTCCCGCACCACGGGCACCGGTCCAGGATGAACACGTCCTCGGGCCGGGCCGCGGCGCGCACGTCGTCGAAGGCGTCGACCGCCGCCTTGTACGTGTTCGGCGAGGTCGCCTCCCCCACCCACAGACCGATGGAGAACGGCTCGGCGCCGAGGGTGGCAGGGTCCTCGCGGCGGAGCTTCTCCAGGGCGCAGACCGTCGTGGCGGCACGCTGGAACTGCTGGGTGGTCAGCAGGCTCAGCGTGTAGCGGCTCAGCACGGCGGTGCCCCCGCCGCGCGGATCGCCGCGGCGCAGGACCATCACGAACGCCGCGAGCAGGAGGTACGCCTCCGTCTTGCCACCACCGGTCGGGAACCAGATCAGATCGGCCGTGTCCCGGTCCGGGTGCGACGGATCGGCGACCCCGTCCAGGGAGAGCAGGAAGAAGGCCAGCTGGAACGGACGCCACATCGCCTCGGGCGACGGGGCCGGCTCATGGGCGGTCGCCTCCCGGCGCGCCCGGCGCCCACCGGCCTGGTCGGACGCCGAATGCCGCATCTGCAGCGCCATGGCCCGGTTGGCCGTGCGGAACGCGGCCAACAGCTCGGGGCGGTCGGGGTCGCACAGGGTCCGCACCCCCGAGGCGATGCGCTCGACCACCGCCCCGACGCGGTCCAGAATGCGGTCGGCGGCCTCGCGGCCCCAGGCGGGGACCTCCGTGTTCCGCTGCTCCAGGTACCACTGGCGGTACCCGTCCACGAAGGCCAGCAACTCCTCGCGCACCCGGTCGACCGGCACGTCGGGGTCGGCGAGGTGGAGCACGCGCAGGACGGGAAGCCCGAGCGGGCCGGCGGCCCTGGTGGCGGGCACCTCCGCCTCCGGCATCACCGCGGCCCGCAGACCGGTGACCCGGCCCTCCTCGTACACCTCGGTGACCGAACAGCCGTGGCCGACCGCATGGGCACGGACATGGCGGTACTGGAGCCGGAGCTCCTGCTCCTCCGGGTCACGGCTGGCGAGACGCACACTCGGGTACTGCAGGACGTCACCGCCCACCGGACGGGCCTCCAGACGGACCTGGAACAGCATCCGGTCCCACTGCGTCGGCCGCCCCCGCCCGGGCCCGGCCGCGGCGGGCCCCGTGCGCGCCGTGTTCACCAGCGCCACGGTGACCAGGTGCCCGGTACCGAACCGGCGGCGTCGCAACCGGATCTCCGCCCGGCCGTCGAGAACGGTCATCCGCTCGGCGTCCGGGGCCGGGGTGACGGTCTCGTCGGGAAGCGCGACGCGCCGCCACCGGCGCCCGCGCTCGCCCTGCTCCGTCTCGTAGCGGGCCGCGCCACAACTGACCTCCACGGTCGGGGCGTCGGTGTAGAAGCTGAACCCGAGCGACGACGGGAGCCAGGAATTCGACTCGGGGATCGGATCGGTCGCGGGTGCGGTGTCCTCGGCGTCGTTCTCCGTGCCGGGGCCGTCCAGCACTTCGGCCGCCTCCGTCAACCGCCGCTGCAGATCGGCGTCCTGCGGATAGAGGGTGCCCATGAGGTACTGCCGGTCGGGCGGCGCGTCGAGCACCTCCTCCGGGCCCCGGGCGGGCCCCACCAGCTGACGACGGAGATAGTCGACGAGTTCGTCACGGGGGGACACTGCTCGGTTCCTCCAGATGGTTGTGGCGACGGGGGACGGGCCGGCCTGCTCCGGGGCCGTCACCCACGCCTCCACCAGCGACGGGTGTCGTGCTGCTGAGAGTCGGCCGGAGCGGGAGCCGGAGCGGGGGCGGGGGTTGGGGTTGGGGCCGGAGTGGGAGCGGGGGGCGGGGTCGGGGAGGGGGCCGGATACGGGTACGGGTACGGGGGCGCAGGTGTCTCGTGCATCGATGCGAGCCGTGCCTCCAACTCGGCTATGCGCGAGCGCGCCGCCTGTTCCACCTCGGCCGTACGGGCACGTGCGGCCCGCTCCACCTCGGCGGCGTGCGAGCGCACGGCCTGTTCGGCCTCGGCGACCCGCTGCTCCGCCCAGCGCTCGGCCGCCCGGACCCGCTCGGCCGTGTCCTGCTCCAGCGCCTGCGCGGCGTGGGCCCGTTCGGCGAAGGCGGCCTCCGCCTGCCGCAGCCGGGCCTCCAGCGCGAGAACCTCCTGGCGGGCGGCCTCCTCGATGCCGAGGGTCCGGCGGGCGACCTCCTCCTCGACGCGACGCAGCACCTGCTCCTCCCGCTCGGCGGCCGCGTGCTCCATCGAGGCCCTGACCTGCCGCACCCGCTCCTCGGCGGCGTACCCGGCTTCCCTGACGAGCCGTTCGGCCTCGTCGCGGACGGCGGCGATCTGCTGCTCCGCTTCGGCCCGGGCCTCGGCCCGTGCGCTGTTCCGCTCCTCCGCCCTGGCGTGCGCGATCCGATCGGCCAGCCCCGCCTCCAGCGCGCGGATCCGCCGGGTGGCCTCGTCCACCTCCGCCCGCGCCTCGGCACGGGCGTGGTTGCGTTCGGCCGCCCTGGCCCGAGCGACCCGGTCGGCCACCTCGGCCTCCAGCTCCCTCAGCCGCCTGGTCGCCTCCTCGGCAGCGGCCGACGTCCGGCGGAGCGCGGCATCGTCGACGACGCCGACAGCGGTGCCCGGCACGTCCGCGAGCACCGCGGGGGCTTCGGCGACCGCTTCGGGAGTGCCGACCGAGCCCGTCGGCACAGGAGCGTCGATCGGGTCTGTCGCTGCGGGAGCGGGCAACGTGTCCGCCGTCGTGAGGGCGTCGGTCGGGTCCGCGCCCGGGCCGGCGTCGTTCGCGTTCGCGTTCGCGTCAGGGTCGGGGTCGGTGTTGGTGTCGGTCGTGTTCGCGGCCGGGGCGGTGTCGGTCGTGTTCGGGTCCGGGCCTGCGTGCAGGTCGGTGCCCGCGCCTACGTCCGGGTCGGTGTCCGCGTCCGGGCTCATGCCCGCGTCGGCCGTTGCCGGAGAGAGGGCACGGACGGGGGCGGACTCCTTGAGCGCGTCCGCGGGTGCCGGCCGGGACTCCGGCTCCGCCACCTGCTCCGCTTCAATCGAGGCGGTTTCGGGCACGGCCGGTGCGGGCGCGGCCGACGCGGGGGCAGGAACCGGATGCGGAGCAGGAGGAGTGGCGGTACGGGCCGGGCGGCGGTGCCGCCCCGCCGTGCGAAGGGCCCGGCTCTCGGCGTGGGCGCGCCGGATCCGCTCCTGGGCTTCCGCGGACCTCGGCGCGGCCCACACCATGCCCAGGATCTCCAGGAGCAGCCGCCGCTGCACCGGGAGGCCACGGCCCCCCACCCCGCCCTCGGCACGCTGCTGGGCCACCCATTTCCCCAGCGGGAACCCGTCCTCGACGTGGTTCCTTTCGGGCAGGGCGCGTCCCTCCCGAGCCCGGAACGCGGTGAGCGCCTCGATCCCGGCGCGCCAGTCCGGCTTGCCGAGATCCCTGCTGATCGCGCCCACGGGGTTGTTCGTCGTCCCGTCCTCCCCGGCCCCGGTCAGCATCTCCGACAGCGCCCCGTACGGGTTGCCGGCCGGGTGACGAAGGGCGATCCGCAGCACGGAGAAGGCCTGGGACTCCAACTGCCGTACCCGTTCACGGGTGACGCCGAGCTCGCTTCCGATGGCGTCGAGAGTCGCGGGAGGCGTGCCGTCGAGGCCGACGCGAAGGGTCACGATGCGGGCGTAGCGCTCCGGCAGGAGGGCCACGAGATCGTGTACGCCCTCGTCCGCCAGCACGGCCAGGACCGCGACCTCGACGGACGGCAGCGCGGTGCGAACCTCCAGCAGTTCGCCCAGATGCGTGCCGTCCCCGATGATCCGGTCGGTGGAGTCCGTGACCTTGCTGATCCGGCGGATCTCCTCCACCTTGCCGACGGGGAGGTCGCAGGCCACCGCGACGGCGGCCGCGCTGCGGGACTTCCCGGCCGACAACAGCTCACGTTCCACCCGGCCCACCTTGCGCACGAGTTCGTGCATGTGGACCGGGATGCGGATGGCGCTGCCCTCGTCCGCCAGCGCCCGGGTGATCGACTGCCGCACCCACCAGGTCGCGTAGGTGGAGAACTTGTTGCCATGCGCGGGATCGAACTTCCGGGCCGCGCGCAGGACGCCGATCATCCCGTGCTGGAAGAGGTCGTCCTCGTCGAGGCCCTGACCCAGGTGCGCCCGGGCCTGGACCCAGACGAGGCCCTGGTTGTGGACGGCGAGGCAGTCGCGTGCGCGGCGGCGGATGTCCGTGGCCGGCAGGCTCCCCAACTCCTCGTCGGTCGGCTCGACGGAGATGCGTCGGGGGCCGCCGCGCAGGAGCACGCTGAGCCCGACCTCCTCCAGGGCCGTGAGGATCCGCTTCCCGGGCCGCTTGGTGTAGCGGTCCTCCTCGATGACGGCCCGCGCCGCGGCGACGGCCGCCGTGAGACCCGCGGTGAGCGGGGCGGACTCTTCGACGCCGACGCCGACGCCGACGCCGACGCCGACTGCGGGGGCCGGGGGAGCCGAGGCCTCCGGGGCGAGTTCCGTCATGTCGGAGGTCGCCGCCGGGGCAGCCTCCGGTTCCGCGGAGAGCAGTGTGAACCGTGCAGCCGCCCGCGCTCGCATGTCCGCCGTCTCCGACGCCGTGAGGCCCGCGAGCCGGGCCACGCCGGCCACGGCGCGCTCCGGTACGGCCCGCTCCGCGACGTAGCGGTCGAGCAACCTCAGCGCCGTACCCACCCGCGGCTGTACCCAGCCTTCCGGTTGTGGTTTTTCTGTGCGCGGGCCTGCAACCTTCTTCACTTCTCCGGAGTCGTCAAGGGGTGTGGCAGTGGTGGTGGGCGCCTCCAGGCGCAGTCCCAGTTCGAGCAGGGCCGAGGCGAGCCGTGCGCGTGCGGTGTCGTCCAGGCCCAGCGTGGCCGTCTCCGCCTCGAAGGCCGAGCGCGGTACGACGCCCTGCTGCGCGGCCCGCTGGAGATTGCGGTACAGCGTTGCGATCGAGGCCTTGAGTTCCACTGCCACCCAACTTTCACGCGACGCAACCTCGGGGCGGCAGCCGCGGAGCGCGGTTCCGTCCCCTTTGTGACAGCACCATACCCGGGATGCGTTGACGATGTAAACGTGACGACCGAAAGTTGCACTCTCTGCTTTCCGTGTACGCTGCGGGAGTTGATTGCCCCTTTTATGGGAAGGGGCGCGGCTTCGCGGGGCGGTTCCCGAAGAGCGGCGGTTGCGGCTTCATGCGCGAGGCGCACCGCGCCGTGGGTCTTTGGTGCGGTGCTGGAGGGGCTTCGGGAAAGGGAGCGGGCGGCCGTCGTTGAACTGGCCCTGCGTCACTGCTCCCGGGTGGGCCTCGACTTCGGCATGGACCGGATCGCCGACGGCCCCGAGGGGCCGTCGACCGGCTTCGGGGCGTCGGAGGGGAGGAGCCCGCTGCCCGGCGTGCCCGAGCGAATGCGGGGCGGGCGCCGTCGGCGTCCGGTCGCCGGTACCTGTGTGCGGGGCCGTGTGCGGTACGGGACGTTCACCGGCATGCCCCGTCCGCCGGCCGGAACGTCACGGCTTGCGGGCGAGACCGCCGTGTTCACCGATGGGCTGCGGGGCGGGGGAGGCGGGGTCCGGCCGCCAGAAGGGCACCGACACGACGCCGGGGTCCAGGAGTTCGAGGCCGTCGAAGAACGCCGTGATCTGGTCGACGGGGCGCAGGAAGTAAGGAATGGCGCCGGTCTCGTTGTAGGCGTCCTGGGCCCGCTCGTAGTCCGCGTCGACCCCTCGTGAACCGTCGTTGACGGAGAGGTAACTGCCGGACGGCAACCCGTCCATCAGGCGGGCCACGATGGCGCGCGCCCGGTCGTGGTCGGCGATGTGACCGAGGATGTTGCTGAGGATCAGAGCGGTGGGACGAGTCAGGTCCAGCGTCCTGGCGGCGACCGACAGGATGCGGTCGGGGTCGGTGAGATCGGCGTCGATGTAGGAGGTCGTGCCCTCGGGGGTCGAGGTGAGCAGGGCGCGGGCGTGCGCGAGGACCAGCGGATCGTGGTCGGCGTAGACGATCTTGGCTTCCGGGGCGATCCGTTGGGCGACCTCGTGGGTGTTGTCCACGGTCGGCAGACCGGTCCCGATGTCCAGGAACTGGCGGATCCCGGCCTCGGTGACCAGGTGGGTGATCGTGCGGCCCAGGAAGGCGCGGCTGCTGCGGGCCACGGTGGTGATGCCGGGGAAGACGGCGCTGTACGCGTCCCCGGCCTGTTCGTCGACCGGGTAGTTGTCCTTGCCGCCCAGCCAGTAGTTCCAGATCCGGGCCGAGTGCGGCACCGACGTGTCGATCTTCTGCCGCTCCGGGCCGGACGCCGCCGTGGGGTCGGTCATGGGTACCGTTCGTCCTTCAACCGAGGTGGGAACTCTTCACCGCACAACCTACGCCCCGACGAACACGGCATGCGCACCTGGCTTCTCCCACCAAACTCTCCCGTCAGGAGCTCCCGTCCCGCTTGGTCCGGTCCTTGTCCTTCTCCTGGTCCGCGGGCGGGGCGGGGGTATCGGAGGACGGGGGCAGCAGGGCGCCGCTGGTGAGACCGGACCGTGCCAGCGAGGCCGCGTGTTCGCCGAGTTCCCTCAGACGCCCGATGCGCTCCTCGAACTCCGAAAGGGCCCGGAAGGCGGCGCCGTACCGTCGCTGCTCGTCGATGGCCATCCGGGGGATCCGGGAGCCGCGGGGGTCGACCCGGAACGTGCCGCTGGCGCTGGTCGAACGGCGGTTGTTGGCGGCACTGCGGAGGAACCCGTTCAGATAGTCGGTGTCCAGCTGCTCGCTGGTCGACACCGCCGAGTCCTCCGTCGTCTCCACCAGCCCGGCGCGCGCCAGTTCCGAGACGCTGACCACCGCCCTGTCCCGGAGACTGCCCGCCCCGCCCTCGGAGAGTTGGGGCAACGCGCTGAGCAGCGCTCCCAGTTGCTCGTCGATCGCCGCCCGTGCCGCCTCGTACTCGGCGGTGAGGTCGGCGCGCCCGACGGACAGGTGGGCCGCGGGCGTCAGATCGACGACGTCGTCGAGCAGATCGATGCGGGCCACGTCCGCGGTCCGGCCCTCCGCCGGTTCCAGCGGTCCGTCGGGGGCGTTGGCCGTGAGGTCCGTCATGCGTACGGAATCGGTGACCCCGTCCGGCCCGTCGGGGCGTCTGAGCAGCCACAGATGAACGGGGAGGGCGTGCGCGGAGGCCATACCCGGCGGCAGCGCCACGACCTCGGTGAGCAGGCCGCGCCGTACGATCTCGGCCCGGATGCGCCGCCCGGCCCTGCGGTAGGCGACGGAGGGCGGCATCACCACGACGACCCTGCCGCCCGGGGCCGTGTGGTGGTAGCAGTGCTGGAGCCAGGCGAGCTCGCTCTCCGCGCGCGACGGCACGCCGAACTCCCAGCGCGGGTCCAGGAGCAGGTCCTCCCGGCCCCAGTCGACGACCCCGACCGGCGGTTCGCACACCACCAGATCCGCCTTGAGGTCGCGCTGCCGGTCCGCGCGGAGGGAGTCGCCCGTGCTGATGGTGATGCCGGAGACGCCGGTCACCTCCGCGCGGAGCCGCGCGAAGAGGGCGTTGGCCGGGTCGATCTCCTGGCCGGTCAGGGACCGGGCCCCCGGGGAGAAGGCCAGCAGCAGGGAACCGATGCCGCAGGCGGGGTCGAAGACGTCACCGCGCTCCTCGCCGACGACGTGCCGGACGGCCCGGACGAGCCGGGGTGAGGTGACACCGTCGGAACCGGCGCGGCCCGAGGACTCGGCGTACCGCACCGTCAGCCCGGCCAACAGCTCGGCCGGGGAACGCTCCCCGGCCAGCTCCTTCACCAGGTGCCCGAGAACGGAGTCCTCCCCGCCCCCCGACTCCCCGCCTCCGAAATCCCTGCCCCCCGACTTCCGGCTTCCCGGTCCCCGGTTTCCTGTCTCCCGGCTTCCCGGTTCTCCGGCCGACCGCAGGAGGATCTCCGCGACGGCGGTGAGGCCGTGCACCATGTCCTCGCCGTGCGTCCCGCGCAGCTGTTGCCACAGGCGCACCTCGTCGGAGACCTCCTGGCCCTTGTGCTGTGCGGCGAGCCAGGCGCGCACCTCGGAGAGCGAGAAGAGCGGGCTGCTGGTGCTGTCCGTCGCGGGCGCGGGGAAGTCGTCGTACCGTCGGCGCCAGTTCGACACGGCGGCGCGGGTGACTCCCGCCAGGCGCCCGATCTCGGCGGCGGTGACGAGGGAATCCGCGGTGGGCGACACACCATCGCTCTTCATGAATCCAAGGTACACGGACGACCCCGGGAAGGACATGCACAGCTCGTTTGCGATGTAAACACGCCTGCCCTCGTCGTGCGGATGCGGAGCAGAGAAGGACGCTCTTCGACCGCTCGGTGAAAAGCGGGAGAACCCTGCCGGTCCTCGGTGGCCGGGTGTGCATCCGGTGAAGCAGGCGGCGCATGACTCCCGCGACACCCAGGTAGGTTGAGGGCATGGCTTGATCGCTTTCGCGCCCGGAGGTCCCATGAGCGAGCAGCAGTCGTCCGTCACCCCTCCCGCCCCTGCGGTGTCGGAGCGGATCGACACCACCAGGCCGCATTCGGCCCGCTTCTGGAACTACTTCGTGGGCGGCAAGGACAACTACGAGGTCGACCGCGAGATAGGCGACCAGATCAAGGCGTTCTTCCCGGGACTCGTCGACGTGGCGGTGGCGGGGCGGCAGTTCCTGCGGCGTTCGGTGCGCCACCTGGTGGAGGAGCGGGGCGTCCGGCAGTTCCTGGACATCGGTACGGGGCTGCCCACCGCGGACAACACCCATCAGGTGGCCCAGGGCCTCGCGCCCGAGTCGCGCATCGTGTACGTGGACAACGACCCGCTCGTGCTGACGCACGCCCGGGCACTGCTGACCAGCTCGCCCGAAGGCGTCACCGACTACATCGACGCGGACTTCTACGAGCCGGACGCCATCCTCGCCGAGGCCGAGAAGACGCTCGACTTCGACCGGCCCGTCGCCCTGATGCTGCTCGGCATCCTCGGCCACGCGGGCGACTTCGGGCGGGCCCGCGAGGTGGTCGGCCGGCTGATGGCGGGACTGCCGTCCGGCAGCCACCTCGTGGTGTACGACGGGACGCGGACCAGCGAGGGCATGATCGCCGCCGAGAAGGCGTACATGGAGAGCGGCGCCGTTCCGTACTACGTCCGCGAACCCGACGAGATCGTCGGGCTCTTCGACGGGCTGCGGATCCTCGACCCCGGGTTCGTCCGGCTCAGCGAGTGGCGGCCCGACGCCGACAGCGCGACCGTCCCCGCGGACGTCGACGCCTTCGGCGGGATCGGCGTCAAGGAATGATCCCCGCGGCACCGTCGGGGGCCACCTGCCCCGGCGGTGCCGCGCGGTCGTCCGGGTGACCGCTCTTCGAGACGGCCGGCAGGGGAACCGGCCGCCGCCAGCACCACCAGCACCACCACCAGCACCAGGAGCAGCGACAGGACCGGCACCGACCACAGCGACAGGGGGAACACCACATGACAGGGCACGAGTCCGGGGCGCGACCGACCGGTGCGCACCGCATCGACACCACCAGGCCGCATTCCGCGCGGGTGTACGACTGGCTCCTCGGCGGGAAGGACAACTATCCCGTCGACGAGGAGCTCGGCAGGCAGATCGCCGCACTGTCGCCGGACACGAAACGGATCGCACGCCACAACCGCTGGTTCATGCACCGTGCGATGCGCTGGCTCGCGGGGGAGGAGGGGATCCGGCAGTTCCTGGACATCGGCTCCGGCATTCCGACCGAGCCCAACCTGCACCAGATCGTCCAGGGCGCGGCGCCCGCCGCCCGGGTCGTGTACGTGGACAACGACCCGATCGTCCTGGCCCACGCCGAAGCCCTGCTGAGCGGCACGGGCGAAGGGGTGACGGCATATCTCGACGCCGACGCGCGGGAGCCGGACCGGATCCTGGAACTCGCCGCCGACGTGCTCGACTTCGACCGGCCCGTCGCGCTGTCCCTGATCGCCCTGCTGCACTTCGTCGAGGACGGCGGGAGCGAGGGGAACGGGACGGGCGCCGGGGCGTACGCGCTGGTGGAACGGCTCATGGAGCGGCTTCCCGCCGGGAGTTGCCTGGTCCTGTCCCAGCTCACCGGTGACTTCGACCCCGAGAGCGTGGAGAAGGGGGTGGCCTCGTACGCGGCGGGCGGCGTGACGCTCGTACCGAGGTCGCACCGGGGCGTCAGCCGTTTCTTCGACGGGCTGGACGTGGTGGAACCGGGGGTCGTCCAGGTCGTCGACTGGCACCCGGAACTCAACGTCGGCGAACTCCCGGTGGAGACCCGGCCCGTGCCCATCTACGGCGCGGTCGCCCGCAAGCCGTAGCAGCAGCCCGGGAACGGTGGCGGTCGCCCGGCACGTCGTGGCGGCCGCCGTACGCGCGTACGGGAGCACGCGCGTACGGCGAGCGGAGGCGCACCGAGGGCTGCGGCGTACCAGGAACGGCGCGCCGTACCGGGAGCTGCGACGTACCGGGAACGAGCGCGTACGGCGCTGCGGAACACGGAGGGAAGGGTCAAAAGCAGTCGTTGTCGATCGAATATGTGATGGCAATGCTCGCGATTGACCCCTAAAGACTTACCAAACTTCCCTATAGTGAAGCCGCGTTGATCAACCGATCGTCGCAACGAGCGAAGCCCTCGTCACAGGAGAACCCGTACGATGACGCCGCCCGCATCCGCCGTGCCCGAACACCAGGCCGAGACCGGCGCGACCACCGGCGGTGGCTGCCCGGTGCGCCCCGGCGGGTCCGCCGTCCCGCTCAGCGGACCCGAATTCCACACGGAACCCCACGTCGTCTACCGCGCCATGCGGAACGAGCACGGGCCCGTCGTACCCGTGGAACTGCCCGGCGGGTTCCCGGCCTGGCTCGTCGTCGGCTACCGCGAACTCCACCAGGTCACCAGCGACGGCGAGTTGTTCCCCCGGGACGTCGCACTGTGGAACCAGTGGGGGAACGTCCCGGACGACTGGCCGCTGTTACCCATGGTCGGCCGGCCGATGCCGTCCATCTACTTCACCGCCGGGGCCGAGCACCGGCGCCACGCCGCGATGGTGGGACACGCGCTGGAGGAGGTCGAACACTTCGAACTCCGCCAGGACTGCGAGGAACTGGCGGACCGTCTCGTCGACAGCTTCTGCGAACGCGGCACGGCGGACCTGATCACCGATTTCGCCGTACCGCTTCCGGTACTCGTCCTCGCCCGGCTGGTCGGCTTTCCCGACGAGGACGGGGCGCAGATCGCCGAGGTGCTCAGGGACCTGGCCGACGGTGGGCCGGGCGCGCAGGAGGCCCATCTGCGGTTCGGGGAGCACATGGGGCGCCTGCTCGCGGCCCGCCGTGCCGTGCCCGGCAAGGACGTGGCCTCCCGGATGCTCGAGTACCCCGGCGAGTTCACCGACGAGGAGTATGTGCTCGACCTGATGGCCATCACGGCCGCCGGACACCTCACCACCGCCGACTGGATCGGCAACTCACTGCGCCTGATGCTCACCGACGACGAGTTCGCCGTGGCGCTCTCCGGCGGACGACACAGCGTCGCCGAAGCCATGAACGAGGTGCTCTGGGAGGAGTGCCCCACGCAGATCCTCGCCGGCCGCTGGGCGGCCCGCGACACCAGGCTGGGGGAGCGGAGCATCCGGGCCGGGGACATGCTGCTCCTCGGACTGGGCGCTGCCAACACCGACCCGCACATCCGGCAGCACCTCTCCGTCGCGGGAGGGTCGTACGGCCGCAGCGGCAACGGTGCGCACATGGCGTTCAGCCACGGCGAGTACCGCTGCCCCTTCCCCGCGCAGGAGATAGCCGAGATCATCGCCCGTACCGGGATCGAGGTGCTGCTCGACCGGCTGCCCGACCTGGAACTGTCCGTTCCCGCAGAGGAACTGGTCCGGCGGCAGTCCGCCTTCCTGCGGGGGATGACCGCGCTGCCCGTCCGGTTCTCCCCCGTACGACCGACAGGAGACTTCTCTTGAACTGTCCGTACACCGCCCGAGAAGACGCTTCGAACGGCCCGGTCCTGGTCGTCGACCCCCTGGTCCAGGACCTCGACGGCGAGACGGCACGCCTGCGCGACGCCGGTCCGCTCGCCAGGATCGAACTGCTCGGCGTGCCGGCCCTGACCGTCACCCGGCACTCCCTGGCCCGCCAACTGCTCGTCGACCCAAGGCTGGTGAAGGACATCGATGTCTGGGGGCTCTGGCAGCGCGGGGAGGTCACGCACGACTGGCCGCTGATCGGCATGATCGACGCCGGACGCTCCATGTTCACGGTGGACGGCGCGGAACACCGACGGCTGCGCACCAAGACCTCCCAGGCGCTCACCCCGCGCCGGCTGGAGGAGATACGCCCGGCGATAGAGAAGTTCACCGAGGAACTGCTCGACGCCCTCGCCGAGCACGCCGAGCGGAGCGAGGACGGGGTGGTCGACCTCAAGACCGTGTTCGCACAGCCGCTGCCCATGCGGGTCGTCGGCATGCTGATGGGCGTGGGCGAGGCCGAACACCCCATGCTGATGAGGCGGTACGAGGCGTTCTTCTCCATGCTCACGCCGCAGGAGGAGCGCCTGGCGCTGCTGGCCGAGCTGGACGTCTTCTACACCGACCTCGTGCGCGAGAAGACCGCACGGCCGACCGACGACCTCACCAGCGCGCTCATCCTGGCCGAGGAGGGCGGCGAACCGCTCACCGAGGAGGAGGTGGTGGGCAATCTCAAGGCGATGGTGGCGGCCGGTCACGAGACCACCATCGGGCTGATCCTGAACGCCGTGCGGGCCCTGCTCACCCACCCCGACCAGCTGCGCAAGGTGCTCGACGGCGAGATCCCGTGGGAGACGGTGATCGAGGAGACCCTGCGCTGGGACACCCCCACCACCCATCTGCTGATGCGGTTCGCCACCGAGGACATCCAGGTGGGCGACGACGTGATCCCGAAGGGCGAGGGCGTGGTGATCTCCTACCGGGCCATCGGCCGCGACACCGGGCAGCACGGGGCGGACGCCGACGCGTTCGACATCACCCGGCCGACCCCGATCCGGCACATGTCCTTCGGCCACGGTCCGCACATCTGCCCCGGCGCGGGGCTCTCCCGCGTCGAGGCCGGCATCGCCCTGCCCGCACTGTTCGAGCGTTTCCCCGCGCTGCGGGCGGCCGTCCCGGACGAGGAGATCAGCAAGCTGCCGGTGATGACGCAGAACGATCTGGCGGCCTTCCCGGTCCTGCTGCACGGCTGACGACGGGCG
Organism: Streptomyces sp. ML-6; assembly: GCF_030116705.1. Taxonomy (NCBI): domain Bacteria; kingdom Bacillati; phylum Actinomycetota; class Actinomycetes; order Kitasatosporales; family Streptomycetaceae; genus Streptomyces; species Streptomyces sp. ML-6. The sequence continues at coordinate 6,914,840 of NZ_JAOTIK010000001.1, forward strand.
GGGTGGTGGCTCGACGACCGCCGACGGGTGGCAGTTCGACGACCGGCGGGTGGCGCGGGGCGACCGGCGCCCCCGGCCGGTGCGGGCCCTGACCACCCGTCGGGCATCACCGGCCGTGGGATACAGTCTTCGTAGGTCATGAGTTCCAGTGCGCAGCCCCGGCTGACTGGACGGCACCCCGCTCCGCTGCGGGTGCTCCGGGTGAGGACCTGCCCCGTGCGCGGCGTGCGGGGAACAGCGGACCGTCGGGGCAGAGCACCTGAGGTCCATGATCTCGGGAAGGCGAAAACCCATGCTCCCCCATCTCATCCCCGATGACGGCTGCTCCGGCCACGGCCCCGGTCACCACGTCCACTGGATCCACGCCAAGAAGTGCCACCAGGAGCCCGGCCAGGCCGTGGAGCTCCTGCTCACCTCGGGCGACGTCGCCGCCGACGGCTGGATCGGGCTGCGCCCCGCCTTCGACCACGCCGGGGAACTGCCGAGGGTGTGGACGCACGCCCCGGCGGCCCTGACGGAACTGCTCGCCGAGCACCGCGGCCGCGTGTTCTGGCTGTCGCGGTGGCACGCCCTGAAGCTGGTGGACTCCGCAGGCCGGGCCACGGCACTGGTCAACGTGGGTTTCGAGGGCGGCCCGCTGTGCGCGACGAAGGCCCCGGACCCGCGGCGGACCGTCGGCGGTACGACCTACGGCCTGTAGCGGCAGAGCGTCCTGCCCCGGGCCGTACCGCCGCGTCCGCGGCCGCCCGTCAGCCCACCGCGTCCGCCAGGGCGAGGTCCGCCGCGGCGCTCGATTCCTGCCACAGGGTGGTGATCGGCTCCCACACGTGGACGCCCCCGGGCATGCCCACGGTGGCCCCGCTGAAGGTGACGCCCAGGTGGGAGGGATCGGCCGCCACGGAGAGACCGTCGACGACGTGGCCCTCGGAGCTCGCCGGGTCCGCGGTGCGGACGGCGGCGTAGGCCCGCTCGCCCGCGGAGAGCGTGTAGGGGCCGCTCTCGGCGGGCGGCACGGGCTGGGCGGAGCCGTCCAGCCCCGTGAAGGTGATCGTCGGGATCCGGTCCACCACACAGGCCCGGCTGCCGTGGTTGGTGACGTCGACACGGGCGACGTTCTGCTGTCCGCCGGGTGAGGCGTGCACGGTGAGGGCCTTCTCCTGGCATGTTGCGAGACGGCTCACCGTTCCGGCGGACGCGGTGCCGGTCATCACCGACATTGCGGTGCCGGTCAGCACCAGGGCCGCCGCGACGGAGAGGGCGGAGGCGGGGGTGGAGCGGAGGCGCATGGTGTTTCTCCCGTTGGATCGACAGCCTGCGGATACGGCCGAACGGCCGTGTGGGCCGTCACGGCCCACACGGACAGTGTGGACCGAACGGCATGATCCCCGCGAAAGATCGGACATATTGGTGCGGTAAGTCCGGTGCGCGGCCGACACCCGGACGGAGCCCGGATGGTGCGTGGACGGTACCCGGACGGCGTCCCGGTGGTGCGCGGGGCGGCGAGGACGGCGTACGACACCTCGTGCCGGGGCGGCCCGCGGGCCCGGGCGCAGGACCCGCGAGCCGCCCCGGGCCGTCACCGGGCCCGGGTGCAGGACCCGCGAGCCGCCCCGGGCCGTCACCGTGCCCGGAGCGTCGCCAGCACCTCCCGGTCCGGCTGCAGGGTCAGACCCGGTACGGGGCCGATGGTGCCCGGGTCCACCTCCAGTTCGAAGCGGCGCGCCAGCACGGCCAGGATCAGCACCGCCTCGACCATCGCGAACCGGGTGCCCAGGCAGACCCGGGGGCCGCCGCCGAAGGGGAACCAGGCGTACTCCGCGATGTCGTCGCCCTCCTCGGGGTCCCAGCGCTCGGGGCGGAACTCCTCGGGCTCGGGGAACCACCGCGCGTCGCGGTGCGTCACCCACTGGCTGCTCCACACCCGGGTGCCCTGCGGCATCGGGACGCCGCCGATCCGCGCCCCCTCCTTGGCGACGCCGGTGATCAGCCAGATCGTCGGATAGAGCCGCAGCGTCTCCTTGACCACGGACTGGGTGTACGTCAGCCGGGCGTAGTCGTCGAACCCCGGCTCGCGGTCACCGAGGACCCGGTCCAGTTCCTCGGTGAGCGCGGCGCGCGCCCGCGGGTTGCGGGACAGCAGGTACCAGGCCCACACCAGCGTGGAGCTGGTCGTCTCGTGCCCGCCGATGTACAGGGTGACCGTCTCGTCCCGGATCTCCCGGTCCGTGAGGTGCGCGCCCGTCTCGTCGATCGCCGTCAGCAGCCGGCTCAGCAGGTCGGGGCGCTCGTCCCCGCCGTCGCGGTGGCGGGCGACGACCCGGGCCACCTCGGCGTCGATGACCGCCGCGGCCTTCTTGATCCGGGCCCGGCCCGGCGTCGGCACCCAGTCCGGCAGCAGCGCGCCGATCCCGGCGAACTCCTTGCCGATCTCCTGCTGCGCCACGTCCATCGCCCGGCCCATCGCCTCGGTGTCGGCCGGGGTGTCCACGCCGAAGATCGTACGGACGGCGATCCGCTGCGTCAGGGCGGCCATCTCCCGCTTCACGTCGATGCGTTGGCCGTCCGACCAGGTACCGGCCAGCTCCACCGTGCTGCCCGCCATCGTCGCCGCGTACGACCGCACCTGCTTGGGGCGCACGGAGGGCTGCACCAGGGAGCGCTTCCGCCGCCAGTCGGTGCCGCGGGCGACCACCACGCCGTTGCCCATCACGGTACGGAAGGCGATGCCCAGTGCGGGCTGGTCGAAGGTGCGTTCCGTCTCGGTGAACAGCTCGCCGATGCAGTCCGGATCGGCTATGTACACGCACGGGTTGGGGCCGAACCGCCAGCCGACCATGTCCCCGTGGCCGCGCAGCCGCTCGAAGAAGGCGAGGGGGTTCTTCGCGAACTGCGGCATGCTCCCGAGGAACGGCAGCCCCTTCGGGCCCGGCACGATCGTGTGGCTCCGCGGCTCGGCGTCGATGGCCGGGCCGGTCTCCGTGGACATGAAGGTCTCCGCTCCCTTGTGGCGCACCCGAGGGGGGTGCGCAGCGACCTGACTTCAGCGCTCCCGCACCGGTGGCACATGTGATCGGCCCTGCGCGGTACGTGAGTTGACGAGAGTAGCCGGGTCGGACGCTCCGTGGGCGGCCGGGCGCCGGGCGCCGGGCACGCGGGAAGAGGGAGAAAGGGGAACGCGGGACGGTGTTCCGGTCCCGGTGGGCGGGCCCTGCGGGGCCGGGCCCGCCCACCGGGTCGGGAGGCCGTGCGAGGGGCGCGGGTCAGGCGCCCGGCGGCACCCTGGACGGGCGGCCGCCGCCACGGGTGAGGGAGTACCCGAAGACCGCCGCGAGCGCCCCGAGGACGCCGCCGCCCACCGTCCACAGCCAGCGGTCGGTCCACCAGCCGGAGGACCAGCCGTCCTCGGGCCCGCTGCCGGACGACGCCTCGTCCGACGCGCCGTCGTCCCCGGCGGCCGAGTCGTCGGAGGCCTGCGCGACGGAGGACACGCCGGGCACCAGGGGCTCGGCGAGGGTGCCGTCCACGTCACCGGCGCCGCCCTTGTCGACCGAGGTGACCTCGACCTCGGTCCGTACCGGCAGGCCCAGGTCGGACGGGGGCAGCCCGACGACCGTGAGACGTACGTAGTAGCTGCCCGGCAGCGGGTCGTCGGACCACGGCTCGGCCCAGGCCCGGACGGTCCGCAGGACGCAGGCCAGTTCGACCGTCGACGCGTCGGCCGCCGCCTTTCCGGTCTGGCGGCCGTACATGCACGCCTGACGGCGCCGCAGTCCGTCGTACACGTCGACCTGCCACGTCGAGGCACCGTGTCGGGTGGCGCTCTCGGGCAGGGTGATCTTCGCCTTGACGGTGGCCCGCTGGCCGGCGTCGGCGGGGAAGACCCAGTACAGGTAGTCACCCGTGGACGCCTCGGCGGTGGCGGTCCGGCCCTGCTGGATCGCCGTCGCCGTACGGAAGGTGGTGCCCGCCTCGGTGGGGCCGGCCTCCTCGTCGGAAGCGCTCGGGCTCGCCGACGGGTCGTCGGCCAGCGCGGCGCCCGCCGGGGTCAGCAGGGCGAGCCCGGTCAGCAGCGCGGCCGTGAACGCACGTGTCGTCCGCTTCATCAGTTGGTCCTCCAGACGGCGATGCGCCAGCGCGAGATCCAGCCGAACACCAGGCCCACGGCCAGTCCGGTGAGGACCAGCACGCCCAGCAGCCACCAGCCGCGGCCGAGGCCGAAGGCGGCCACGTCGGACGCCTCGTCCGGGGCGTCCACCAGGTCCACGGTCAGCTCGAGCGGCATGCCCGGCGAGGTCTTCACCGAGGCCGGTGCCGAGAAGGAGTTGCCGACCTGGAGGCACACGGTCTCGGCGGCCGGCTTGTCGTCGCTGTCCGTTTCGGCCGAACCGGCCTTCGGATAGCGCAGACCGGAGGAGATCGCGTCGGTGCGGCCGGTGCCCGACTCCGAACCCCGCACGATCTCCCGGCCGTGCACGGTCAGCGCCCGCAGCAGCACGCCGTAGTCGTTGTTCACGGCCCGGTCGGCGAACACGCTGACCGAGGTGCGCAGTTCCTGGCCGGGCAGCACGTCCACCCGGTACCAGCGGTGCCGGCCGAACTCCTGGCGGTCGGTGTACAGACCGGGCTTGAGCTGCGGCGCGGTGGCACACCGGTCGGTGCCCTCGGTCGCCACCGGGGTGACGACGGGCTCGGCGGCCCGGTCCACCAACTGCTTGACACGGCCGGAGAGTTCGTCGGTGTGCTGGACGGCGGTGTAGGTGCCGCCGGTGGCCTCGGCGATGCAGGTCAGCTGCTCGCGGATCTTCGCGTTCGGGACCAGGCCCAGGGTGTCGATGACGAGGTGGATGCCGCGGGCCGCGATGTCCCGGGCGACCTCGCACGGGTCGAGCGGGCCGCAGGTGTCCTCGCCGTCGCTGATCAGAACGATCCGGCGGGTGGAGTCGCCGCCCTCCAGGTCGTCGGCGGCGCCCAGCAGGGCCGGACCGATCGGGGTCCAGCCGGTGGGGGCGAGGGTGGCGACGGCCGTCTTCGCCTCGGTGCGGTCGAGCGGCCCGACCGGGTAGAGCTGCCTGGTGTCCTTGCAGCCCACCTTCCGGTCGTCGCCCGGGTAGTCGGCGCCGAGCGTCCGGATGCCGAGCTGCACCTGCTCGGGAACCGCGTCCAGGACCTCGTTGAACGCCTGCTTCGCCGCGGCCATCCGGGACTGGCCGTCGATGTCACGGGTCCTCATGGAACCGCTGACGTCGAGCACCAGCTCGACCTTGGGGGAGGCTTTGGCGGGGGCTTCGTCGGCAGCGGCGGGAATCGCCGAACCGAGCCCGGCGGTCAGGGTCGCGAGCAGGATGCCCACCCCGGCCGTCAGCCTTTTTCTTATGATCATCGCCGGATCCTAGTGAAGACCGCTTCGCTTCCCCAAACCGGTCCACGGGCTACGGGGGGAGCACCGACGGGTACCGGCCGGACCGGCGTGACAGCAGGTCAGCACTGCCCGCGGGGCGTACGACGCGGCGCGCGCGAGGGCGCACGGGCACCCGGAGGCGGGACGCGCGGGGCGTGCGGGGACCCTGGGAGACGACGGGTCGGCGGCCGCCCGGCAGAGGGCCCGCGGCCCGTTCCGGCACCGAGCCGATCCGGTCCCGGGCGGCCGAGTCCCGTGGCGCGGAGGGCAGTCGGACGTCCTTGCCGGTGCCCCAGCCGGTGGCGATCGTGACCGGATCCGCACCGTCGCCGCCGCGGCCGGTGCGGCGGTCTCCGTCGCCAGGCACGATCACCGGCCGTCCGGACAGCCGCCGCACCGTCTCCACCCAGGCGCGCCCCCGAGCCCCGCCGCCGGTCGGGCGCAGCGGCCGGGCGCCTCCCCCGGGCCGTGTCGCATGCGCGAGCGGCCCGTCCGCAGGGGAGGAACCCCCACGGACGGGCCGCCGACGGAAGCCGGTTCCGGGCCCGTGCACCGATACCGGGTCAGGGCCCGTGCACCGGTACCGGATATGGGTCCGTGCACCGATATGGGTTCCGGGCCCGTGCACCGGTACCGGGTCAGGGCTTCGTGCCGCGCTTCTCGAGCATGTCCGCCATGAGCTCGATCTCCGACTGCTGGCCCCGGACCATGCCCGCCGCCAGGTTCCTGATCAGTTCGGTGTCCGCCGAGGTGGCCGCGGCCTGAGCCATCTCCGCGCCCGCCCGGTGGTGCACGGTCATCAGCTTCAGGAACAGCACCTCCGCCTTCTTCCCCTTCGCCGCCCGCAGCGCGTCCAGCTCGCTGTCGGTCGCCATGCCGGGCATCAGCGAACCGTCGCCCCGGGGGGTGAAGGAGTGTCCCATCCAGGCCATCGGCTCGGCCCCGGACGACTTCGCCCGGCCCCAGCTCTCCAGCCAGCCGAGCATCATGCCGCGCTGATTGGCCTGGGTGTTGATGATGTCGTACGCGAGCAGGCGCACCGCCTCGTCGGAGGTGCGGTCCCGGACGATGAACGACATCTCGACCGCCTGCTGGTGGTGGACCGACATGTCGCGGGCGAAGCCCACGTCGACCGAGGAGTCCGGGGGAGCGGCCGTGGCGGGGCCGGAGCCCGCGGACGCGGACGCGGACGGCCGTACGAGCATCAGCGCGATCAGGCCCAGTGCGAGCAGCAGCACCGTGCCGCCCGCCAGCACCATCGGGCGCGAGGAGCGGACGGCGGGCGTCATCCGGCGATCCCGCCGCTGCAGGCAGCGCCCGGCTCCGGTGTCTGCGGGCCCTGCACGTACTTGGTGAAGAACTGCTCGACCCGCGCGTCGGTGGCGCTGGTCACCGTCACCTGCTTGCCCCAGGCGCTGAGCATGATCGGCGCGGCCTGGTCCTCGACCGGGCTCATCAGCGAGTAGGGCGTCGTCTTGACCCGCGTGCTGAGCTTCTCGACGTCGGCGGGCTTCGCCTTGTCCGTGTACGTCACCCAGACCGCACCGTGCTCCAGGGAGTGCACGGCGTTCTCCTTCGGTATCGCCTTGGTGTAGACATCGGCGTTGCAGTTCATCCAGACCGGGTGGTGGTCGCCGCCGACCGGCGGGTTCATCGGGTAGGAGACCTGCTTGTCGACGTGGTTCTGGGAGAGCTTGTCCCAGGTCCGCTCGCCCTTCACGGGCGAGGACTTGGCCTCGGCCTCGGCCTTCTCCTGGTCGTCGGCCGCGGACATCAGATATCCGCCGCCCGCGACGAGCGCGGCCACCACGGCGACGGACGCGGTGATGGTGATGATGCGGCTGCGCCGCTCACGGGCCCGTTCCTTGCGGCGGGCCTCCTCCAGCTTGGCGCGGCGCGCGGCGGAGGCGTTCTGGTTCTTGGCGGAAGCCATGGGGGTCCTTCGGTTCGACAAGACGGGTGGGATCGGGGCATGGGGGAGCCCGCTTTCCGGTTCTTCTCCGGAAAACGGGGGCCTGCCTCTAGACCCGTTGAACCTGCAGACGGAGATGGTCGACCGCGCGCACGGCGTCGTTGGAGGGGCCGCGGATCGTGGCGGCTCCGGTGAGCGGGGCGGCGGGGGCGGCGACGGTGGCACCGGGAAGGGCCGCGGGCGCGCTCTGGCCGGGCAGCACGACGGGCGTCGCGTGCTCGACCGTGCCGTGGCAGGAACTGCCCATGCCCCGGTCCGCGGAGGTGTCGGCCACCACGGACGGCGCGGGCGCGGCGTGCGCCGGAGTGAGGGCCCGGGCGGCGACGGAGGTGCTGTGGGCGCCGGAACCGTGCGAGGACGGAGCCGGGGTCGCACAGCACGTGACCATGGCGAACAGCACGAAGAGCCAGCCGAGGGCGACCGGGGCGCCGATGCCCCGCCTTCCCCGGGGCCGCTGCCCGCCAGGTTCGTTCATTCCGTCATCGTACGTGGTGTGTGAAATTTCAATGAGGGGTGGATGCCCTACGGGTCGACATGGGGGCCATTCGGTATGCCGAATGGGGTGCGAGGGGCCGGGCCGTCGCCCGCGGGGGCGAACCGGTCCGCCCCGGGTGGGCGCGAGGGCGTTTCGGGGGAGCGATCAGCCGCGGTCCAGCGCACGGTCGGTGAGCGCGCCCGCGCAGCCGATGTACCGGGCGGGCTCGGTCAGTTCTGCCAGGTCGATCCCCGCCAGTTCGGGCTCCTCGTCGAGGACGTCGGCGAGGACGTCGGACAGGTCCGTGGTCTCCGCGCGGGCCCGCACGGCGGCGCTCGCCAGCACCGCGGCGGCGCGCCTGCGGCCGATCCGTTCCGCGAACGCGGCGGTCAGCCGCTCCGAGACGATCAGCCCATCGGTGAGCTGGAGGTTCTCCCGCATGGCGTAGGGGACGACGCGCAGTCCCCCGGTCAGTTCGGCGGCATCCCGCGCGGCGCCGCCGACCAGCCGCAGCAGTTCGCGCAGCGGCTCCCACTCGGCGTGCCAGGCCCCGGCCGGCCGCTCGTCCTCGGCCGTGAGCGAGCCGTACAGCGTCGCCGCCAGGCCGGGGGCGCGGCGGGCCGCCGCCGCGATCAGCGTGGCGCGCACCGGATCGGCCCGGTGCGCCAGGACGGCCGGGCCGTCGCCCTGCGCCTCGGCGATCTCGCCGATCTCGGTACGGGACAGGGTGAGCACATCGGCCGCCGTCTTGCCGAGCGCGCCCGCCGTGAAGGCCAGCGCCCCCGCCAGGTCGGCGATCGGGGTGCGCAGGGTGTGCCAGGGCAGCAGGGGTTCGGCCAGGCCGAGTTCGTTCGCGAACATCTGGAGCAGCGGCAGCCCCGGATCGATCCCGTCGGTGTCGGCGTCGGGCGCGTAGGCCCCGAACGACGCCAGCGTCCCCGCCGCACCGCCCAGCTGGACGGGCAGCGACTCCCGTACGGCCGAGAGCCGGTCCCGGGCGTCGAGGATCAGCGCGCGCCACCCGGCCGCCTTCAGTCCGAAGGTGGTCGGCGCGACGTGCTGGGTGAGCGCGCGGCCGGCCATCGGGGTGTTGCGGTGCGCGGTGGCGATCCGGGCCATCGCTTCCGCGGTCCGCGCCAGGTCGTCGAGCACCGGTGCCAGGGTGCGCGCGGCGACCAGCATGGCGGCCGTGTCGAGGATGTCCTGACCGCTCGCGCCCCGGTGCACGTACGGCCGGAAGTTCTCCGTCACCCTGGTCGCCAGGTCCAGGGCCAGGGGGACGACCGGGTCGCCGCCCGCACGGGCGCGCAGTGCGAGGTCCCGCACGTCGAACCGGCTCATGTCGGCCGCCGCCGCGGTCACCGCCTGTCCCGCGCCGGCCGGGGCCAGCCCGCAGTCGGACTGGGCGCGGGTGAGCGCGGCCTCGGCGTCGAGCATCGCCCGCAGGAAGGCGCTGTCGCCGGTGGCCGTCTCGGCGGGGGAGCCGGCCCGCCCGGGGGCGAGCAGTCCGGCGTCGCTCTCGTACATCGGCTGGACTCCAGAGGGCCTGCATCGGCGCGCGCCGCGGGCGGATGCGGGGCCGGGTGGGGAGCGGGTGCGTGGGTGCTGCGATCAGTGTGGCCCGGGGGCCGCCGGCCGGCGACCCGGAGAAAATACTTTACGGGTGTAACACCTGCTAAAGTATTTGAGTGAGCGATACAACCACCTGGTCCCGGCAGCCCTCCGTCCGCAGGCTCCCGCTGGCGGCCCCGCTGCGTCTCGCCCGGCCCTCGGACATGTGGTTCAAACCGGCGCTGAGCGTGGTCGTCGCCACCGCCGTACCGGACCTGGTGCTGCTCGCCCTCGACCGGCTCGACCTCGTGATGTACACGATGGCCGGTTCGCTCTGCGCCCTGTACGGCCACAATCTGCCCTACGCGCGTCGGGCCCGCGCCGTCGCCGGAGTCGTCGTCTCCATGGTCATCGGCATGGCGGTATCGCTGGTCGCGGCCTCCCTCACCGGGTCGGCCACCGTGCTGATCGCGGTGGGGGCCGTCCTCGCGGCCGGGCAGAAGACGCTCTGCGACGCCACCCGCATCGGCCCGCCCGGACCGGTGATCTTCACGTTCGTCACCTCGGCCGCGCTCTTCGCCCCGCAACGGCTCGGCCAGGTGCCGGGCCACCTCGCGCTGACCCTGGCCGCCGGGGCGATCGCCTGGCTGGTCGCGGTCGGCCCCGCGCTCCTGCGCCGGGAGGGCCCCGAGCGCCGGGCGACGGCCCGCGCCCTCGACGCGGCCGCCGCCCACCTGGCCGACCCCGGCCCCGCACCCGGCACGCGGCGGCCGCCGCCGTGCACGCGGCCCGGCAGTCCCTGCTCGCCGCCGGACGCCCCACCCCCACGCGCCGGGCGCTCGAACGCCTCGTCGTCCACGCCGAGACGGCGACCCTCGGAGTGCCCCTCGACACCTCCCCCGGCGCCTCCCCGGCCGTGCCCGTCCTCGCGCCGGACCCCGACCGGCTCCGGGCCTGGGCGCGACGGACCCGCGCCCGCGGCCCCGTCCCGGGCACCTCGGACGAATCGTTCGGCATCGCCTCCGAGCGGGCCGCCCGGCGCGGCACGAGCCGACGCGAGGCCCGCCGCACGCTGCTGCGCGGCCTCGCCCCCGGCTCCCCGCTGCTGCCCATCGGCGTCCGCACGCTCGTCGGCTGCGCCCTGGCCGGATACGTCTCCCAGGCGGCCGGAGTCGGCCGTCCCTACTGGGCCATCGTGACCGCCGCCTCCCTCTACCAGGCCAATGTGACGCTGTCCTGGAACCGGGCCCTGCAGCGCACCCTGGGCAATCTCATCGGCGTCCTCGTCTTCGCCGCCGTCCTCCCCGTCAGCCGCACCGGCCCCCTGGCCCTCATCGGCTGCTGCCTGTTCTTCGGCTTCGCGGCCGAGGCCCTGATCACCCGCAACTACTGGCTCGGCTCCGTGGCCGTCACCCCGATGGCGCTGCTGGTCCTGGAATTCGGCGGCACCCACCCGGCCGGCGAACTCATCGGCGACCGGGTCCTGGACACCGTCATCGGGGCCGGCACGGGCCTGCTCGCCGCCGTCCTGGTGACCAACCGCCGGGCCGCCGGACGCTTGGAGAAGGCCCTGGCCGCCACCGAACTCGCCCGCGCCCGGGCCGTGAGCACGCTGGCCGCGCCGCAGACCGACCCCGCCGCCCTGGACGCCGCCCGCCGCGGGCTGGCCGGGGCGCTCGTCGAACTGCGCGACGCCGAGGACACCGCCGCGGGCGAATGGTGGCAGCGCACCCTGCCCCGGGAGCAGGTCCTCGCGGCCGAACGGGCCGGACACCGTACGCTCGCCGCTACAGCAATACGGCAGGGGCTGCTCGCCCCCGCCCCGGAGAACGGAGCGGTGTGACCGACGACATCGTCGCCTCGGTGGTACGGCAGTGGCAGGCCGTCAACCCGGAGCTGGACACCGGACCGATGGAACTCATCGGCCGCATCAACCGCTGTGCCGCCCTGCTCCAGCAGGCGGAGGACGCCCCGCTGCGCGCCGCCGGACTGACCCGCGCCGAGTTCGACCTGCTCGGGGCGGTACGCCGCACCGACCGCGAACTGACCCCCGGCGAGCTGGCCAGGGAGACGTTCTCCTCCGGCGCCGCCGTCACCAAGCGCCTGCGGGTCCTCCAGGAGCGCGGCCTGGTCGACCGCCGGTGCGACGACCGCGACCGCCGCGTCAACCACGTCCGCCTCACCGAGGAGGGACGCGAGCTGGTGGACATGCTGCTGCCGCGGCAACTGGCGTACGAGCGCACGGTCCTGTCGGGCCTCGACGAGCACACCCACGCCCGGCTCAGTGCCCAGCTCGGCGAGCTGCTCGTCCAGCTGGAGGGACGGATCGGCGGCAGCCGCCGCTGACCCCGGGCCCGCGCGGGGCAGGGCCGGCCCACCGGCCCCGCCCCACCTCTCTCCGGCGTACGCCCGGTTCCACCTGCCCGCGCGTCCTCACCGCGGTGCCGCCCCGTGCCCCGCGTCGGGCCCGTCCAGCAGCGCGGCGGAGCGGCGGAGTTCCTCGGCGCGCCGGGCGAGCGCCGCGTCGCCGCCCCGGTCGGCGGGGGCCGAGGCGGTCAGGGCGAGCCGGTCGCGCCAGCTCGACCCGGTCAGGAGGACGGCCACGGCGTACACGCCCCGGACCGATTCCCCGCGGCTGACCGCGTACCCCCGCCCGCGGACCTCGTCGAGCTCGGCGAGCAGCGCGGAACGCGACGTGAGGGCGTTCGACGCGGTCGGCGGCAGCTCCTCCTGCGGGTAGAGGGCGCGGACCTGTTCCGGCGCCATCCGGGAGAGCAGCATCCTGCCGCCCGCCGTGGTGTGGGCGGGGCACGTGCGGCCGATTCCCGACATCACCCGCACCGGGTGCGGGGACTCGCGGCCGTCGGTGATGACGATCCGGTCGCCGATCAACGCCGCGCTCTGCACCGTTTCGCCGGTACGCAGCACCGCGTCCTCCAGCACGGGGCCGAGCCGTTCGCGGATCGCCGTGCCGAAGCCGGCCGGGAGCCCGAGCCGGACCAGCTCGGGGCCCGGTGCGTAACCGCGGCCGGAGAAGTCCCGGACCGCGAAGCCCCGCCCCTCCAGTGTGCTGAGCACCCGGTGCGCGGTGGACCTGCCCACGGAGAGCAGCTCGGCCGCCCGGGAGACGGTCAGCGTGTCGTGGGTGAGGAACAGCCGCATCAACCGGAGTCCGGTGTCGAGCGATTCGATGGTGTAGCTCCGCGTCGGCCCCATGGTGCGTCCGTTCCTCGTCGGTTCCGGTGCGTCTCGTGACGCGACGTACCCGGACATGATCCGGGACGACGGCCCGGTGCGGGGTCCGAGGCGGGGTTCAACCGGCCTCGTTCCGGGGGGTGTTCCACGGAGCGCGAGGGTGCGCGACGCCCGCCCGCGCCGACGCCGTCCGCACCGGCCGTCACCCCGGCGCCCCGGAAGGTCACCCTCACCCGACCCATGAACACGTCCCTTTCGACCCCTCTCGCTCGTGCGTACGACTGTCCCTTGGTGTGGGACGAAGTGAGGGGCGACGCGAGGGGCGGGAGTGAGAGTTGTTGCTCCTGTGCAGGTGAACTCCGTGCGTGATTACCCTGGTTCACCTCCATGACGACATGAACTCTGTCCTGCGCTGCGGTACGGAATGCCTCGCGGGACGCCTGATGTCGACCATCGTCACTCCCCGCGCACGCGTGGCGGCGGTGCGTGCAAAAACTCGTGAGTGTATTACCGCCGGAGCGCTCGCGCAGGGGGTTGGGTGAATGGGCCGAAGCCCTGATTCGATCTGACTAAGCTCACGCGCAGTGAAGCCGAGTTGATATGAATTCGAGCGCTTGTTCCCGACTGTCCTGCAAGCGCCTGTACCTCCCGAATCAACCGCCAGAGGTTCTAGATGGTCCGTGTTGAATCACCGCCGACCGACCGGGAAACCCCGGTCGTTCGCGCCGTGTTGCTGCCCGTGCTCCTGATCGGCGGCGCGACCGCCGCCGCGGCGGCGCTGGTCCCCGAGCCCGCGCGGATACCAGTCGTCTGGTGCGGCGTGCTCGCCACCGTCGTGATCGCCGCGCTCACCGTCCAACTCGCCCGCAGGGCCCGTGACCTGCGCATCCAGCGCGCGGTGTACGAACGCCGCTTCGCCGACCTGGAACGGCGCATCGCCATCCACGACGACGAGACCGTGCGGATCAGCAAGGTGCTCCTGCCGGCCGCCATCCACCGCCTGCGCGTGGGGAATTCGCCCGAGGAGGTGCTCCGCGACGTCGTGGACGCGGACGAGTCGTACCGCGACCTGCCCGACGCCCAGCGCACCCTCGTCTACACGGTGCTCAACATCATCGACAACGAAGAAGCCATGCGTGACTCCGCGCAGCGCGCCTTCGTCAACGTCGCCCGGCGTGTCCAGGCGATCGTCCACCGCCAGGCGAGCGAACTGCGTGAGATGGAGGAGCATCACGGGCGCAACCCCGACGTCTTCGACGACCTGCTCCGCATCGACCACGGCACCGCGCTGATCGGCCGCCTCGCCGACTCCATCGCGGTACTCGGCGGGGCCCGGCCCAGCCGCCAGTGGCCCAAGCCCGTACCGCTGTTCAGCGTGCTGCGCGGCGCCATGTCGCGCATCCTGGAGTACCCCCGCGTCGATCTGCACTCGATCGCCAAGGTCGCCATCATCGGCACGGCCGTCGAACCGCTCATCCACGCCTGCGCCGAGCTCCTCGACAACGCCACCCGCTACTCGCCCCCGCAGACCCGGGTGCACGTCACCGCCGTCGAGGTGCAGACCGGCATCGCCATCGAGATCGAGGACGGCGGCGTCTCGCTCAGCGAGGAGGCCCGCTCGCGGGCCGAGAACATGCTCGCCAGGGCCCAGGCCGGCTCCAACATGAACGACCTCGGCGAGTCCCCGCGACTCGGCATGGCCGTCGTCGGACGCCTCGCCCGGATGTACGACCTCCAGGTCTCCCTGCGGCAGTCCGCGTACGGCGGCGTCCGCGCCGTGCTCATCGTGCCCCGCGCCATGATCACCACCGGACCCGCTCCCGGCATCGCCCACGGCATCGGCGCCACGTCGAGGCCCACCAGCGACATCGACCAGGAGGCCATGAAGCACGTCGTGCCCCCCCGCCGCAAGCCCCGCACCCCCGTGGCCCAGCGCCCCGCCACCGGACCGGTCGCCCCCATCACCAGGCCGGTCGTCCCCCCGGCCGCCATGGAGGACGACGTCCCCGTGGTGACCGAGTGGACCGCCGGAGGACTCCCGCAACGCCGCAGCCGCGGCCGCGCGCCCCTCGGCTCGCACAACCTCCCCGCCCAGCCCGTCGACCCCACCGCCGGCCGGCGCAACGGCCATGCCAACGGCCATGGACCGGGCGGTGAGAACGGCAAGGAGCAGCCGCCCGGACTCTGGCTGGAGGCATTCACCAACGCCGTCAACGGCGTGCCGCAGGACCCGAAGACCGACGAAGACTCCGATGACGCGTGGGACAAGGGAGACCTGAAGTGATCCAGCAGCGGGGAAACATGGACTGGATGCTCAAGCAGCTGGCCGACGACGTACCGGACATCCACCAGATCGTGGTGCTCTCCGCCGACGGTCTGCGCATCGCCCAGCACGGCGGCGACCCCGATGTCGCCGACCGCCTCGCGGCGGCCTGTGCCGGACTGCAGAGCCTGGCCGCGGCCGTCGCCTCCGAAATCCCGTACAGCGACGGGCTCATGCGCCTGGTCGTCATCGAGGTCACCGGCGGCTTCTTCTACCTGATGGCCGCCGGGACGGGCGCGTACCTCGCCGTCCTGGCCGGCGAGACGGTCGACGCCGGACTCGTCGGATCGCGGATGCGCGACATGGTCGTCAGGATCGGCGCCCATCTGACGAGTCCGCCGCGCCACGACGGGCTGTCCGGATGAGTTCTCCCCGACGAGAGCGCCGAAAAGCCGATCCCGCCCTGAGCGATCCGGAACGGCTGTACGTGATCACCGGCGATCCCGACGGCAGCGAGCGAGCGGCTCTCGACCTGGTCACGATGATCGTCGCGAAGGCCCAGCCGACGCCGACGGTCCAGCCCGAGCAGGCGGTGATCCTGCGCCTGTGCCAGGCACCGTTATCCGTCGCGGAGCTATCCGCGTACCTCGCACTGCCCTTCAGCGTCGTCACGTCGCTCCTCACCGAGCTCCTCGCCGCCGAACTCATCGAATCGCGCGCACCCATCGTGCGCGCCACACTCCCGGACAGGTCCCTCCTCGAAGCGGTGATGCATGGACTTCAGAAACTCTGACACGATCACCGGCCCCCGACGCGAGGACGTCCTTCCCACCACGGCGACCGCCGCGGTGAAGGTCGTGGTCGTCGGCGGGTTCGGGGTCGGCAAGACGACCATGGTCGGATCGGTCAGCGAGATCCGGCCGCTGACCACCGAAGAGACCATGACCCAGGCCGGGGTCGGCGTGGACGACAACTACGGGGTGGAGAGCAAGACCGCCACCACCGTCGCCATGGACTTCGGCCGGATCTCCATCAGCGAGGAGCTGGTCCTCTATCTGTTCGGAACACCGGGCCAGGAACGTTTCTGGTTCCTGTGGAACGGGCTGTTCGAGGGAGCCCTCGGTGCGGTGGTCCTCATCGACACCCGCCGGCTCGAAGTCAGCTTCGACGTCATCGGGCGGCTGGAGGAGCGCGGCGTGCCGTTCGTCGTCGCCATCAACACCTTCCCCGACGCCCCGAAGCACCCCGTCGAGGCACTGCGCAGCGCTCTGGACCTCCCCGAGGAGGTCCCGATGATCGACTGCGACGCCCGGCTGCGCGGCTCCAGCCGCGACGTGCTGATGACCCTGATGCGCTACCTGCACAGTCTGGCGCTCCCGCTCGCCTGACCGTGCCCCCCCACCCCCCTCACGCATCCCCACCCGTCTGGTCCTTGGAATCCTGATCCCTGGAGCGATCGTGACAACCCCATTTCCCTACGAGTCCGGAGCGGCCCAGGGGTCGTTTCCGCCCCCCGAGTGCCCGGCCCACGGCCTCGGCATCGGGCCCGGCGGACTGCGCCGGTTCTACGGCCCGGAGGCCGAGCGGGACCCCCACGGGCTCTACGAGAAACTCCGCGCCGAACACGGCACCGTGGCCCCCGTGCTGCTGCACGGGGACGTGCCCGCCTGGCTGGTCCTCGGCCACAGCGAGAACCTGCACATGACCCGCACCCCCTCGCAGTTCTCCCGCGACTCCCGGCGGTGGCGGGCCCTGCAGGACGGCAGCGTCGCCCCGGACCACCCACTCGCCCCGATCTTCACCTGGCAGCCGATCTGCGTCTTCGCCGACGGCGCCACCCACGAGCGCCAGCGCGGCGCGGTCACCGACAGCATGGGCCGCATCGACACCCGCGGCGTCCGCCGGCACGTCAACCGCTACAGCAACCGGCTGGTCAACGACTTCTGCCAGGAAGGCCGCGTCGACCTGGTCGGCCAGTTCGCCGAACGGCTGCCGATGATGGTGATGTGCGCGATCATCGGCATGCCCGAGGAGTACAACGACCGGATGGTCCAGGCCGCCCGCGACATGACCCGGGGCACGGCGACCGCCGTCGCGAGCAACGCCTACGTCCTGGAGGCGCTGACCCGGCTCGTCCAGCGCCGCCGCCGCGAACCCGCGGACGACTTCGCCACCTGGCTCATCGAGCACCCCGCGAGGATGAACGACCAGGAGGTCAGCGAACACCTGCGGCTGATCCTCATCGCCTCCTACGAGGCGACCGCCAACCTGATCGCCAACGTCCTGCGGATGGTCCTCACCGACCCGCGCTTCCGGGCCCGGCTCAGCGGCGGTCACATGACGGTGCCCGAGGCGGTCGAGCAGACGCTGTGGGACGAACCGCCGTTCACCGCGATCTTCGGCCGCTGGGCGGTCGGCGACACCGAACTGGGCGGCAAGCAGATCAAGGCGGGCGACGCCCTGATCGTCGGCATCGCACCGGCCAACACCGACCCGGTCGTACGGCCCGACCTGAACGCCGACATGGCGGGTAACCGCGCCCACCTGGCGTTCAGCGGCGGCCCGCACGAATGCCCGGGACAGGACATCGGCCGCGCCATCGCCGACGTCGGTGTCGACGCCCTGCTGATGCGACTGCCCGACCTCGAACTCGCCGTCGACGAGAGCGAGCTGAGGTGGGTGGGGAACATCATGGGGCGGCATCTGGTGGAACTCCCGGCGGACTTCGCCGCGCGTGCGCCGCAGGACGACCGGGAACCGCCGTCCATGGGCAAGCCCAACGCGCAGCGCCAGGACTGGGAGGTGCAGTCGACCGTCCGGCACACCGCCCCCACCCCCGGCCGCCCGCCCCTTCCGCCGCCCGCCCCGGCCCCGGCCACGACGGGCGCGGCGGCCATGACGGCGGTCGTCGACGAGACGGGAAGCACCCCCGCGGCGCAGCCCGCCGTGGGCCACATCCCGCAGCAGCGCGGCCGGTCCGCACCGGTCAGGCTGTGGCGGGTCGTTTCCCGCTGGTGGAGCGGCGACTGACCCGCTCCGTCCCGACCAGGGGCGGACGGCACCGGCATCCGGCCCGGTGGCGACGGACCCACGGTCCGCGGTCACCGGGCCGGACCCCGTCGGTACGGAGGCCGCTCGTACGGATTCCCCGCGCCGGGCCGGGCCCCGCCGTCCGGAGTCGTTCGTGCCCGGCCCGATCCGGCCCCCCGTACCATGCGGAAGCGTGAAGCTGACAATTCTGGGCGGCGGCGGATTCCGGGTTCCCCTCGTGTACGGGGCGCTGCTCGCCGACCACGCCGAGGGCCGCGTATCGGCGGTCACCCTTTACGACACCGACGCCGACCGGCTCACCGCGGTGGCCCGGGTGCTCGCCGAACAGGCCGAGAACGTCCCCGACGCGCCCGCCGTCGATGCCACCACCGACCTCGACGAGGCCCTGCGCGGCGCCGACTTCGTCTTCTCGGCGATCCGGGTGGGCGGCCTCGAAGGCCGGGCGGCCGACGAACGCGTCGCCCTCGACCTGGGCGTGCTCGGCCAGGAGACGGTGGGGGCGGGCGGCATCGCCTACGGCCTGCGCACCGTGCCCGTCGCCGTCGACCTGGCCCGGCGCATCGCACGGCTCGCCCCCGACGCCTGGGTCATCAACTTCACCAACCCGGCCGGTCTGGTCACCGAGGCCATGTCCCGCCACCTCGGGGACCGGGTCATCGGCATCTGCGACTCCCCGGTGGGTCTCGGCCGCCGCATCGCCCGGGTGCTCGGCGCCGACCCGGACCGGGCCCGGATCGACTACGTCGGCCTGAACCACCTGGGCTGGGTCCGCGGACTGCGCGTCGACGGCCGGGACGAACTCCCGCGACTGCTCGCGGACCCGGCCCTCCTCGGCTCCTTCGAGGAAGGCCGGCTGTTCGGCGCCGACTGGCTGCGCTCGCTGGGCGCCGTCCCCAACGAGTACCTGCACTACTACTACTTCAACCGGGAAGCGGTACGCGCCTACCAGGAGGCCGAGCAGACCCGCGGCGCCTTCCTCCGCGAGCAGCAGGAGGGCTTCTACGCCCGGATGAAGGACCCGGCGGCCCCCGCCCTGGCCACCTGGGACCGCACGCGCGCCGAACGCGAGGCCACGTACATGTCGGAGAACAGGGAGGTCGCCGGGGTCGGCGAACGGGACGGGAGCGACCTGGAGTCCGGCGGCTACGAGCAGGTGGCGCTCGCCCTCATGCGGGCGGTCGCCCGCGACGAACGGACCACGCTCATCCTCAACGTCCCCAACCGGACCACGCTCCCGGTGCTCGACGCCGAAGCCGTCATCGAGGTGCCGTGCCTGGTCGACGCCAACGGCGCCCGCCCCCTCGCCGTCGACCCGCTTCCGTACCATGCCGTCGGCCTGGTCACCGCGGTCAAGGCGGTCGAACGCGCGGTCCTGGAAGCGTCGGAGAGCGGTTCGCGCGCGACCGCCGTGAAGGCCTTCGCCCTGCACCCGCTGGTCGACTCGGTGACCGTCGCCGAACGCCTCGTCGACGGATACGTCGAGGCCCACCCCGCGCTCGCCCGTCTGAACCGTCCCTGACGACCGCCCCGCAGGCCCTCCCGCCGCGCCCGCGCCCGGACGCGGCGGGCCTCAGACCCGTCCGAGGCGGAGCTCGCCGCAGACCATGAGGTGGAGCTGGGCCTCCAGCCATGCCCCGCACCGGGCGGCCGGCCCCTCCTCGCCCGGCACGGACCCGTCGTCCAGCGCGTCGAGGAAGGCGCGGAGCAGCGTCGCGGCCCGGGCCAGACCGGTGCGGGACAGCGCGGTCACGGAGTCCTCGATACGGGACCGGGCGGGGGCGTTCAGATGGCGCAGCCCGCTGTGCGCCACCGCCGCCATGGCGGACATCGCCTCGTCCAGCACCGCCGCCAGCGGATCGGCGGACCGTTGCGCCACCGCCGCCAGGGCCGTGGAACCGTCACCCGCGGCGAGGTCGGGCACGACCACCCCGGCCGGGGTGAGCACCCCGAGCGGATCGATCCGCACCCCGCCGCCCGAACGGTGCACCGAACCGCTCACATGCGTGGCGCCGCTCTCCAGCGCATCGGCCAGGGCGTCCAGCGCACCGGGGCACCGGGGCCGGTACTCCGACGCCACCAGCGCCCGGGACCCCGAGGCATCGCGCACCACGGCCTCGAGCCGCTGCTCGGCCGGGTCGTAGCCGACGCTCTCCACCGCCGACAGCGCGACGACATGAACGCTCTCCGCCTCGACCCGCGGCCGGATCAGCCGGGGCGGCCGGCCCTCCCAGCCCGCCGTCAGCGCGGCCAGGTCCCGTACGAGCAACGGCTCGGGCAACTCGGTCCAGGCGGTGCCGACGGGGGTGATGGTCGTCGCGCCGAGCCGGCCCCGCGCGACGGTCAGCGCACGGCTCGGAGTGCGCCGGACACTCTCGCTGACCAGGCTCCCGGCGGCCAGCGAACCGAGCGAAGTGGCGAGGAGGCGCCGGGCGGACAGCCCGTGGGCGGTGAGCTCCTTGCCCTCGGCCGCCGTCCAGTCCTTGCGCAGCACGAGGACGTTGCCCGCGCCGGGATGGGCGAAGTACACCTCGGCGGTCAGGGACCGGCCGGTGCCGTGGACGCGGCAGCCGAGCGAGGTGAGCCGGACCCGGCGCAGCGGGGTCTCCCCGGCCTCGCGGGTGCCGAGCACGCCGGGGTGCGCGGCGGCCCGCCGCCGGGCGTGCACCTCGGTGATCAGGGCGGCGACCGCCTCCGGACGGTAGTGGGCGCCGCGATCGGCGTACGCGGTGAGCTGGTCCGTCAGCTCGGCGAGCGCCCCCGCGGGCCAGTGCATCGACTCGGCGGTCAGCCCGGCACCGGCACGCACCAGGGCGCCGCCGTGGACCGGCCCGACATGGGCCACACCCTCCGCCAGCAGCTCGTCCACCAGCCCGACGGCCGTGTCGAGCACGGACAGGGGAGCGGACGCCGAGGCGGAGCCGCCGCCCCCGACCTGGACGGACACGGAACGCTCCGCGGTCCCCGTCGCGTCGGCGGCCCGGAACGCCCACACCGCGAGCGCCACCATCTCGCCGCGCAGTTCGACGGCCGCGTCCGTCAGCGCGTACCCGACCTCGCCGGGCACCGGGAAACGCACCGTGCAGGTGGGGAGTTCGACCCGGGGCTCGGGATGGCCGGGGGTCGGGCGGTGCACGACGGCTCCGTAGCCGCGCTCGAAGGTGCGCCGGGCCGCGGCGGCCGGGCGGGTGCCGACCGCCTCGACGAGGGCGTCGTCGCCGGTGTCGCCGGGGGACCAGTCGGCGACCGGGGCGGGCGCGCCGTCCGCGGCCGACTCGGCCCGGCGCTGGTAGGCCAGCACCAGGGCGACGAGATGGCGGCAGACACCGGGCGCGGCACAGCTGCAGTCGCCGCTGTCCAGACCGGCGGCGGGCGGCAGGGAGGTGGTGGTGCCGTCGCCGAAACGGGCCCGCACGGTGGCGTCCGGATCGGTCGTGAGCTCGGGCACCGTCCCGGCGTCCAGCTCCTTCGTGGCGCGTTTCACCAGGCCGCGGTTGGCCAGCGCCGCAAGCGTGTCCGGGGTGAGGGCGAGCAGATCGGGCCGCGCGTCGGCACGATCGGTGGACGTGTCGGTCATCGGCCCAGCCTCTCGGCGACGAACTCGGCGAGGCGGCCCGGTGTCATCGCCCCGATGTGTGCCCCGGCCTCGGCGAGCCGCCCGGCCGTCCGGCGGTCATAGTCCGGGTTGGCGTCCTCGTCGAGCGCGGCCAGTCCCAGTACCGTCGTGCCCTGCTCCACCAGTCCCCGCACCGCCCGCACCAGCCGGTGGGCGTCGCCGCCCTCGTAGAAGTCGGTGACCAGCGCGACGATGGTGCGCCGCGGATTCTCCACCAGTCCCGCGCCGTACTCCACGGCCCGCGCGATGTCGGTGCCGCCGCCCAGCTGGACCCGCATCAGCAGCTCCACCGGATCGGTCACATCGGCGGTCAGGTCCACCACCTGGGTGTCGAAGGCGACCAGATGCGTCTTGAGACCGGGCAGGCCCCACAGACAGGCGGCGGTCACCGCGGAGTGGATGACCGAACCGGCCATCGAGCCCGACTGGTCGACCAGCAGGATCAACTGCCACTGCGTCACATGGCGCTGGGTGCGGGAGTGGAAATGGGCGCGTTCGATGAGCAGACGACGCTCGGCCGGCTGGTAGTGGGCGAGGTTGGCCCGCACGGTCTGCCGGAAGTCGAAGTCCCTGGCCAGGGCCACCCGGCTGGGCCTGCGGGAACGGGTGCCGTGGAACGCCCGGCGGACCTCGGGCCGCAGCCGGGCCAGGAGCTGTTTCACCACCGTCTCGACGATGCGCCGGGCCAGTTGCAGCACCTGGGGGTTCATCAGGTGCTTGGTGCGCAGCACGGCCCGCAGCAGCGTCGCGCTCGGCTCGACCCGCTCCAGCACCGCGGGATCGGTGACGATCTCCTGGATGCCGTACCGCTCGACCGCATCCCGCTCCAGGCGTTCGATGGTCTCCTTCGGGAAGAGCCGGTGGATGTCGTCGAGCCAGTCGACCGCGGTCACCGCGGACGGCCCGTCACCGCCTTCCCGGGAACCGGAACGTCGCACGCCCCGGCCGGCGAGATCGGGGTCGCGGCCGTAGAGCCAGTCGAGGGCCGCGTCCCGGCCTGCGTTGCCCGGACCCAGCGGCCCGGTGTGCCGTTCGGCGGGGGAGCCGAGCACCAGCCGCCAGCGTTCCAGGCCCGCGTCGGGGACGGTGCCGCCCCCCTCCTCGGGCGCGGACGCCGGGTCGGGCGCATGTCCGTGCGTGGTCATGGGGTGGCTCCCAGGTCGTAACGGGCCAGCAGACGGGACACGGACTCCTCCAGCGTCCGGGCCCCGGCGATCAGCAGGGGGTCCGTGGTGGTCCGCAGCAGGAAACGCGACGAACCGCGCACCCCGCGCCGCTCCAGCAGCCGGCCGGCGATCCGCTCCCGTTCGCGGGGCGGGAAGAACGCGAAGGCCTGCCGCAGCGCGGGCAGCCCGGCCAGGAACTCCTCGTCGGGCAGCGCGAGGACCAGGCCGTCCAGCACGTCGATCAACGACCCGCCCCCGGTCCCGTCCTCGCCCACCACACCGGTCACCTCGTCGCGGGCGAGCGCGAACAGCCCGGCCAGCCAGTCGCCGAGCGCGTCCGCCCCGGAACGTGCCACCGCACGGACCGCGTCGGCCGGGTCCCCGGCGGCGTCCGGCCCCTCGGCCAGGGCCCGGTACAGCCCGAAGCCGGCACCGCGCAGATCGACCGGCGCCTGCGGATCGTCGCTGATCCGCCGGGCGATCCCGGCCACCGTCGCACGCGGGACGGGCAGCAGATCCGGTGCGTGCACCACCGTGTCCCGCACCGCGACCACGGCCCGCAGCCGGGGCCGGTCCACTCCCGCCGCGCCGCGCGCCCCCTCCAGGAGCCACAGCAACCGCGCCGTCGCCCCCTCGATCACGGCGGCGAGCAGCGGACCGTGCGCCATTCCGAACACCCGGTCGTGCCGCCACAGCCCCAACGCCGTGGCGAGTATCCCGCCGAGCGGCCCCACCGCCTGCAATCCGCCGACCCGGGAGGACAGTTCACCGAGCAACTGCTCCGAGAAATCGTCCATTCCGCACAGCACGGCGTCGAACAGCGTCTTCGCCAGGCCGTCGGCCCCGGTCGTGGCGTCCCGCGTCCGTTCGGCGAGCGCGACGGCCGCCGCCTCCGCCAGGCTCGCGCCGTACGCCCCCGCCTCGACCAGTGCCGCCTCGCGGCCCGGTGCGGCCCGCGCCTCCCAGCGCTCGGTGAAGACGGGATCGGCCCCGTGCTCGGGACCGGAGGTCCGCCCGTGGCCGGGTATCCCCAGCACCCGCAGCCGGTGCAGCGTCCGGCTGCGCTCCAGACCGGTGGTGTCCGTGAGGTCCAGCCGGTACGAGGTGCCCGCGTCGCCGTCGAGCGCCAGCGCGGCGAGCCGCGCCGCCACGTCGTGCACCAACGGCGGTGCGGGAGTACCGGGATGGAGACGGCCGGTGCGGTCACCGCCGCAGGCCGCGAGCATCTCGACGACCACGGGGTGGGCGCCCGTCGTCAGGGCGCCGCGCTCCGTCCACGGCAGCGGCTGGTCGAGGTCGTCCGTGATCAGGGCCCCCGCGAGCCCGTCCAGCACGTCGATCCGGGCCGGGGACGGGTGGCCGCGCAACGTCGTGAGCCCCTGCGCCAGACTCCGTGCCGCGATCAGGTCGGCGGTGGACACCGGGAACCTCCGCGCCCGCAGCCGCTCGACGACCACCCGCAGCAGGTCGTCCGCGGCGGCCCGGGGACCCGAGTCCCACACCCGCTGGTAGTAGCCCGGCGACGGCATGCCCGACTGGTACCCCGCGAACGCGTCCAACTGCCGGAAGGAGTACGGCACGAGGAAGCTCCCGGCCATGGCCCCGTCCGGCGGGGCGGGCACCCGGGGCCACCCGTCCTCGTCCCGTTCCCAGCCGTCGTCCCCCGCGGCCCCCTCCCCGCCGGACCCGGTGAGCGCGCGGAGCGCGGGCTGGTGGAAGCCGCCGGTGACCACCAGCACCGGCCGGTCCCCGGCCGCCCCGACCGCGGCCCGGACCCACGCCGCCATGTACGTCTCGCGGGCGCGGTCGCCCGCGTCGGCCGCCGCGTCGCCCCGGACCAGCGCGAAGTACGCGTCGAGCCGGTCGGCGAGGCCGTCGTACGGTTCGACCTCGAACAGGCGGTCCCAGAGGGCGTCGGAGGAGTCCACCGCGAAATGCCGGCACAGCCGCTCCGTCGCCTCCGCGTAGCGGACCTCCGCGTCGGCGTAGCGGTTGGTGCGCTCGGCGAACGCGGGATGCCAGGCCGGGAGGTCGATGAAGCGGACCTCGGCCCCGGCGGCCCGCCCCGCCCGCAGCGCGACCCACTCGGGCGAGTAGTCGCACAGCGGGGCCCAGGACGTCGCGGCACGCTGCTCGTCGCGGTAGTGGCTGAACACCGCGACCGGCAGTTCGTGGCCGAGCAGCAGCTCGTCCAGCCGGCCGTTCATCTCGGCCGGACCCTCGATCAGCACCAGGGCGGGCCGGAGCTCCTCGACGGTCCGTTCGACGAGCCGTGCGCAGGCGGGGGAGTGGTGGCGCACCCCCAGGAACACCGCGGACATCAGTCGGCCAGCAGATGGCGCGCGTCGTACAGGGCCTTCCACTGCGGGCCCTGGCGGCGCGACACCTGCTGCTCCAGATAACGGCGCAGCCGGGCCAGGTCCTCCGGGCTGTCCTTCGCCGCCGTGCCCGCCAGGCAGGCCACCACATCGGCGGCACTGCCCGGCTCGCCGCGCAGGAACCAGCCGCGCACCCCCACGGCGTGGGCGACGGACACGGCCTCCGCCGTGCTCATCACCGCCGTGGGACGGTCCGAAGCACCGGCCCCGCCCTTGTCGCCGGTGCCCGCACGCAGCTCCCGGAAGGTGCCGACCAGCACCTCCAGCACGTCCCGGTCCGGCGGCGGCTCCACCCCCGAACGCCGCAGCAGGGTCGTCACCTCGGCCTCGACCAGGGCCAGTTCGGTGTCCAGGTCGGGGATCGGGAACACCGTCTCGAAGTTGAACCGCCGCTTGAGCGCCGCGCTCATCTCGTTGACACCCCGGTCCCGGGTGTTGGCCGTGGCGATGACGTTGAAGCCCTGCCGGGCGAAGACCATGCCCTCGGGCCCGGTCAGCTCGGGGACGGCCACCACCCGCTCGGAGAGCAGCGACAGCAGCGAGTCCTGCACCTCCAGCGGACAGCGGGTGATCTCCTCGAACCGCACCAGCCTGCCCTCCGCCATGCCGCGCAGCATCGGGGCCGGGACGAGCGACCGGGTGGAGGGCCCCTCGGCGACCAGCAGCGCGTAGTTCCACCCGTACTTGATCTGGTCCTCGGTGGTGGCCGCGCCGCCCTGCACCGTCAGCGTCGAGTCCCCGCTGACCGCTGCCGCGATCAGCTCGGACAGCAGCGACTTGGCGGTGCCCGGCTCCCCGACCAGCATCAGCCCGCGGCTCGTCGCCAGCGTCACCAGGGCCCGGTCCACCAGCGAGGGGTTGCCGACGAACTTCCGGCTGATGCCCGTGCCGGCGTCGCCGACGATGAAGCGGCGCGCCGCCCGCAGGCTCAACTCCCAGCCGGGCGGCCGGGGATCGTTGTCCTCGGCGCGCAGCGCGGCCAGCTCCTCGGCGTACCGCACCTCGGCCGGGGGCCGCTGCACCGCGACCGCGCCGTCGTCCGGCGCGCCCCCACGCCTCTCGTCCCGTACGGTCATGATGCGACGCCCTCCGTGAGTTCGGCCAGGTCACCGAGGAACTCGGACACGGTCACCGCGTCCAGGCCGGTGAACCGGAGCCGGTATTCGCCCCGCCTCCAGTGGTCGTCGGGCCGGCTGTCGAGCCAGACCGTCTCCAGGGTCTGGTCGGGGAACATGTCGACCACACCGACCGCGATGCCCGGGTCCAGTGCGATCACGAGGTAGCAGTCGTCGCCCAGGCGCTTGGAGATCCAGCGTTCCACCCCGGCGTCCTGCGGCTCCCCGCGCTCCCAGCCGCGGCGCTGCAGCCCGAGCACCTTCCCGACCGGCACCTTGAGCCCCTCGAACCGGGGCAGGCGGTACGTGTCGGCCTCCTCCCCGGGCAGGGCGAACACGCTCCGCCCGAGCTGCGGGAAGGGCTGGAGGATCTCGTAGTCGGCGAACACCTCGGACCAGGCGGCCAGTTCGTCACCCAGGTGCACGGGGTGCGCGAGCCGCACCGTCGCGTCCTCGGCCAGGACGAAGACGTCGTCCTCCGCGTCGGCGAACGTGCGGTCCTCCGCCACCCGGAACGCGGTGCGCGTCCCGTCCTCCGCCTCGCTCAGCCACACCAGCCGGCGCACCAGGTGCCACAGCAGCGGATGCTCGACGAACAGCTTCCGGAACTCCCCGGCCGTCCAGGAGCGTTCGGCCACCATCGCGGCCTCCAGCCGGCGCACCTGGTCCGAGGCGATCGTCCGGACGTCCTTCTTGAGCGCCATGAACCGCTTGCGCTCCGCCGGGGCGAGCTCCGCGTCGTCGCGGGCACCCGGCTTCGGCAGGTCCTTGCGGCGCTTGCCGTCACCGTCCAGCACGTACGGACGCAGCTGCTCGTCGAAACCGACCGTGAACGACCGGGGCCCGTAGTCGATGACCGTCGAACCGTCCGCGTCCAGCCCGAGATCGGGCACGAGACGGTCGGAGAGCTGTTCCCCGGCCAGTCCCAGTCCCGCGGCCACCTCGGCGATCTTCTCCCCGGCCCGCTCCTTGAGCGCCTTGAACTTCACCCGCTGCGCGATGCCGTGCAGATGCAGCAGGGCCACGTCGCTGCCGATGGCGGCCAGCACGTCGAGGCCCTCCACGGCCCGGTGGTGCGCCGACTCCCCGGGCCAGGCCCGGATCACCGGGGTGAGCCGGCGGACCGTCTCGTCGTCGCCCAGCAGCCCCAGCGCCTGCAGCGCCCACGACTCCTTCGCGGGCAGGTTCGCCCCCCGCCACTGTTCGAACAGGGCCCAGGCGAACTCGGCGAGCGAGGCGGCCTCGGCCGCCCCGGTCAGCGCCCCGACGCCCGGGTACACCTCGCCGGGCTTCGACAGCGCCAGCATCATCACGGCGTGCCGCACCGACGCCACCGGCAGCGCACCGCCGGAGCGGACCTTGATCTGCGGCAGGAGCGCGGGCTCCGTCCAGCCGGGCAGCACCGGCATCCTGGCGGGCAGCGCACGCTCCAGCGGGTCGACCGACAGCAGGTCCTCCACCGCCGCCGCGGCCTCCTCGCCGTACCCCAGGGCGGCTTCGCGCACCACGTCGTCGCCGTGCGCCGAGGCGATGTGCAGCAGCGCCTGCTCCGCGGCGCGCCGTGCGGTGCCCGCCTTGCCGACGGCGTCCGGCACCAGGAGCGGGGCGGCCGCCACGCCGTGCCGGGCGAACCAGGCGCGGGCGGTGGCCGCGGTGGCCTTGAGCCGGACCGCCCAGTTCGCCATGTGCCGGGCGACCCGCACGTCGACGAAGGGGAGGAACAGCGGGGCGAGCGAGCCGGGCTGCCGGGGCACGGCGCGCAGCAGCAGTGGCAGCGCGGCGAGACCGAACCGGGCGACGATCGGCTTGAGCGTGTCCTTGCCCTCCCACAGGTCGGTCGGGTCCCAGGTGGCGAGCAGCGGGGCGGCCTGCTCCTCGTCGGCGTGGACGAAGAACCAGGCGGGTTGCAGACTGCCCCCGGCCAGGTCGTGCTCCAGGGCGGCGGTGTCCCTTTCCCAGGAGCCGGTGCCGGGCCTGGAGGTGTACCAGGAGGAGGTGGCCGCCCACGCGGCCTGCTCCTCGGGCTGCCACCGGATCGAGGGCTCGGCCTCGGCGTTCAGCCCCGGCACGACCTTGTCCTTGGGCTTGGCGCGGGGCCGGGACCAGGGCGGCGACGTCAGCGCGGCGGGCAGGGAGTCCGACGGCGCGTCGGGGATCAGGTCCGCCGGGTTGAGCAACGGCTCGACGATCTCCACGACCTCCGGGGCGAGGCCGTCGAGCGCCAGGGCCACCATCTCGCGGTGGGCACCGATGTGCCCCCGGAGCAACTGCGGCACCAGGCCGGAGGCGCCCTTCGGACCGCCGGCGGCGACCTCGGCAGCCAGCAACCGCACCGCCCGCACCGGGTAACGGCCCATGGCGGTGAGGAGGGAGGGGCGGACCTGCTTGGAGTCCGCGTGGGACAACAGGGCGCGGAACGCCTCGTCGGTGGGCAGCTCGACCAGGGACTCGGCGGCGAGCTTCACGCTCGCCGCGTAGTAGCGGTCGGGCCCGTCGAGAACATCGACGAGATGGGGGGCGATGGCCGGGCCGACGCCCTCGGCGGCCGTCGCGATGAGCGCGACGTTGTCCACGAAGCCCCAGGAGGGGGAGAAACGGGCCATCTGCTCGGCGGAACCCAGTGAGCTGAACACCAACGCCCGCAGGATGTGGTTTCCGTTGCCGGTCACCTCGGGATCCGCGCAGAGCTCGTCCACCCACTCCGTCTCGCTCGGGACGAGGTAGGAGACGAGGATCCGGTGCAGCACGTCGGTCCGGCACCGGGCCAGCACCTCCACGGCCGCCCGGTAGGTGTCCTCGTCGGCCACGGCGAGAAGGGCACGGACCCGGTCGATCGGGGCCCGGTGCTCCTGCGCCCAGTAGTACTGCGGTGCCTGGGAGGCGTCCAGCCGGGGCGCGCTGCGCTTGCCGCCCCTCTGCTGCCAGGTGCCCCGGACCGAGAACACCTCGACCGCCGTCCGCGCGGCGAACGGCAGGCCGTACCGTGCGACCCAGAAGTCCGCCCACACGGAGTTCGGCACCGACGTCCGGACGATCGAGGCCAGTGCGGCCGCACCGACCGGTGCGGGGCTGCCGCCGAGATGTGCCCGCAGCTGGTCGGCCACCCCGGCATCCGAAGCCGGTGCGTCCAGGAACTCCTGGATCCAGGCCATCTGTTCCGAGATCGCGGCCTCGATCGTGTCGAAGGCGCCCTTGGCCGGCTTGGCCGGCTCCCGGCGCACCCCGCCGCGCCGCGGGTGGAGCACCCGCCTCCAGTTGGCGGGCAGCACGAAGGTGTCCTCGTCGGGGAGGACCGCCGTGCCCTCCCCGGGGGCGGGAGCGCCGTCCGGGACGGCCGCGGAAACCTCACCCGGAACGGGGGCGGGGCCGGAAGCGGAATCGGAGGAGCCCGGGGCGGAGGGGCGGGAGGCGGTAGCCCCGACCTCGCGGTAGCCCTTCTTCTCCTTCTCCTCGATCGTCTTGAGGACCTGGGCCGCGGCGGCCTCCGCCGACGCGTACTCCTTCGTCTGCGTACGCCCGTCGCTGCCGCACCGGCCGTAGCGCACCGTCACCGCGGTGCCCACGGCTTCGGTTTCCCAGAACTTCGACGCACTGCCCTCGACGTATTCCCAGCGACGCACAGCTCCGCCCCCTTCGCCACTTTCGACTCGCACCGCCGCGAGCTTCTCGATCAGTGGTGCCACAGTAGAACGGACCACTGACAGCGTGGTGTGTCCGGGGTGTCCGACGCGAAAAACCGCAGGTCGTCGCAGGTGTGAAAGCCCGGTCTCGGGCAAGGCGCCCTTCCGGCGCGGCCGGGGCGGGGAAAGCGGTGGCCGCCGCGCCACGGGCGGAAGGTGTCATTCCGTCGCCCGTTTGGGTGCTGGCGCCGCAGGGGACCGCGATCGGTCGCAGAAGAGGCGGTCCGCGGCCCGTCGCGGTCGATTCCGTGACGTTCCGTGAGTGAACGTGGTGGGCGAGGTGTGCGGAGTACGCGGTCGGGCGAGTGGGACGTACGGCCGCAGGGGCGTTCGTCGGCCCTGCACGGCGCGTGAGGAGGTCAGGGGGCGGAGATGGCGCGCTCACCGCCGGACGGTGCCCACGACGGGGCCACCCCGGTCACTTGGCACACCATCAGGAAGAGCGGAATGGGCGGGGTGTACGGCGTGCGGTTGTCGGGCTGGTGGATCAACCGGGGGCGCACGGCGGGGACATAGGCCCCTTTCGCGTAGGCGACCTGCCGCGGCCAGTCCAGATCGAGATCCGAGCCCGCGGGCACGATCCACCACCAGCGCTCGGCGTCCGCGAAGACACAGCCGGTGCGCGGCAGGTGGGACATCAGCCGGAAGCCGTACCTGGCCGGAACCCCCACCGCGTCGCAGCCCAGGCTCGCCGACAGCGCGGGCGGCAGCGGCAGGCGCACCGTGTCCGCGGCGAGCCGGGGATCGCGGGAGCGCCGGGTTTTGAGCAGGTGCGACATCGCGTTCTTCAACATGGCTGCTCCGGGCCGTGCGACAGCTCCGCCCAGACGATGCGGCCCGAGCCGTTGCCCGTGTCGCGGGAGCCCCAGGCGCTGCACATCGCGTCGACGAGCAGCAGGCCGCGCCCGTGCTCGTCGTCGGAGGTGCGGCGCAACTGCGGTCCACCGGGCTGGTGCCCCTGGTCCTGCACGGCTATGCGCAGCCGTCGGTGGAGGCGGTGCAGCTCGCACACGACGCGCGTGCTCACGGTGTGCACCACCGCGTTGGTCACCAGCTCGGAAACGATCAGGATCGCCGCGTCATGGGTGTCCGCGTCCATCCGCCACTGGTCGAGCCGGGCCCGGGTCAGCCGCCGTGCGCCGGCCACCGACTCGGGGTGCGCGGGCAGTGCGAAGCAGTACCGGAGCGCCTCCGTCCCGGGACTGAGATCCATGAGCCGGGGGATGAGCGCACTGCCAGGTGCCACAACCGATTCCTCACAGTGGGGGCTGCGTCACGCTCCGCGCTCTCACGCGAATGAGGGCCGGCGCGACTTCGTGAACTGGTTCACTCACCAACTCTCCCCCTGTCGCGAACACTTGGCAAGGGGCACTCTGAAAATTTCAGAGTGGCTGTGTTCTGGATCGCCCATGCATGGCACACTGCTCGCAAACAGCGCATGGGGAGGTCTGAAGTGAGCGAACCGCGGTCCGCCCCGACCGTGGGTCAGGTCGTTCTCGGCAAGCGCCTGCAGGATCTGCGGGAGCGCGTCGGCCTGAACCGCGACCAGGCCGCCAAGGTTCTGCGGGTCGCGCCTGCGACGATACGCAGGATGGAGACCGCCGAGGTCGCTCTCAAGATCCCCTACGTGCAGCTGCTGCTGAAGGCGTACGGGGTCGCGGACGACGAGGCCGAGGCCTTCGTGGAGCTGGCCGAGGAGGCCAACAAACCCGGCTGGTGGCAGCGCTTCCACGACGTGCTGCCCGACTGGTTCAGCATGTACGTCAGTCTGGAGGGCGCCGCGAGCCTCCTGCGCATGTACGAGCCGCACTTCGTCCCCGGTCTGCTCCAGACCGAGGACTACGCGCGCTCGGTGATGCGCACCGGGGCCGTCGGCCAGACCAGACCCGAGGACATAGAACGCCATGTGGCGCTGCGGATGCAGCGCCAGTCCCTGCTGACCAGACCGGACGCCCCGAAGCTGTGGGTGGTGATGGACGAGACGGTGCTGCGCCGTCCCGTCGGCAGCGTCGAGGCCATGCGCGGGCAGATCGACCGGCTGCTCGAAGCGACCGAACTGCCCCATGTGACACTGCAGATCGCGGAGTTCTCCACGGGACACCACCCGGGCACCTACGGCCCGTTCGTCCTGTTCCGGTTCGGCGTCCCCGAACTCCCCGACATGGTTTACAGCGAGTACCTGACCGGAGCCGTCTACTTCGACGCGCGCCCCGAGGTGGCCTCCTACCTCGAAGTCATGGACCGCATGGCGGCTCAGGCCGCCACTGCACAACGCACGAAGGAAATCCTCCGGGACTTCCGCAAGGAGCTGTGATGGATCCCATATACAACGGCATGCCGGCCGCCGATCTCGGCACCGAGGGCTGGCACAAGCCGTGGAGCGGTGGGAACGGGGGCAACTGCGTCGAAGCGATGAAGCTCTCCGATGGCCGGGTCGCCGTGCGCCAGTCCTCCGATCCCGACGGCCCCGCCCTGATCTACTCCCACGGCGAGATCGCCGCCTTCATCCAGGGAGCCAAGTCCGGCCAGGCGGACTTCCTCCTCACCTGATTCCGTCGCCCGCCCCTGTCCGTCGTCCGGCCCGGCCCCGCCGGGACCGGACCGGCCACCCGAATCCGGCCGGAGCGCTCACCCGAACCGGCCCTCCACCCCGAATCCGCAGCGCCGCCGCCGTCCCCGTTCCCCACACCGCCGTTGTCCGCCGACCTATGGACCCATGGAGCGCGCCATGACCGGGTACGACCCCCGAGCCGTCGAGATCGACACCAGCCGCCCGCATCCCGCACGGATGTACGACTGGTTCCTCGGCGGCAAGGACAACTACCCGGTCGACGAACAGATGGCCCGCGAGCTGCTGGTCCTGCAGCCCCGGGGACGGGACATGGCCCGGGTCAACCGGGCCTTCATGCGCCGGGCCACCAGATGGCTGGCCGAGAACGGCATCCGTCAGTTCCTCGACATCGGCGCCGGCATCCCCACCGAGCCCAACCTCCATCAGATAGCCCAGCGCATCGCGCCGGACGCGCGCGTCGTCTACTGCGACAACGACCCGATCGTCCTCGCGCACGCGGCGGCCCTGCTGCGGTCCACCCCCGAGGGGGCCACCGACTACATCCAGGCCGACGCGCGCGAACCGGACGTCATTCTCGAACAGGCCGGCCGGGTCCTCGACTTCGACCGGCCGGTCGCGCTGTCGATGCTGGCGCTGCTGCACTTCCTGAACGACGAGGACGGCGCGGCCGACATCGTCGACCGCCTGGTCGGAAGGCTCGCCCCGGGCAGTTTCCTGGTGCTCTCGCAGACCACGGGGGACTACGACCCGGAGGGGGCCGCGACCGCGTCCGCCATGTACAAGGCGCGCGGGATGACGCTGCGGCTGCGGTCCCGCGCCGAGTTCACCGCGTTCTTCGACGGGCTCGAACTCGTCGAGCCGGGCGTCTCGCTCTCCGCGGACTGGCGGCCGGAACTCGGCGAGGTCATCGAGGTCTCCGGCGACGAGCCGATCCCGGGTTACGCGGGCGTGGCCCGCAAACCCTGACCACCCGGCCGCATCCGGCCCCGCCCGCCGCCCTCCGTCCCGGATCCCCCGGTTCCGACCGCCGCCCCACCTCCCCGGCCCGGCCGCCCCGTCCGGTGCGCACCCACCGGCGTTCCGCCTCGGCCGTACCACGGGTCACAATGGGCACATGTCACGACGCACCACACGACGGGGCCGGCCCGCCCCCGCCGGAGCACGGACCCCCGGGGTCACCGCGGAATCACCGTGCCCGTGCGGCCTGCCCGCCACCTACGCGGACTGCTGCGGTCGTCTGCACGCCGGGACCGCCGCCGCGCCGACCTGCGAGTCGCTGATGCGCTCCAGGTACACCGCCTTCGTCGTCCGGGACGCGGCGTACCTGCTGCGCACCTGGCACCCCGACACCCGGCCGCCCGCCGTCGAATTCGACCCCGGCACGCGATGGGTGCGCCTGGAGGTGCTGGAGACTACGGAGGGCAGCCCGTTCCACACCACGGGAACGGTCACCTTCCGCGCGCACTACACGGATGACGGCCGGCCGGACTCGCTCCACGAGAAGAGCCGGTTCGTCCGGCACGACGGGGCCTGGGTGTACGTGGCCGGGGTCTTCGTCGACTGACAGCGAGGACCGGGTTCCGGCGGTGCGGGTCGAGCACGGGCGGCGCGGGTCGAGCAGGGGCGGCGCGGCGGCACTCCGTGCGGCGGAGGCGGTCTCGCCGGCGGTGGTGGTCACGTCCGCACCTTCGCACCGGCTGCCGCCTCCCGCATGCGGGGGACGGCCGGACGTGTCGTCAGCCCAGCAGGTCCCGCAGGGAATCCTTCATGCGTGCCACGAAGGCGTCCCGCACGGGCCGTGCCACCCGGTCCAGCGAGAGATACGGATTGAGGTCCTCCAACTCGACGAGCAGCAGCTCGCCCTGAGCGGTCCGGCAGGCGTCGATCCGCTGGATGCCGTGTTCGAGGGTGTTCCACTCCACGAACCCGCGGGCGAACTCCAGATCCGCCGTGCTCGGCTCGTACGGCTCCAGGACCCATCGCCGCTCCGGGTGCGGGGCGTAGAGGGCGTACTGGAAGTCATGGTCGACGAAGTAGAAGGACACCTCGTAGCGGAAGTCGATCCGGGGCTGGACGAGCATCGTGCCGTCCTCCTCACCCGCCAGCGTCGCTTCCCGCACGAACCGCAGGCCGACCGAGTCCGCCCCCAGCTTCGGCTTGACCACGTACTGCGCCGCCCCCGGCAGCGTCCCCAGATCGGCCGCCCGGTCCACCGTGGGGATCACCGGCCGGCCGTCCCGGCTCAGATCGACCAGGTACTGCTTGCCCGCCATGTCCCCGCGCCCGTGCAGCGGGTTGTAGACCCGGGCGCCCAGCTCCCGGGCCCGCGCGCGGAACGCGTCGTACGCCTCCTGGTAGTGCAGCACGGGGCCGCTGTTGCGTATGACGGTCACGTCGAAACCGCCCAGCAGCGCGGCGGCGTCCCGGGGGTGGCAGAGGGCGACGTCGAAATCCTCCCGCAGCCGTGAGGTCAGATGGATGTCCTCGTCGCAGTAGCGGCGTCCGCGCGCCTCGTAGGCGAGGTCGGTGACGAAGAGGACGGACGGTCGGGGTCCGGAGGGCATGTGGTTCTCCCGGGGCGTGTCGGTGACCGGATGATCAATGACCGTGACGGTGCTGCCCGTTCCCGGCCCCGGAGCGCCACGACGGCCGCCCCGTACGGGTCGACCGCGTCGCAGCACCGCACCTGACGACATCCTCCCGCCCGCCCCCGCGGCCGCTCCCCGCGGGGCGTACCGGATCATGCGCCGGGCGGGGAGCGGCGAGGGCTCCCGGTCACCACGGGCTGCCGGGGCGCACCGGGAGCCGGGGGTGGTGGGCGGCGAGGATCTTGTTGGCCCGGGCCAGGTCGGAGAGCGCCTGCTCGCGGTCGGCCCGGTCCTCGACGCAGAGCAGCGGACCGCGGAAGCGGCGCACCTCGCGCGCGGCGCAGTCGGCGTCGAACTCCGCCTGCAGGATGTGCGGCGGGATGCAGGACCCGATCAGCGCGGCGACCCGGTCCGGGATCGGCACGGGGACGAGGAGGTGCGAGGCGGTCATGGGTGGTTCCCTCTCGGAACGGCCGGCCAGGAGGTGGTACGGGGTGCGGCCGCAGGGTGGGCGGCCGACTCCTCCATGTGTACGGCACGCAGTTCCGGGTTTCTCGTTGAGAACGTCTCCGTGTGGCAACCGTTTGAGAGTGACCGGCTATTTCTCTTTACTCACAAGTAAGTTGACTCTTGGTGAGTGACGTGCTCCGGCTGGAAGTCGACTCAGAGCAGGGATTCGCCGCTCCGGTCCCGCAGCCGGAGCGCACGCAGGACGGCCTCGGTGGAGAACCGGCTCTCGGGATCGGTCAGCTGCTTGCCGAAGATCGACTCGAGATTGCGCATCCGGTAGCGGACCGTCTGGGGGTGGACGTCCAGCAGCTCGCCCATGTGGGCCGCGGTGCCCCGGGTGTCCAGCCAGATCCGCAGGGTCTCCACCAGCCGTTCCCGGCGGGTGGTGCTGATGTGGGAGATGGGGGCGAGTTCGCGCCGGGCGAGCTGGTCGACCAGGACCGGGTCGGAGAGCAGCCACAGGGTGATGAGGTGGTCCTCGCAGAGGATGACGGGCGCGTCGTCGATGACGTTGGTGTCGACGAGTTCGAGCACCCGCCGGGCCCAGCGGATCGAGTCCGAGGCCAGGGCGGTGGGCACGGTCAGGCCGATCGCGGCGTGGGTGCCGAGGAGCGCCTCGTCCAGCATGCGTCTTCGGGCGTCGTCGAACGCGCCCGGGACGAGTAAGTGCGGCTGGGGATCGCTGAGATCGGCCAGGACGTCGCGGTCCGCCACGGCCCGGTCCAGGGCGGCGGGGGAGCGGACGGCGACCAGGGTGACCTCGTCGGGCAGGGTCCAGCCGGTCTGCTCGCACAGTTCCGCGATCGCGGTACGGGGCGCGGGGCGGCCGGCGAGGATCAGGTGCAGCAGGCGCCGGCGCATCGCCTCGGTCTGCTCGCCGGTCTGCGACTGCACCTCCAGGAAGCCCTCGCGGGACAGGGATTCGAGCTCGTCGATGTAGGCGAAGAGGGCGTCGGCGAAGCTGAGCATGAGGCTCGGCGAGAAGTTGTGGCTCCGGCCGACCTTCTTGGCCCGGCGCAGCGCGACCCGGGCCCCGAGGCGGTAGGCGCCCTGGAGCGTCTCCATGGTGCGGCCCTCGTACGCCTCGAAGCGTCCGAACCGGCGGCACATGTCGTCGCGCAGTGAGGTAGAGGTGGACGGCTCGGCGACCAGGTCCACGAAGGAGGAGAGGCTCTGCTCGACGCCGACCCGGATGGCCTGCCCGTTGGGGCCGTTGAGCAGCCGGGCGTACTCCGGGTAGGCCCGGGTGACCTCGACCCCGATCTCCTTGATCAGGCTCGGCAGTTCGGGCCGCATGATGGCGGCGAATTCCTGGGGGAGCGGCCCCAGCGGATCCCCCGTGTCCGACGGCTGTACGAGTTCTGGCATGACTGTCCCTTTGCTCTCCGGCGCCCGGTGGGGGGTCAGGCGGTGGGGAAAGCGCTCCCACGAACCGACAGGTGCGTACCAAGTTCGCGATGAAGATAGACCAAGTCAGCGGTCGTGCCCACCACTTGGGCACGACCGAAGTGCGGGGGAAACACGGCCCGGAGCCGTTGGGGGTGCTTCGGTGCAGGTGAGGCGGGAGTGCTCACTTCCGGACAATGTTTTTCGGACTTCTGCTCTGTCGCGGACAAGAAAGTAACCGTGGGTAACCAATTCTCGGCAGGGGGATTGGTGGGGTTTCGTGCGGGTGGTGCGCATTCTTCCGTGGAGGCGCTCCCGCGGTACGGTGACCGCCGTACCGCGCTCCGGTCCGCAGGGTGCCGAAGGCGCGGAAAACAGTCTTGTGGAGATGCGTTCTTCGGTTTCGGGAAATTATTGAGGGATTCGCGGGGGAGTTTCGGAGCCGGTCGGCCGGAATGAATAACTCGTCAGCCTCTTTGCGGCCGGAGCCGATTGGCCCGGGAGGCCGGGGCGTTCCGGGGTGCCGGGGCCGGGGCGTCCTGGGCGCGGCCTTGGACGGTTGCCGTGCGCGGTGCGGGCCTCGGCCGTACCGGCGGGCGGGCCTCCGGTGCGTCCTGGATCCGGGGGCATGGTTTTTCCTGGTGCTCCGCGCAGTTCAGCGGGGCGGCGGGCGCGGGGGCCGGGTCGGCATTCGGCCGCCCCGCCGACGATCTTACCGACGGGTAGGAGACGCCCCGGCGGTCCGGTCCGAGCTTGCCGACTGTGTCAGGGGTGAGTGTCCGGACCCCTCACAGGCATATGACACGCACGTAACTACTCACTTTCGTATAGAAAACCGTGGCGATCTGCTGAGTTCTCGCTAAGGCGGAATGCATTTGCCGAGAGGGGGCGGGAATTTCTGCGTCGGGTATTGCCGCGCCGGGCTACTGGCTCGTAACGTTCGATCCGCACGGAGTTCGATCACGCAGTCGAGTCCATCGACTTCTGCGTCCACG
Organism: Streptomyces sp. ML-6; assembly: GCF_030116705.1. Taxonomy (NCBI): domain Bacteria; kingdom Bacillati; phylum Actinomycetota; class Actinomycetes; order Kitasatosporales; family Streptomycetaceae; genus Streptomyces; species Streptomyces sp. ML-6. Next base: position 6,952,748 of record NZ_JAOTIK010000001.1, read on the forward strand.
ATGTGAGCCGCCCTCGTAGCCGGTCATTCCCAGGCTCTGGTGCGAGGTAATCGGGTACGTCCAACTCCACTTCCCGGAGGTAAGTTCCGTGAGAAAGACCCTCAGCCGCGCCCTGTTCGCCACCACCGTCGCCGCCGCCGCGCTCGGCCTCGCCGCGACGTCCGCCTCGGCCACCGCCCTCGCGGGTTGGACCGTCACCAACCCCAACGCGGACGGCAGCTTCGCCGCCACGCTCAAGGCCGGCACGGTGGCGACCCTGGTCGACACCACCACCGGCCAGCAGGTGGACTGCTCGGTGTCCCCCGCAAGCGGCACCGCCCCGAGCGGTACCTACTCCTCCGGCGTGGGCCTCGCGAAGATCACCTCGGTCACCTGGGGTTCCGCGGCCAGCCCCTGCCCCGGACCGCTCGGCTCCAGCTTCACCGCCGCGCTCGCTCCTGGTGCCGTCATCAGCATCGACGCCGCCAGCTACAGCGGGGGCGTGACCTCCGGGTCCCTGACCGGGGTCAAGGTCAACCTGACGGGCGACACCATCCTCGGGGTCTGCACCGCCGTGATCAGCGGGTCCGTGAACAACGTGACGTACAACAACGCGACCGGCGAGCTCGACATCAACAACGGCTCCGGCCTGAAGGTCCTGAGTGCCACGAACTGCGCGGGTCTGCTCAACGCGGGTGACTCGGCCACGTTCGACGCGACGTACAAGGTCACCAACCCGATCAGCATCACCTACTCGTGAGCCGCTGACCGCGCCCGGGGTCCCCCGCGCCGCTCCCGAACGGAGCCGGCGCGGGGGATCCGGCCGCAGTCGAACCCATCTGCAGTGAGGGCGTGCATGAACATCCTCCGGCGTTTCCCGACGGCAGCTCCCGAGGCGACGGCAGCTCCCGGGGTGGTGGCCGCTCCCGGTCGGCCCGTGACATCGGCGTCGGCGACACCGGTGGGCTCCTGGACCGTGAGCGACCCCCGCCCCGGCGGGTCCTTGAATTCCCCATGAGTCACCGGCCGCGAGGGGGCGCGAGCTGCTCCCCTTTGCGGACGACCAGTCAGCTCCGAGACAACGGCAGGTTGCCGAGATGAGAATGAAGTCGATCCGCTCCCGGCGATGGGGCCAGGTCGGTGCCGTCGGCGGGATGGCCCTGTTGGCAGGGCTCATGCCGGGTACGGGTGTGGCCGGCGGGAGCCATGTGGTGGAGACCCGGCTCGGGTACTCCTGCACGACGGCATCGGGCGAGCACGGGGCGGACGTGACCGTCTCCGTGGAACTGCCGGTGAGCTCCCCGGTGGGCGTCGCGGTCCAGCCGGAACAGGTGCGGATCGGCCTGGCGCTCGCGCCGGAGCTGCTGGGCGAACTGCCCGAGGGGGAGTCCCCCGTACTGTCCGGGGCGGCGAGCCTGTGGACGACGGTCACGCAGAACGGCGTGTCGACGGACGTGATGTGGCAGGCCCTGGAGATCCCGGAGTCGGCCGTCGCCGCGGACCGGCCCACGGATGTCGGGGCGAGCGGGGCGGTGCCCACCGTGACACCCCGGTCCGGCGGCGCGATGGTCTTCGCGGCGGGCAAGCTGCAACTGGACCTGGTGGTCCGGCCGTCCGGCGGGGAGACGCCCGAGCCCACCGTCGTCCCGGTGACCTGCACGGCCGACGCGGACCAGTCGGCGGAGCTCGGGACCGTGCGGGTGCCGGCGCCGTCCGACGGCACCGTGCCCGGTGCGCCGGACGGCCCGGACGCGGGCACCACGCCGCAGGAGGACGCCCGGAACGCGGACGCCGGGGTCGCGGCGGACACCAAAGAGGTCACGGCGCCGGACCTCCCCGGCTGCAAGATCCTCTACGGCCCGGTCACCGCGCCGCCCAGAGCGGCGCACGGCTACATGGCCGGCTACGCCAATGTGAACAAGCAGAAGGCCGCCACGAAATTCCAGGACCCGGCCCATCTGCTGCTCCAGCTCAATTCGATGCTCGCGGTCTACAGCTGCCCCACCGGCTCGCTGACCTGGGTCCACAGCGAAGGCACGATGGACCACCGGGGCAAGCCCCAGATGCCACCCGCCCGGTCGACCTTCCTGACCTTCGGGTTCATGCCGACGACGGCCACCGTCGAGATGTCGCTCACCGGTCCCGTCTACATCGACACGTTCAACGACGGGGCGCCGGACCCGGTGACCGGCCGCCGGAAGGAATCCACCACGGCGACGGCCCAGGTGAGCCTGCGGCTGTACGACGTGTCGGTGAACGGCACACCCCTCGACGTGGGGCCGAACTGCCGCACGGCCCGGTCGATGGAGCTCGCCCTCGTCGGCAAGGGCTCCACCGGTGCGGGGCCGGACGAGGGGTACACCGTCAAGTCCGGCGGCCCGCTCCTCGGGTCCGCCGACGTCCCCCCGTTCACCGGCTGCGGAGTGACCGAGGACCTGGACAACGTGTTCACCGCCGCGGTCTCCGGACCGGGGAACTACACCAAGATGATGCAGAGCCCGCTCTGCGTGGACGGCGCGCCGGCGCACTGCCCGGAGCCCCCGAGGCCCAAGCCCGAACGCTGAACGCGCACCCCTTTACTTCTTTCCTCAGAAAGGCTGGACGATCAATGAGTGCTGCCCCGAAGCGAGTCAGACCCGCTCTTGTCGGCGCGTTGCTGGCCGTCGCGGTGGGAGTCCCGCTGAGCACCTCGCCCGCGAGTGCCGCCTCCGCCCAGGGGATGAACGGCAACTGGGCGCCGTTCAGCCGCTGTCCGGTCGACGACCCGGCCATGCTGGCCGCGGACGGTGTGAACGAGATCGCGATGTGCGTGTCCTCGCATTCCGAGAGCGGCTCCATCAAGCTCGGCAATACCGAGGCGACGACCGGCGCCAACGACCTGCAGTTCGGCATCGTCCGCAACACGGCGACCGGCGCGTCCAAGGTCGTGCCGGCCGCGGGCGGATCGATCGTGGGGGCCCCGACGGAGATCCCCGGCGGACTCCTCGGCCTGATGTGCCCGAGCGGCGTCCCGGTCGTCTCGGAGATCTGCAAGGCCCTGACGGACAACAGCCTCAACCGGGTCGTCGCCACGGTGCAGTCGGTGGGCACGCCCACGAACTTCGACCTGACGGCCGGCATGCAGAGCGGGAGGACGATCGTCGACATCCCGGTCCGCATCCACCTGGAGAATCCCTTCCTGGGCTCGAAGTGCTACATCGGCACCGCCTCCGACCCGATCGTGCTGAGCCCGCGCAACCTCACCCAGCCCGCCATCGGCAGCCGCCGCTTCGACGCCGACGGCACGGCGAACACCGGGGGCTTCCTCAACCGGATCGAGCTGACCGGCAACGCGCAGGGGGACGCGGCCTTCGCGGTGCCCGGCGTGAGCGGCTGCGGCCCGCTGACCCTCGGCGAGCTGAACTGGGCGGTCAACCTGAAGACGGGCCTTCCGTCGGCCTCCGGCAAGAACAGCCTGACGCTCGACAACGCCGCCACCTACACGGCGGGCCTGGCACTGCCGGGAGCGTCGGCCCCCGAGGCCGGCCGGCGACTGGCGGAGAGCTGGCACACGGGAGCGGCGAAGTAGCCGAGGACTTCCTGGACGCCGGTGATCCGATTGCTCGTCGGGGCGCCCGGCCGTGTTCAGCCGGCACCACCCGTTCCGTCCCTTCGTCCGCCCCGCCCGAATGGTGTTGCCGGGCGGGGCGGACGTGTGCGGTGGGCTTTTCGCTCCTTCTGTTCCCTGCGCCGTGATTACTCACTCATCGACAATCCGATGGAATCGAATGCTCACTCGGAAACAAAAAGGGGCGAGAAGTCGGGTCGCCCTGGAGAAAGTTTACGAACCAGTATTGCGAAGCCAGGTTACCGAGCCGTAGCGTCCCGGTTGAGCAGCGAGGAAGCGTATCCGTGACTGCTCGTCCGGTACCTCGGGAACCCCGATGGATCCGACCCCTCCGGCCATCGGAATCCAGCCTTCCGGCCGGAAGGTTTGCGCATGTTTCGACAAAGTCGCCGTACGGCTTTGTCACTTGTTGACAAGTGGCCCGTACTGCACCTCAGATTCGTCGATTTCCGCTGCTCAACGGCTTGTCCTGGCGGTTTCGACAGACATAGCGTGTGCGCCCCCTGGTGCATGTGTGACGAGCCGCCATTGGATTTACCGGAGCCGGAGCGCTGACAGATGACTTCGTTCACAGAAACTTCGAAGGAGGGCCGATGGGAATCGAAGTAGTCGTCGAGGGCCTGACGAAGTCCTTCGGCAAGCAGAACATCTGGCAGGACGTCACCCTCACGCTGCCCGCCGGCGAGGTGAGTGTGATGCTCGGCCCTTCCGGCACCGGGAAGACCGTCTTCCTGAAATCCATCATCGGTCTGCTGAAGCCGGAGGAGGGCCGCGTCCTCATCAACGGCGTCGACATGGTGAACAGCCCGGAACGCGAGATCATGGAGACCCGGAAGCTCTTCGGACTCATGTTCCAGGACGGTGCGCTCTTCGGATCGATGTCGCTCTTTGACAACATCGCCTTCCCGCTGCGCGAGCACACCCGCAAGAAGGAATCGGAGATCCGCCGGATCGTCATGGAGCGCATCGACATCGTCGGGCTCCTCGGCGCCGAGGACAAACTGCCGGGCGAGATATCCGGCGGCATGCGCAAGCGGGCCGGCCTGGCCCGCGCCCTCGTCCTGGACCCGCAGATCATCCTCTGCGACGAGCCGGACTCCGGACTCGACCCGGTCCGCACCGCGTACATCTCCCAGCTGCTCATCGACCTCAACGCGCAGATCGACGCGACGATGCTCATCGTCACCCACAACCTCGACATCGCGGCCACCGTCCCGGACAACATGGGCATGCTGTTCCGCCGCAACCTGGTCACCTTCGGACCGCGCGAGGTACTGCTCACCAGCGACATGCCCGTGGTCTCCCAGTTCCTCGCCGGACGCCGCGAGGGCCCCATCGGGATGGCCGAGGAGAAGGACGCCGCCACCCTCGCCGCCGAGGAGATCAACGGCTACGGGGTCGGCATCAGCTCCGCCAACGCGCCGCGCACCGTCGTACCGCAGCTGGAGCCGTCACCCGGCCTGCCCGTGCGGCAGGCCGCCCTGCGCCGCCGGGAACGGGTCCTGTCGATGATGGGCCAGCTGCCCGAGGCCGCCCGCACCGCGATCATGAAGAGCTACGCCCCGGCCACGGGCGGTGGGAACCCGTGACGGCCCCCATGCCGGTACTGCCCCCCGACCCGCCCCCCTCCGGCCCGGACGGCGCGGACGACACGGGCGGACGGAAGACGCCCGGGGCCTCGCGGCAGAAGCAGCCGACCCAGCTCCTCGCCCCGCTGCGCGAGACCGGGAAGCTCTTCTCCCTCGCCGCGACCGTGAGCCGGGAGATGTTCCGAAGGCCCTTCCAGTTCAGGGAGTTCGTCGAACAGTTCTGGTTCGTCGCCAGCGTCACCATCCTGCCCGCGGCACTCGTCTCCATCCCGTTCGGCGCGGTCATCGCCCTCCAGGTCGGCTCGCTGACCCAGCAGCTCGGCGCCCAGTCCTTCACCGGCGGCGCCAGCGTCCTCGCCGTGATCCAGCAGGCCAGCCCGATCATCGTGGCGCTGCTGATCTCCGGTGCGGCGGGCTCGGCCATCTGCGCCGACCTGGGCTCCCGGAAGATCCGCGAGGAACTCGACGCGATGGAGGTCATGGGCGTCTCGCCCATCCAGCGCCTGGTCGTCCCGCGCGTCCTGGCCACCATGCTGGTGGCCGTCCTGCTGAACGGCCTGGTCTCGGTCGTCGGCACGCTCGGCGGCTACTTCTTCAACGTGATCCTCCAGCACGGCACCCCCGGCGCCTACCTGGCCAGCTTCTCCGCCCTCGCCCAGCTCCCCGACCTGTACATCAGCGAGGTCAAGGCGCTCATCTTCGGTTTCATCGCGGGCATCGTCGCCGCCTACCGCGGACTCAACCCGCGCGGCGGCCCCAAGGGCGTCGGCGACGCGGTCAACCAGTCCGTCGTCATCACCTTCATGCTGCTGTTCTTCGTGAACACGGTCCTCACGACGATCTACCTCCAGATCGTCCCCGCGAAGGGGAGCTGACCGATGTCGATGCTCAGCTGGCTCGATCGATCCGGTGAACAACTCACCTTCTACGTCCGGGCGTTGATCTGGATACCGCGCACCCTGCGCCGCTACCTGCGCGAGGTCCAGCGGCTGCTGGCCGAAGTGGCCTTCGGCAGCGGCGGCCTCGGGGTCATCGGCGGCACCATCGGCGTGATGGTCGCGATGACCCTCTTCACCGGCACCGTCGTCGGCCTCCAGGGCTACGCGGCCCTCAACCAGATCGGCACCTCCGCCTTCACCGGCTTCATCTCCGCCTACTTCAACACCCGCGAGATCGCCCCGCTCGTCGCCGGCCTCGCGCTCTCCGCGACCGTGGGCGCCGGCTTCACCGCCCAGCTCGGCGCCATGCGGATCAACGAGGAGGTCGACGCCCTGGAGTCGATGGGGGTGCGGTCCATGCCGTACCTCGTCTCCACCCGGATCATCGCCGGGGTCGTCGCGATCATCCCGCTGTACGCGATCGGGCTGCTCTCCTCGTACCTCGCCTCCCGCTCCATCACGATCCTGTTCAACGGACAGTCCGCGGGCACGTACGACCACTACTTCGACCTCTTCCTCTCCCCGGACGACGTGCTGCTGTCCGTGCTCAAGGTGCTGATCTTCAGCGTCATGGTGATCCTCGCCCACTGCTACTACGGCTTCCACGCCACGGGCGGGCCCGCCGGGGTGGGGGTGGCGGTCGGCCGCTCGGTGCGCAACGCCATCGTGCTCATCAGCGTCACCGACTTCTTCCTCTCCCTCGCCATCTGGGGCGCCACGACGACGGTGAAGGTGGCAGGCTGATGAACTCCCGACGCGCGCAGACCGCCCGCCACCGGCTCGCCGGAGTCGCCTTCCTCCTCGTGCCCGCCGTACTCGTATGGGTCTCGGTCTCGGTGTACCGGAAGGACTTCACCGACGACGCCACCGTGACCGTACGCACCGGCAGTGCCGGCAACGAGATGCACCAGAACGCCGACGTGAAGCTGCGCGGCGTCGTCGTCGGACAGGTCCGCGGCATCGCGGCCGACGGCGACGGGGCCCGGCTCACCCTCGCCATCGACCCCGACGAAATGGACCGGATACCGGCCGACGTCACCGCCCAGATGCTGCCCACCACGCTCTTCGGCGAACGGTTCGTGGCACTCGTGCCGCCCGCGACACCGTCCGCGCGGACGCTGCGGGCCGGGGCCGTCATCCCGCAGGACCGCTCGAAGAACGCCATCGAGCTGGAGGAGGTCCTCGACAACGTCCTGCCGCTGCTGACCGCCGTGAAGCCGGAGAAACTCGCCTCCACCCTCGGCGCGGTCTCCCGGGCCCTGGAAGGACGCGGCGAGAAGCTCGGCGACACCCTCGTCAGGCTCGACGCCCACCTGGCGAAGTTCAACCCCCAACTCCCCACGCTCAACGCCGACATCAAGGAACTCGTCAAGGTGAGCAAGGTGTACGGGGACGCCGCCCCCGACATCCTCGACGCGCTCACCGACTTCACCACCACCAGCGGCACCGTCGCCGAACAGCAGGCGCAGCTCGCCGACCTGTACGGGGCCACCACCGCCTCCGCGCAGGACATCACCTCCTTCCTCCGGGAGAACAAGGACAACCTGATCCGGCTCGCCGCCACCAGCCGGCCGACCCTGGAACTCCTCGCCCGGTACTCGGACGAATTCCCCTGCACCCTGCGGACCATGGCCGGTTTCGTCCCCGCCATGGACAAGGCGCTCGGCAAGGGCACCGACCAGCCCGGACTCCACGTCTCGGTCCAGCCCGTGAAGTCCAAGGGAAAGTACGTGCCGGGCAAGGACACCCCCGTCTACGACGCCACCGGCGGACCGCACTGCTACTCCGTGCCGTACGTCGGCAGGACCGTACCGACCGCGGACGCCCGCACGGCACCGGCCGCCTCGCAGGAGAACGCCGCGCACGGTGACGGAACGGACCGGGCCGCACGGCCCGACCGGGGCCCCGCCCTCGGCATGCCCAACTCCCCGCAGGAGAGCCGGCTCGTGAACGAGCTGGTCGCCCCCTCACTGAAAGTCCAGCCGCAGACCCTGCCCGACTGGAGCAGCGTGCTCATCGGTCCGGCCTTCCGCGGTGCGGAGGTGAAGCTCAAGTGAAGCGCCGTTCCCTCGCCGGTCCGCTGACGAAATCGATCGTCTTCATCCTGGTGACCGTGCTCGCCACCACCGTGCTGGCACTGTCCATCGCCAACACCGGAGTCGGCGAGACCACCGAGTACAAGGCCCGGTTCACCGACGTCACCGGACTGATCGTCGGCGACAGCGTCCGGATCGCCGGGGTCAAGGTCGGACAGGTCGAGTCCATCGAGGTGGCCGACAAGAGGCTCGCCGAGGTCGGCTTCGCCGTCCGCAAGGGACGCAGGCTCCCCGCCTCGGTCACCGCGTCGATCAAGTACCTCAACATGGTCGGCCAGCGGTACGTCGACCTCGACCGGGGCGCCGGGCCGGTCGGCGAGAGCTTCGCCGCCGGAGCGACCATCCCGGTCTCCCGCACCACCCCGGCACTCGACCTCACCCAGCTCTTCAACGGCTTCCAGCCGCTGTTCGAAGGACTCTCCCCGCCGGACGTCAACCAGCTGGCCGGCTCCATCGTCCAGGTGCTCCAGGGCGAGGGCGGCACCGTCGACAGCATCCTCTCCCACGTCGGCTCGCTCACCGGCACGATCGCCGCCAAGGACAAGGTGATCGGAGAGGTGATCAAGAACCTCAACACGGTCCTGAAGACCGTCAACGACCGCGAGGACGGCTTCAACGACCTCGTCGTCACCCTGCAGGAACTCGTCACCGGATTCTCCGGCGACCGCAAACCGCTGGGCGAGGCGGTCACCGCCATGGGCGCGCTCACCACCGTCACCGCGGACCTCTTCGAGGACGGCCGCAAGCCGCTGAAGAAGGACATCGAGGAACTCGGCCGGCTCTCCGACCAGTTGGTCGAGGGCACCCCGCAGATCGAGAACTTCCTGAAGAAGACCCCGGCCAAGATGACGGCGATCAGCCGGATCGCCTCGTACGGCTCGTGGCTCAACCTCTACCTCTGCGAGGCCAAGGTCGGCGGAGTGACGACCGAGGACGGCAGCGCCCCGCCCACCGGCATCGCGATCACACAGCCGAGGTGCCTGGCATGAGAATCACACCCGTACGGGAACGCAACCCCGTCGCCGTCGCCGTGGTGGGACTGATCCTCCTCGCCCTCCTCGCGCTGGGCGCCTACCGCGCCGACTCGCTGCCCTTCCTCGGCGGCGGCACCACCTACAGCGCCGACTTCACCGAGTCCGCCGGACTGGAGGAGGGCGACGAGGTGCGGGTCGCCGGCGTGAAGGTCGGCGAGGTCACCGGAGTGTCGCTGGACGGGGCCAAGGTGAAGGTCGGCTTCCGGGTCGAGGACGCCTGGATCGGCAACGCCTCCACCGTCGGCATCGCCATCAAGACGCTGCTGGGCGAGAAGTACCTCGCCGTCGACCCGCTGGGCGACGCCCCGCAGGACCCGGACGAACGCATCACGGCGAGCCGCACCACCTCCCCGTACGACGTCACCCAGGCGTTCAACGGACTCGGCGAGACCATCGAGGAGATCGACACCGACCAGCTCGCCAAGAGCTTCGAGACGATCTCCGCCACCTTCAAGAACTCCCCGCCGGACGTGAAGAGCGCCGCCGAGGGCCTCTCCGCCCTCTCGAAGACGGTCTCCGAACGCGACGCCCAGCTCGCCACCCTCCTCAAGGGCAGCAAGCAGCTCACCAAGACCCTCGCCAACAAGAAGAGCAGCTTCGAAACCCTGCTGGAGGACGGCAACCTGCTCCTCGGCGAGATCCAGGCCCGCCGCGACTCCATCCACCTGCTGCTCACCGGCACCCGGAACCTCGGCACCCAGATCACCGGCCTGGTCAAGGACAACAACAAGCAGCTGAAGCCGACCCTGGACTCGCTCGGCCGGGTCACCGCGGTCCTGGTGAAGAACCGCAAGAGCCTCGACAAGGTGCTCTCGCTCGCCGGTTCGTACAACCGGCTCGTCGGCAACACCCTCGGCAACGGACGCTGGTTCGACAACTACGTCTGCGGACTCGTCCCGAAGGAATACCTGCCCGCCGGCACACCCCCGGCGACCGGATGCATGCCACCCGAGCAGCGAGGCGGCCGCTGACATGAAGATGAAGCGCATCGTCGGCATGGGCGCCGGACTCGTCGTGGTGGCCGTCGCGGTCACCGGCGGGGTGATGGCCATGGACGACGAGGGAACGACGACCATCACCGCCCACTTCGACCGGGCCACCGGAGTGTACGCCGGATCGGACCTGCGGATCCTCGGCGTCCGGGCCGGCCGGGTCGAATCGGTCACGCCCCGGGGGGAGGAGGTCGAGGTCACCCTGCGGGTCGACAAGGGCGTCAAGGTCCCCAAGGGGGCGCACGCCGTGGTCGTCGCCCCCAGCCTCGTCGCCGACCGCTACATCCAGCTCGCCCCCGCCTACGACGGGGGACCGCTGATCGAGGACGGCGCGGTGCTGCCGGCCGCGAAGAACGCCACCCCCGTCGAGGTGGACCAGCTGTACGACTCCATCACGAAGCTCTCCAAGGCCCTCGGCCCGGAAGGGGCCAACGCGAACGGGGCGCTCTCCGGACTCCTCGACACCGGGGCCGAGAACCTCGACGGCAACGGAAAGGCCATCGGGGACTCCATCGAACAGTTCGGCAAGGCCACCAAGACCCTCGACAAGAGCAGCGGGAACCTCTTCGACACCCTCTCCTACCTGCAGACCTTCACCACCATGCTGAAGGAGAACGACGGCAATGTGCGCGCCGCCGAACAGCAGCTCAACACGGTCACCGGATTCCTCGCCGACGACAAGGAGAACCTCGGCGCGGCCCTGAAGGAACTGGGCACCGCGCTGGGCCAGGTCAAGGGCTTCATCCAGAAGAACCGCGGCGCCCTGAAGGCGAACGTGGAAGCGCTGGTGCCGATCACCCAGACCCTGGTCGACCAGCGCGCCTCGCTCGCCGAGTCGCTCGACACGCTGCCGCTCGCCGCGGACAACGTCCTCAACGCCTACGACCCGGCGCACCGCACGCTCAACGGCCGCACCAACCTCAACGAACTCTCCATGGGCGGACCGCTCACCGGGGCCGCCGCGCTCGCCGGCCTCACTCCGGTGGACACCGCCCGCCGCAAGGCGCTGCCCGCCCTGCCGTTCCCGGCCGTCGGCACCGTCTACGGCACCCCGGCGAGCACCGCCACGGACAAGAAGGGGGCGAACCGATGAGCCGAGTCCTGCGCAGACCCGGAGCCCGCACCACCGGCATCGCCGCACTGCTGGCCGTGGGCGTCGGACTGACCCTGGTCGTCACCGGCTCCGGCCTGCCCGCCTTCACCGGACTCGACCAGGTGCCGCTGCCCGGCGGCGCCGACCTCGGCGACCACCCCTACGAGGTCACCGCGGAATTCGCGGACGTCCTCAGCCTCGCCCCGCAGGCATCGGTGAAGGTCAACGACGTCGCCGTCGGCCGCGTCACCAAGGTCTCCCTCGGCTCGGGCAGCTGGAACGCCAAGGTCACCATGCGCGTCAACGGCAAGGTCGAACTGCCCGCCAACGCCTACGCCCACCTGGAACAGTCCAGTCTCCTCGGGGAGAAGTACATCCAGCTCGCCGCCCCCGCACGCGGCACCGCACGGGGCAGGCTCGCCGACGGGGACCGCATCCCGCTGAGCCGGACCAACCGGAACCCCGAGGTCGAAGAGGTCTTCGGCGCCCTGTCGATGCTCCTCAACGGCGGCGGCGTCAACCAGCTCAAGACCATCACCACCGAACTGAACAAGGCACTCTCCGGACGCGAACCCCAGGTCCGCTCCATGCTCGGCCGGGTCGACACCCTCGTCACCAACCTGGACGAGCACAAGGAGGACATCACCGACGCGCTCGACGGGGTGAACCGGCTCTCCGCCACCCTCGCCACCCGCAAGCGGGACGTCGGCACGGTCCTCACCGAACTCACCCCCGGCATGAAGGTCCTGGAGAAGCAGCGCGGCTCGCTCCTCACCATGCTGCGCTCGCTCGACACGCTCTCCACCGTCGCCGTCGACACGATCAACAAGAGCAAGGCCGACATGATCGCCGACCTCAAGGCCATCGCCCCGACCCTCAAGGCACTCGCCGACTCCGGCCAGGACCTGCCCGATTCCCTCCAGGTGCTGTTCACCTACCCGTTCACGGACGAGGTGCTGCGCGGGGTCAAGGGCGACTACCTCAACGTCTACCTGGATGTGACGGCCATGCCCGGCACGCAGATCATCCCCTCGCTCGTCCCCCCGGCCACTCCGCAGACCGGGGCCGGCACGACACTGCCGCTGCCCCTTCCCGCGGTGGGGTCGGCGGAACCGAAGGGGGGCAGCCGATGATCACCCTCGCCATCCGGCTCAAGAACATCTCCTTCCTCGTCATCGCGGTGCTCGTCCTCGGCTTCCTCGGCATCCGGTACGCCGACCTCGGGCACTACGTCGGCCTGCGCAGCTACTACACCGTCAAGGTCCAACTCCCGCGCACCGGGGGGCTGTACACCCACTCCAACGTCACCTACCGGGGCGTCTCGGTGGGCCGGGTCGGACCGATCGAGCTGACCGACGAGGGGGTCGAGGCCGAACTGCGCATCGAGAAGGACGCCCCGAAGATCCCGGACGGCCTCAAGGCCGTCGTCGCCGCCCTCTCCGCGGTCGGAGAGCAGTACATCGACCTGCGGCCCACCCGCTCCGAGGGCCCCTACCTGGCGAACGGCTCCGTCATCGACCAGGCCGACACCACCGTCCCCGCCCCCGTCACCGACGTGCTCACCGGCGTCGATGAGCTGGCGGGCTCCGTGGACCTGGAATCCCTGCGCACCGTCGTCGACGAGTTCGGCACCGCGTTCGAAGGCCGCGGCGACGACCTCCAGGTCCTGCTGGACACCGGGAGCGACTTCGTCCGGGCGGCCGACGACGCCCTGCCGGTCAACACCCGGCTGATGGCCGACGCCCGCACGGTGCTGCGCACCCAGGCCGAACAGGGCGAGGCGCTCAAGGGCTTCGCCTCCGGCGCCAAGGAACTCGCCGCACAGCTCAAGGACTCCGACACCGACCTGCGCGAACTGATCGCCGCCGCCCCCGGCGCCGCGGTACAGATGAGCGGACTGCTGCGGGACATCGACCCGGCCTTCGGCGTCGTCGTCGCCAACCTCCTCACCACCTCCGAAGTGGCCGTCACCCGCCAGCGCGGCATGGAGGAACTCCTGGTGCGACTGCCCGCGGTGGCCGCCGCCGGATCCAGCGCGATCGACGGGGACGGCGCCCGGTTCGGCATGTCGGTCACCTTCTTCGAACCGCTGCCCTGCACCGCCGGATACGGCGGCACCACCTACCGCAACGGCCTGGACACCACGCCCGGACCGGCCGTCAACACCAAGGCCCGCTGCACCTCGTCGCCCGGCACCGGCATCAACGTGCGCGGCAGCGCGAACGCGCCGAAGGGCGGACCCGTGCCCGAGCCCGCCCGGCCCGGCTCGATGCTCCTGGGGAACGGCACGACGAACCGGCTGCCGGGAGCCCTCGGCGTCGCCCCGGACCCCGCACCGGCCACCGACGGCATGGCCGGACTGCTCGGACTCGGACGGGGGAGCGGCGCATGACCTCGCGCACGAAGACCCTGGGCGGCTGGGCGGCGCTGCTCGTCGCCGCGCTGATCTGCGGCCTCGGCGGCTGGTCGTACGCACGGGCCCGAGGCGACGACGACCTGGCGTACGCGAAGAGCCGGGACGCCGCGCTGGCCGAGGGCAGGAGCCGCCTCGCCCGGTTGAACAGCCTCGACGGCAAGGACGCCGGGAGCGTGGACGCCGGCCTCGGGGCCTGGCTCGACTCCTCGACCGGACCGCTCCACGACCAGCTGGCACGCACCCGGAGCAAGGACGCCCAGGAACTGGCCAAGGCGGGTGCCACCGCCCGCGGGAAGGTCACCGACGCGGCGCTCACCGCGCTCGACGAACGCACCGGCACGGCGGAGATGATCGCGACCGTCGACGTCGAGGTCACTCCGCGCACCGGGAAGGGCGGCACCGAACGCAAACGCTTCGAGGCCACCCTCGCCCGGACCCCGGACGGCTGGAAGATCAAGGCGCTCACGGCGATCGCGGCCGGGGGCGGCGCATGAAGGAACGGGGAGGGACGGCGGTCGTGCGCACGGACGTGGACACACCGGACGCCGAGGAGCTCGCGGAACCCGGCACGGACGCCCGGGAGGAGCCGCCCGGACAGCCGGAATCCGGGCAGCCGGAACCCGGGCGGAGGTGGCCGCGCCCCGTGGCGGCCGTCTTGACGGCCGCGCTGCTCGTGACGGGCGGTGCGTTCTTCGTCGCGGGCGAGAAACTGCGCGACACCCCCGCCACGTCGAACCACGCGCTGACCGACAGCGAGGCGACCACCCGGGTCGCGGGCGACGTCAGCAACGCGCTGGGCAAGGTCTTCTCGTACAGCCCGCAGGCCACCGCCGTCACCAAGGAAGCGGCGAAGAAACTCCTGGCGGGCAAGGCGCTCCAGCAGTACGCGGCGCTGTTCGGCCAGGTCGAGAAGCAGGCCGCCGACCAGAAGCTCACGCTCACCACCCACGTCGTGCGCGCCGGGGTGACCCGGCTGACGGACGACAGCGCCCACCTGCTCGTCTTCCTCGACCAGGTCTACGAGCGCGAGGGCAGGCGGGCCACCACGGCGGCGGCGCAGCTGTCGGTCACGGCCCGGCTGCGGGACGGCCGGTGGACCGTCGTGGAGATCACCGCCAGATGAAAGAGCCGCACGCGCGCGACTCGGCACGCAGGGGCCGGCAGGGAGAGGGAACGATGGCACGGATACGGACGACGGTGAACCCGCTGGTGGCGGCGGCGATCGTGCTGACGGTCGCGGCCGCCGGCGCGGCGGTCCGGGGCGGGGTGTCCCGGTACGAGGCCGCGCACGACGAGTCGGCGGCGTACGCGCAGGCCCGCGACGAGGCGCTGGCCGCGGGGGAACAGGCCGTGCAGAACATGAACACGCTCGACCACCGCAAGCTGGAGCAGGGCCTCGACAGCTGGTCCGACTCCACCACCGGCGACCTGCACCGGCAACTCGTCGACGGGCGGGACGCGTTCGTGAAGCAGATCCGGGAGGCGAAGACGGTCAGCACCGCCCAGATCCTGTCCGGGGCGGTCACCGAACTCGACGACCGGGCGGGCAGGGCCGGAGTCATGGTGGCGCTGCGGGTCACCGTGACCGCGCCCGAGGGCAAGCCCGCGGTGAAGGAGAGCCGGATGCTCGGACAGCTCACCCGCACCGCCGAGGGGTGGAAGCTCAGCGCCCTCGGCCAGGCGCCCGTCGGCAACACGGCCGGCTGAGAGCCCGGTCGGAGGCCGCCCGACGGCTCCGACGCCACCGACTCCCACCCGCCACCGAGAGGACCCCCGCACATGTCGACGACCCGCCACCTCGTCAACCGCCGGCGCCGACTGGCCACCGTCGCCGCGGAACGCGCCGCCACCACCATCGCTCCGCAGCGCGGACCGGAGGACCCGGCCCGGCCCCGGGACGAGTCCGCGCCAACCCCTGACGGGCCGGACACCACCGCCGACGACGAGCGGACGACGGAGGAGAAGGGGGAGACCCCGAACGGAGCGGAACCGGAGGGGGAGGAGCCGAAAGGGGAGAAGCCGAAGGGAGCGGGGACGAAGCGCGAGTGGATGCCCCGGCTCCGCATCCGGCTCCCCGTCGTTCTCGGCGTCCTCACCGTGCTCCTCGGGGCCTACGCGGCCTGGGCGTTCGCCTCGGCCGACGACCTGCGCGACGACCCGGCCCGGCAGAACACCGCCCTCACCGACATCGCCCGCACCAGCGAGGTGAAGGGCCAGATCTCCGAGGCCGTCGGCGCGGTCTTCTCGTACGACTACGCCTCGCCCGCCAAGTCCGAGCAGGCGGGGAGGCGCCATCTGACCGGCAAGGCGGTCCAGCAGCACCGGGACATGCTCGCCCAGGTACGCGCCCAGGGACAGAAGCAGAAGCTGGTGCTGACCACGACCGTCACCGACAGCGGGGTGGAACGCCTGAACGGCGACCGGGCCCGGCTGCTGATCTACGCCGACCAGAGCAACACCCGTACCGGCAAGGCGGAGGAGACCACCTACGCGGCGGCCATGTTCGCCGTGGACGCCGTCCGGCGCGACGGCACCTGGCGGATCTCCGCCATCGACACGTTCACCCGGTGACCCGGGGCGGAGGGGAGCACGCATGAGGTTCAACGGCACGATGCGCCGCGGACTCGGCGGCACGGCGGCCGCCGTCGCGGCGATGGCCGCGCTCACCGCGTCCCAGGCACCGTCACCGGCCGGCCACGAACCGACCGCGAAGGAGCGCCGGGAGGCCGACGAGGTCACGTGGTCGCAGGTCCCCAACGACGACTCGTACCACACCGAACTGCCCCCGCTGCAGTCGCCCGAGCCGCCGAGGGCCGGGAAGAAGCGGAACCCGGACGCCGTCCGCTCGTGGACCGAGGCGGGCATCCCGGCCACCGTCCTCGCCGCCTACCGCAAGGCGGAGGGCGCCCTCGGCCGGACCGACCCCGGATGCCGCCTGCCCTGGCAACTGCTCGCGGCGATCGGCAAGGTCGAGTCCGGCCAGGCGGGCGGGGGACGGGTCGACGCCCACGGCACGACGACCACCCCGATCCTCGGCCCGGTGCTCGACGGCTCCGGATTCGCCCGCATCCGGGACACCGACGGCGGCGCGTACGACGGCGACCGGACGTACGACCGGGCGGTCGGACCGATGCAGTTCATCCCCTCCACCTGGGCGCGCTGGGGCAAGGACGGCAACGGTGACGGCCGCCGCGACCCCAACAACATCTACGACGCCGCCCTCGCCGCCGGGCACTACCTGTGCGCCGGCCCCCGCGACCTGTCGGTGAAGGCCGACCTGGACCGGGCGATCCTCGGCTACAACCACTCGGACACCTATCTGCGCACCGTGCTGTCCTGGCTGGAGTTCTACCGCAAGGGCGTCCACACGGTGGCCGACGGCAAGGGCACCGTCCCGAAGAGCCCCGGCGCGGGCGGCCCCAACAAGCCGAAGCACCCGGTCGGGGGCCCCGGCACGGGCGGCGGCATCATCGTGGGCCCGCAGCCCGGCGGATCGCCCGGCCCGTCTCCGTCCCCGACCACCGGCCCGAACCCCTCCGGATCGCCCACCGGCTCCCCGGACCCGACCGGTTCCCCGGAACCCACCGGACCGGGCAGCCCCTCGCCCGACCCGACCGACAGCGGACCGGGCACCCCCGACCCCGGCACGAGCCCCGACCCCAGCCCCTCGGATTCCGCCCCGGCCTGCCCCACCGACTCGCCGAGCCCGAGCCCGGACCCGGCCGACCCGTCCGGCGGCGCCGAGGAGCCGTCGCCCGACCCGGGAACGACCGAGGACCCGTGCGCCACCCCGTCCGGGACGCCGTCAGCCGGCTGAGAACCCTCCCGGTCAGGTCGTACCACCGCACCACCTCCTCCAGTTGCGCGTACGTGCAACCGGTGGGGTGCGGTCCGGCCGCGGGAGGGTCCCCGTGCCGGGCCACGGGCCGCACGGCGCGACGGCCCACCGCACGGCCGCGGGCGACAGGACGTCACCCGACAAGGACGCGCACGGGAACTGACGCGGGAGGCCGTCAGTTCTCCCGGGTCGCTTCGGCCGGGGCCGCGCCCCCCTCCGCCCCGGCCGGGGCGGACGCCTCCGCCACCGCGTCATCCCCCTCGGCCCGCGCCCCGTCCGCCCCGGTGGCCAGGCGCAGTTGCTCCTCCTCGACGATGCGCCGGGCCAGCGCCCCGTCCGACACGTCCACGGCGTCCGGCATCGTCTCGGCGACATCGCTGCGCCGGGCGTACAGGTCGAACAGCTGTTCCTTGCGGGCCAGGATCTCCAGCATCCGTTCGTCGACGCTGTCGGTCGCCAGGAGCCGGTGCACCCGGACGGTCCGTATCTGCCCCATCCGGTGGGCGCGGGCCACCGCCTGGTGCTCCATGGTCGGTTTGATCTGCGGTTCGCAGAGGATGACCACCGACGCCGCCTGCATGTTCAGCCCGACCCCGCCGGCCTGGATCTGGCTCAGCAGCACGGCATGGCCGTCCACGGCGGCGAAGTCGTCGATCAGCCCCTGCCGCCGGGCGGCCGGAACGTTTCCCGTCAACGGGCCGAACACCCGGGAATCCAGGGCCTGTCCGACGGTGAGGAGCACCTCGCGGAAGTACGAGAACACCACCACCTTGAGCCCGTTGTCGGCGGCTTCGGCCACCAGCTCGCGCAACCGGTTCAGCTTCGCCGACGTGGCGGGCCGGGCGTACGCCGCCCGGCGCATCCGCATGAACTGCCCGGCGCCCACGGCCTCCCGGTAGGCGGCGAGGTCGTCCGGGCTGAACTCCTCCCACTCGTCGACCTGCACCACCGCCGGGAGTTCGGCCAGCACGTCCTCCTGGTTGCGCCGCAGATAGGCCGGGGCGACCGCCCTGCGGAACGCGAGCGAACCGGCCGCCCCGTGGGTGGTGTGGATCGAGGGCGCCAGTTCGGGCTGGAGGTGGCGGACGAGGCTGCGGAACTCCTCGACCCGGTTCTCCATGGGCGTACCGGTCAGGAACAGCACCCGGTCGGTGCGCTGCGTCCAGCCGGAGACCGCCCGGGAGCGCCGGGTCTCGGGATTCTTGACGTAATGGGCCTCGTCGACCACCAGCATCCCGGGCCGTATGCCGCAGTCCCGGGCGTCCGGCAGGGTGTGCAGGGCGTCGAACGTGGTGAGCGCGACCCCGCCTGTGCGGCGCCACTCGTCGAAGGCGCCCTGCCGCTCGGGGCCGTGCACCGGCAGGGCGGGCAGGGTGGAACGGGCCCGGACCTCACGCGCCCAGTTGATCAGCACGCTCGCCGGGCAGACCACCAGGAAGTGCGTCTCGCCCCGCGCTGAGAGGTGCGCGAGCGCGGCGATGGCCTGGACGGTCTTCCCCAGCCCCATCTCGTCACCGATGATCACCCGCTTCTGCGTGAGCGCGAACCGGGCGCCGAACGACTGGTAACCGCGCAGGGAGACCCGCAGCCGGGCGTCGTCCAGCCGCAGATCGCGCACCCGGTCCGCCATCGCGGACGGGAGGAACCCCTCGGCCGCGTCCCGGTCGGGCCCGGTGCCCGACAGCTCGGCGATCAGGCCGTAGTACTCGGCGGACCGCAGCTCGAAGTCCACCCACGCCGCGACGTCCGACTCCGCCTCCCGCAGCAGATCCACCGAGACCTGCCCGAACAGCGCCGGGAGCTCGCGCCCGGCCGCCTCGGCGACGACCTCCTGCACCCCGCTCACGGCCGCCATGACCTGGGAACGGGTCTGCCGCCGGGCGAACAGCATGCGCAGCCGCGCCCCGGCCGGTGCCGCCTCGGCCAGCAGGGGTTCCAGGCGCCCGACGAGCCGGCCCGCCGCGTCCACCGCGCGGCGGACCGCGGGACCGGCTTCGACCAGCCGGTACAACGCGGTGACCAGCGCGGTCGTGGCCTCGTCCGGGGCGTCCACGTCCAGCCGGACCGTGACCGTGTCCCGCACCGCGTGGGCGATCTGCCCGGCGGCGGCCAGGGCCTGGTCGGCGGTCTGCGCACCGACCCCGGGGATCTGGCGCAGCTCGTAGCGGCTCGCCCCGTGCACCAGACCCACGGTGGTGAGACCGGCCTGCTCGATCGCGCCGATCCGCAGCCTGCCCTCGGTGACGTCCCTGAGCCGGGAGACGGGGATGACGGCGAGCTCCTGGCCGACCAGGGAGTCGACCAGTGGATTCAGCGCGGTCCGCACGGCCTCCACGGCGCGGGTGTGGTCGGCGCGCACGGCGCGCGCGGTCTCCAGCAGCCGCTCGGCCCGCACCAGCAGCTCCCGGGCGACCCTCCCCGTGGGCGCGTCCGCCCCGGTCGGTACGGCCTCTGTCATGTACGTCCCTCTTGTCCCCGCGGCCCGGCCGCCGTCCTGCCCGGCACCCGCCCCGGCCGGTTCATATCGTGCCACGCGGTACCGACAGGGCCGCCGGCTCAGGGGGCGGGCGGGCGCCGTTCCGCCGGGGAGAGCAGCAGCACCTCCAGGGCGCGGGCGCAGGAACGGGCCTGCGCCAGGAACCAGCCGGTGCGCCCGGCCGTGATCACGGCCGGTGTGGCCCGGACCGCCAGGGCGAAGCGGGCGTACCCCGCACCGTCCAGCACCGGAACCGCCAGGGTACGTACCCCGTGGGCCGACTCGCCGTCGTTGAGGGCGTGGGCATCGGCCCGTACCTTCGCCAACTCCGCCTCCAGCAGTGCGGGTTCGACGATCGTGCGGTCCGTGAAGGCGGGCAGCGGAGGAAGCGAGAAGGGGCCGCCCTCGCCCGGCCGGGCCCAGGCCAGCAGGACCTTGCCGAGCGCCGTGGAGTGCAGTGGCCTGCGCAGCCCCACCTTCGGGGTGACCGAACCCCCCGCGACGATCACCGCGTGGGGACCGCTGCGCAGCGCCAGGTCCACCGTGGCGCCGGTGCGCTCGGCGAGATCGCTCAGCTCGGGGGCGGCCAGATGCAGACCGCGCTGGTGGTACGAGAGCCGGCCCAGCTCGGTCACGGCGGGGCCCAGCCGGTAGCGGGACGTACGGAGGTCCTGCTCCAGGAAGCCCGCGCCGAGCAGGGTACGGGCCAGCCGGTGTGCGGTGGAGGTGGAGAGGCCGAGACGACGGGCGAGGTCGGAGGCGCTGAGGTCGGGGCCGTTGTCGTGGAAACAGTGCAGGACGTCCAGGGCGCGCCGGACCGCCTGCGCTCCACCGGGCGCGCGCACTGCCGCGGCCTCGGTCATATCGGTTCACTCTCCGCTCATGAGGGGGTGGCAGGGGGTGTCGAGTTGCCACACTACGGGAGCCGGAGCGCCGGGAAACCGGCTGGTGAAACACTGCGTTCACACCGAATCCCACATCATGGGAAGCGAGTTGTGCGGCGGTCGCGGGGCGTGGCAGTGTGCAGCACGTCAGCACCGACGAGCAGAAGGGAGCAGTGCCATGGCCGGCCGCCGAACCGCGACCCCCGCCCACGCCGCTCCGTCCCTGCTCACCCTGACGCTGCGCCGCCACATCGATCTGGCACGGGTCTCCAGCGCCACCTGTCGCTGACCCCCTCGCGTTCCCCTTTTTTCCTTCGCGTTCTCCCCTTCCCCTCCGTCGCGCCACCGCGCGGCCGGGGCCCTCGGCCGTACCCAGTGCCCACATCCCGGCGTACGGGCCACCACTCATCCGCTTCGCCGACTTCCGGGAAGACACCCCCATGACGCATGCCGTCCTGCCCAGGACGCTCTGGTTCACCCGCTGCCCCGTCCCCACCGCCACCGGCATCGCCGCCGACCGGAACTGGCTCGCCGAGGAGTTCGCCCGCGACGGCATCGCGGTGCGCTCCCTCCAGGACGCCGCACCCGGCGCCGACCGGGCCGCCCACTTCACCCACGCCCTGCCGGGCCTCTTCCGCGAAGGCGGCAACGTCCCCGCCCTGTGGGCCCGTTCCCGCGGGGAACGGACCCGGCTGATCGGCCTCACCTGGATCGAGGAACGGCAGGCCGTGCTCGTCGCGCCCGGCTCCGGCATCCGGGGCACCGAGGCCCTGCGCGGGCTCCGGCTCGCCGTCCCGGCGCACGACATCGCGATCGACTTCTGGCGGGCCATGGCGCTGCGCGGCTTCGAGGGCGCGCTCGCCGCCGCCGGACTCGGGCCGGACGACGCCGAGTTCGTCGACGTCCCCGCCGCCGGGCACGAGGGCCAGTGGGCCGCCGAACTGGCGGCGCTGCGCCGCGGCGACGTCGACGCCGTGTACGTGAAGGGAGCACTGGCCGTCGAGGCCGCGCGGCGGGCGGGCGCGGAGGTGGCCGTCGAACTCGACGAACTGGCCGACCCCCGGTTCCGGATCAACAACGGAACCCCACGCCCCATCACCGTCCACCAGGAACTCCTCGACCACCGCCCCGACCTCGTCGACCGCTTCCTCGCCGTCCTGCTCAGGGCCGCCGACTGGGCCGCCGGACAGCCCGGTGAGGTCGCCCGCATCCTCGGCGCCGAGACCGGGGCGGGGGCCGACGGGGTCGCCGGCGCCTACCGGCCGGGCACCCACCGCACCCTCCACCCCGACCTCTCCCCGGCCCGCCTCGCCCTCCTCGCCGAACAGGAGGCCGGGCTGCGCGCCCACGGCTTCCTGCCCGAACCCGTCGACGTCACCGCCTGGGCCGACCCCGAACCGCTGCGCCGCGCCGCCGCCCTGCCCGCCACCCCGCCCGCACCCCGCCCGTCCGACCCCGAGCTGTGAGGACCCCCGCCCCATGAACATCCCCCGATCACCACGCAGGACCATCGCCCCCGCGCTCCTCACCGCCACCGCACTGCTCGCCCTCACCGCCTGCGGCACCTCCGAGGCCGACAGCGGCTCCGGCGCCGGGAAAACGGTCGAGATCCGCATCCCCGACCCCGGCAACTCCGGGGTGCTCGCCCTCGGCAAGAAGGACGGCAGCCTCGACGAGGCGCTCGCGAAGGTCGGCGCCGAGGTGCGCTGGACCGGCAGCGCCGGCCCCTTCGCCCCGGCCGCCCAGGCGATGAACGCCGGCCGGCTCGACATCGCCACCGGCTCCATCACCTCCGGCATCACCTCGCTCGCCCAGCGCCCCGGCTTCAAGTTCTTCACCGCGACCGACCCGGACGCGGCGGGCGAGGGCATCCTCGTCAAGAACGACTCCGGCATCACCTCGATCAAGGACCTGGTCGGCAAGAGGGTCGCCGTCAACCAGGGCGGCACCGGCGAGTACCTGCTGCTGAAGGCACTCGCGAAAGCCGGCATCCCCGCCGACCGGGTCGAGCGGGTCCATCTGCGGCCCGACCAGACGGCCGCCGTCTTCAACGCCGGCCAGGTCGACGCCTGGGCGGTGTGGGCGACGTACGCCGTGGCCGAGATCGGCAGCGGCAAGGCCCACTTCGTCGCCGACGGCGCCGCGATCGGCTCCGACAACTACAGCCTCAACGCGGTGCGCACCGAATTCGCCGAACAGCACCCCGAGATCGTCAAGGCGCTCTACCGCTACCTCCACGAGGCCGGCGCCGAGGAGAAGCGGGACCCGGCCGCGTACCTCAACGTCTTCACGGACGTCGGCCCGACCGCCGTCACCGGCAGGGCGAAGGAGGTCCAGACCCGCTTCACCCGCCAGGGCGGCACGGTCGGCCCCATCGGCCCCGAGGACATCGAACGCTTCGAGGCCGTCGCCGACTTCTACGCCGAGCAGAAGGTCACCGCGGAAAAGGTCGACGTCGCCGCCCACCTCCTCGACATCGAGAAGCTGAAATGAGCGAAACCGCCCCGCCCCCCGGCCTCGTCCGGCCGCAGCCCCGGCGGTACCGGGCCCGCGGCCGGGCCCACTCCGCGACCGTCCGGGCACTCGGCCCGATCGCCCTCCTCACCCTGTGGTGGGCGGCGTCCGCCACCGGACTGCTCACCCCCGACGTGCTCGCCTCGCCCGCCGAAGTACTGCGCGCGGTGGGCGAGTTGTGGGGCAACGGGCAACTGCCCGACGCACTCACCACCTCCCTCACCCGCTCCGGACTCGGCCTCCTCATCGGGCTCACGGCCGGACTGACCCTCGGCGTCACCACCGGATTCAGCCGCCTCGGGGACGAACTGCTCGACTCCTCCATCCAGACGCTGCGCACCATCCCGTTCCTCTCCCTGGTGCCCCTGTTCATGGTCTGGTTCGGCATCAACGAGACCGCGAAGATCCTCCTCATCGCCGTCGCCACCACCTTCCCCATGTACGTGTCGACGACCAGCGGGGTGCGCGCCACCGACCCCAAACTCATCGAGGCCATGCGCAGCTTCGGCATGGGCCGCCTCGCCCTCGTGCGCCAGGTCGTCCTGCCCGGCGCCCTGCCCTCCCTGCTCGCCGGACTGCGGCTCTCCATGACGCTCAGCGTCATCGCCCTGATCGCCGCCGAGGAGATCAACGCCACCGCGGGCATCGGCTATCTGATGTCCCAGGCGCAGAGCTACGCCCGCACCGACGTCCTCGCCGTCTGCATCCTCGTCTACGGACTGCTCGGACTCACCGCCGACGTCGTCGTACGGCTCCTGGAGCGCGTACTGATGCCCTGGCGCACCCCGCAGGGAGCCACCCGATGACCACCACCGAACCGACCCCGCGGACCGCGGTACGGGTACGGGGACTGCGCCGCGTCTTCGGCGACCGCGCCGTCCTCGACGACCTCCGACTCGACATCGCCCGGGGCGAGTTCGTCGCCCTGCTCGGCGCCAGCGGAAGCGGCAAGACGACCCTGCTGCGCATCCTGGGCGCGCTCGACGCGGCCGACGGGGGCGAGGTGTTCGTCCCCCGGGCCCGCACCGTCGTCTTCCAGGAACCCCGTCTCGTACCGTCGAAAAAGGTCCTCGCCAACGTGACCGTCGCCCTGCCGCGCGACAGGGCCGGGCACGGGCTGCGGGCCCTGGCCGAGGTCGGCCTGGAACGGCACGCCGACGCCTGGCCCGGCACTCTCTCCGGCGGCGAGGCGCAACGGGTCGCCCTCGCCCGCGCCCTGGTCCGCGAACCCGAACTGCTGCTCCTGGACGAGCCGTTCGCCGCGCTCGACGCCCTGACCCGGCTGCGGATGCAGGACCTGGTGGGGGAGCTGTGCCGCAAGCACCGGCCCGCCGTCCTCCTCGTCACCCACGACGTCGACGAGGCGATACGCCTCGCCGACCGGATCGCCGTCCTGCGCGAGGGCCGGCTCGTCACCGACGAACCGGTCGCCGTCGACCGGCCGCGCGACCCCGGCGACCCCGCCTTCGCGGCCCTGCGCCGCCGCCTCCTCGAAGACCTCGGGGTGGGGCCCGCCACGCCTTCCGGGACGACCCCGAACCCCGTCGAAGCCCCCGAACGTACCGAAGTCGGAGTGATCTGAATGACCATCACCATAGGTGTGCACAGCAGCAACCCGTCCCTCTACCACCTGTACCACCTCTCCCGCCTCGGCCTCGCCCGGGAGGAACTGGCCCCGCTCGGCGAGAGCGTCGTCTTCCACCCGTACACCGACGGCGTCCGCACCGGCGAACTCCTCGGCCGGGGCGTCATCGACTTCGGCGGCACCGGCTCCACCCCGCCCGTCACCGCCCAGGCGGCCGGACACGACATCGTCTACACCGCCGTCTCCGCCCCGCGCCCCGAACACGGCGCGCTCCTCGTCCCCCAGGACAGCCCCGCACGCACCGTCGCCGACCTCAGGGGCGGCACCGTCCACCTCGCGATCGGCTCCTGGCAGACCCACCTGATCGCCAAGGCGCTCGACGACGCCGGACTCTCCTACGCCGACGACATCACCGCCGTCCGCGGGGGCGACGACAGCGAGGAACTGCTGCGCACCGGAGCCATCGCCGCCTGGGTGGCCCAGGGCGACCGACTGGCCGCCGCCCGCCGCACCGGCGGACTGCGCACCCTGATCCGCACCGGCGACGTCATCACCGACCGCTCCGTCTTCTTCACCCGCCGCGACCTGGCCGAGAACCGCCCCGAGGTCGTCGAGGCGCTCACCCGGGCCCTGCAGCGCGCCGACGACTGGGCGGCGGCCCACCCCCGGCAGGCCGCCGAGATCGCCGCCGCCGACCTCGGCGGATCCGCCGACGACTGGGAGACCGCGCTGCGCGCCCTGCCGTGGAGGATCGAGCCCGTCACCGACGCCTTCATCGCCGAACAGCAGGAAGCGGCCGACATCTTCCACCGCATCGGCTTCATCGAACGCCCCGTCACCGTCGCCCATGCCCTGGCCGGCGCCGGAGCAGGTGCCGGTGCCGACGCGGACCGGGCGGCGTGACGACATGGCGACCGAAGTCCTCTGGTACGTCATCCCGCGCGAAGGCGCCTATCCCTGGGAACCCGAGGGGCGCCGCCCGGTCGACCTCGGCTACCTCGCCCAGCTCGCCGGCACGGTCGAACGCCTCGGCTACAGCGGCGCGCTGCTCGCCACCGACCTGTACGACGTCTGGCCGCTCGGCAGCGCGCTGGCCGCCTCCACCAGCACCGCGTTCAAGCCGTTGCTGGCCGTCCACCCCGGCCTGATCTCGCCCACCCTGCTCGCCAAGATGGCCCTCAGCTTCGACACCCTCTTCGGCGGCCGGCTGCGGTTCAACGTCGTCAACGGCTCGACGAAGGCCCTCCAGGAGTACGGGCTGCACGTGGAGCACGACGAGCGGTACGAACTGAGCGCCGAGTACTGGTCGATCGTGAAGCGGCTCACCGCCGGCGAGGTCTTCGACCACAAGGGCCGCTTCTACGACCTGAAGAACGCCGGTGCCTCCTTCGGGGACCTGAAACCGGTCCAGGAATCACACGTCCCGCTGTGGTTCGGCGGCTCGTCCGCCCCCGGCATCGAGATGGCGGCCGAGCACGTGGACGTCTTCCTGACCTGGGGCGAACCCCCGCACCTGCTCAAGGAGAAGCTGGAGCGGGTCAGGGCGCGGGCCGCCGCGTACGGCCGCACGCTCAGGATCGGGCTCCGCCTCCACCTCATCGTCCGGGACACGGAGGACGAGGCGTGGGCGGCGGCCGACCGGCTCCTCGACGTCACCAGCGACGCCACGTACGCCCGGCAGCTGGGCGGCCGGGCCGGGGAGGACGGCGTGGGCTGGCAGCGCCAGTTCCGCCAGCACGGCGGCAAGGTCCCGGCCCGGGCGCGGGAACTGGAGGCGCACCCCAACCTGTGGCCGGGCATGAGCCTGTTCCGGCCGGGCCCCGGCACGGCCGTCGTCGGCTCGACGGCACAGGTCGTCGAACGCCTCAAGGAGTTCGAGGACCTGGGCGTCGACACCTTCATCCTCTCCGGCAACCCGCTGCTGGAGGAGGCGTACCGGGTGGCGGAAACGGTGCTCCCCGCCCTGGGAGTGACGCGCTGACCGGTCGGGGGCGGGACACCGCAACGTGCCCCGCCCCCGACAGCCGGGCCAGGACATGCGTACCCCGCTTCCGGCAGCCGGCCCGGGACACACGTGCCCTTTCCGGGACTCCCGGCCGTTTTGCCGCCCCCGTGCTCGGAGTGGCGGGGTTGCGCGCACGGGGTGGCCCGGTGGCAGACTGACGCCCGGGGCGACGGAGCGGTGGGGAACACGGGCCGGTTCCGTACCGCCGGGGTGGTACCCGGACCTCGCGGAGTCGGCCGAAACACGTCGGCGCGCCGCATTGATGAAGCGTTGATCGGTTGTTTATCGCGACCGGGCACGGTGGATCCCATGCTGATCAACACCGCGGCCGACACCGCACTCGCCTGGCAGGAGACAGCGCTGTGCGCCCAGGCGGGGCCCGAGTTCTTCTTCCCCGCCCCCGGCAGCTCCACCCGCGAGGCCAAGCAGCTCTGCAACGCCTGCGAGGGGCGGCGGGAGTGCCTGGAGTACGCCCTCGCCAACGACGAACGGTTCGGTGTGTGGGGCGGGCTCTCCGAGAAGGAGCGGGAGCGGCTGCGCAGAACCGGTCGCGGCCGGGCCTGAGCCCGGGCCCATCGGCCGCCGCGCCCGTCCCGGGAACCCGGCCCGTCGGTTCCGGACCCGGACCGTCCACCCCGGGCCCGGACCGTTCCGGCCCCGCCCCGGACGGCCGCCGCCGGCCTGGCACGATGTCCGCATGACGGATCAGGACAGAAACGCCCTGCTCGCCGCAGCCGTACGGCTGCGCACCGAGGGGCACAAGGAAGAGGCCCGGCAGCAGTTGCTGTCCCTCTCCGCCGCCTTCCCGGCCGATGCCGAGGTGGCGTACCAGACCGCGTGGGCCCACGACACGCTCGGCCTCGAGGCCGAGGCGGTGCCGTTCTACGAACGCTCCCTGGAGGGCGACGGGCTGTCGGAGGAGGACCACCGGGGCGCGCTCCTCGGCCTCGGAAGCACCTACCGCGTGCTCGGCCGGTACGAGGAGTCGGTCGGGCTCCTGCGCGCCGGTCTCGAACGGTTCCCCGACGACGGGGCGTTGCGGACGTTCCTCGCCATGGCCCTCTTCAACACCGGCGAGCACCACGAAGCCATGCGACTGCTGCTGGAACTGCTCGCGACGAGCAGCGACGACCCGTACGTACGGCGGTACCGGGCGGCGATCGAGCACTACGCGCAGGACCTGCACGCCACGACGTGAGCCCGGACGGGCCCGCTCCCGCCGGGGGAGACGGGCCCGTGGCCGTTCGGGGAGGGGTCAGGCCATGGCGCGCGCGGCCATGCGCGCCTTGCGGGCCGCCAGCTTCTCGTCGAACTTCGCGGCCTCGGAGTCCAGACCGCCCATGTACAGGCCCAGTTCCTCCTGCGCCTTCAGGCCCTCGGGGCCGAGGCCGTCGATGTGGAGGACCTTCAGGTAGCGCAGCACGGGCTGGATCACGTCGTCGTGGTGGATGCGCATGTTGTAGATCTCGCCGATCGCCATCTGCGCGGCGGCCCGCTCGAAGCCGGGCATGCCGTGACCGGGCATCCGGAAGTTGACGACGACGTCGCGCACGGCCTGCATCGTCAGGTCGGGGGCCAGCTCGAAGGCCGCACCGAGCAGGTTGCGGTAGAAGACCATGTGCAGGTTCTCGTCGGTCGCGATGCGCGCCAGCATGCGGTCGCAGACCGGATCGCCCGACTGGTGGCCGGTGTTGCGGTGCGAGACGCGGGTGGCGAGCTCCTGGAAGGCGACGTACGCCACGGAGTGCAGCATCGAGTGGCGGTTGTCGGACTCGAACCCCTCCGCCATGTGCGCCATCCGGAACTGCTCCAGCTTGTCCGGGTCGACGGCGCGAGAGGTGAGCAGGTAGTCGCGCATCACGATGCCGTGCCTGCCCTCCTCGGCGGTCCAGCGGTGCACCCAGGTGCCCCAGGCGCCGTCACGGCCGAAGAGGGAGGCGATCTCGTGGTGGTAGCTGGGGAGGTTGTCCTCGGTCAGCAGGTTCACCACCAGCGCGATCTTGCCGATGTCGGTGACCTTGGACTGATCGGCCCGCCACGCCTCGCCGTCCTCGAAGACGCCCGGGAAGTTCCGCCCGTCGGAGAACGGCACGTACTCGTGGGGCATCCAGTCCTTGGCGACCTTGAGATGACGGTTGAGTTCCTTCTCCACCACCTCTTCCAGGGCGTACAGCAGTTGGGCGTCGGTCCACGCCTTCGGACTGCCGAGGTGGGGAGCGGTGATCGTCACGGGGGACTCCTGGGGACGGGAGAATTACCTACGGATACGTAGGTTACGAGACCGTAGGTTAAAGCGGAGGTAAGCCCGGATCCAAGTCGGCCTCCCAGAAAGCCGGTAACGCGCTGTCATGCATGCAGGTCCGTGAGGGGTGGCAGCTTCCTGAAGGCGTGCTCGATGGCCGATCCGGGGGCGCTCATGTCCTGATTTATCCGTCTGTGAAAACCGGCGGGGGAGGGGCGGAGACGGTGGTGAAGGCGAGATCGGGAACGAGGGCGCGGTCTGGAACGAGATCGAGGCCGGGGTTGAGGCCGAGGTCGTGGCCGGGAACAGGATCGAGGGCGACGGGAGAGGCCCCGATGGCCGGGGCGGCCGCCCCGGCCACCGGGGCCGTCGGAGTCAGGGGCGGGCGGGTGGCGCCGGCCCCGTGGGGCGCGGCGTCAGTGGGGCCCGCCGAGCAGGTCGGCCAGACCCCGGTCGAGATCCAGGAACCGGTGCTCGTCGCCGACCGGCACCGTCTCCTGCGCCCGGTCGAGGAAACGGCGCAGCTCGGCCGTGCGCACGTGCACCATCGCGATGCCCTCCTCGGCGTGGAACTCCAGGACCGTGCGCTCGTATCCGAACGGCCGGATGCGTACGTCCCCCACGCCGGCCGCCGCGTCGATGCCCGCGGCCAGCAGCTCGCGGGAGAACTCCCAGGAGACCTCGGTCCCCTCCAGGGTCGCCGGGGCGGGGAACGCCATGCGCACGGCGAACGGATCGCTCGGGTCGTACTGCAGGGTGGCGGGAAGGGTCTCCATCCGCGGCGCGGACGCGACCATGCGGGCCTGCACGGACTGCTCGATGACGGTGGACAAGACCTGCTCCCTTTCTCGGCCGGACGAACGGTTGCCGGTACTGATGAAGACGACGGAATCCTCCTGTCCGTGCACTGGGAGACGGCGTGAGTTGCATCACCGCGTACCGGCGCACCCGGTCGCCTGCCCACTTCGCGGCAGCTCACCCTGGACGGGCCGCGACGGGTGGGCTAGCTTCCAGCGCCATGAGTGTCATGGGGAAGAAGAGACGACTGATGTCATGGGGGCTCTGTGTGGCGGCGCTGGCCGCGACCCTGGCCACACCGGCGACCGCGGCAACGCCGCAGGAGCAGCACCGGCCGGGCGAACGGCCGACCTGGACGCTCACCGACACCGGCACGGACGCCCGGTTCCGCGGTCTCGCCGCCGTCAGCCGTCGCACCGCCTGGGTCGCGGGTTCCAAGGGCACGGTGCTGCGCACCGTGGACGGCGGCCGGCACTGGCGCGACGTGTCACCCGCGGGTGCGGCCGAGGAGGAGCTGGAGTTCCGCGACATCGAGGCGTTCGACGCCCGGCGCGCGGTGGCCCTGGCCATCGGCGAGGGGGAGGCGTCCAGGGTGTTCCGCACGGACGACGGGGGCGCGACCTGGACGGAGTCGTTCCGCAACACCGACGCCCGTGCCTTCTACGACTGCCTCACCTTCTTCGACAGCCGGAACGGGCTCGCGATGAGCGACCCGGTGGACGGGAAGTACCGCATCCTGTCCACCGCGGACGGCGGCCGGAGCTGGCGGGTCCTGCCCACCGAGGGCATGCCGGAGGCGCAGCCCGGTGAGGCCGGGTTCGCCGCCAGCGGCCAGTGCCTGGTCTCGTCGGGGCCCCGTGACGTCTGGCTCGCGACCGGGGGCGCCGCCACCGCGCGGGTGCTGCACTCCGCGGACCGCGGACTGACCTGGACCGCGTCCGTGTCGCCGATCCCGGCCGGTGACCCGGCGCGCGGCGTCTTCGGGCTGGCCTTCCGCGACCGCCACCACGGCATCGCGGTCGGCGGCGACTACCGGGCGGGCGAGGCGTCGCCGGACGCCGCGGCGGTGACGGGCGACGCCGGCCGTACCTGGCGCCGGTCCACGACCCCGCCGACCGCCTACCGTTCGGGCGTGGCCTGGCTGCCGCACAGCAGGTCGGCCGCGCTGGCGGTCGGCCCGACGGGCACCGACCTCACCCGGGACGGCGGCCGTACCTGGCGCACGGTCGACACGGGGTCGTACGACACCGTCGACTGCACCCCGGACGGCGGCTGCTGGGCCGCGGGCGAGAAGGGGCGCGTGGCCCACGCGGGGCGCCCCGGTCACTGATCCGTTGATCCGTGAAGGCGGGCGGCCGCTCGGCGCCGCCCGCCGGGCCGTGGTGCTCAGCCGGGCAACTGCTGGCGGTACGGGGCGAGTTCGTCCGAGGTCTTCGTCGCGATGAACTCGGTCACGCGGTACGCGCACACACCCTCGGTCACGAACGGGTCCGCCGAGGTGATCTCCTCGATCCGGGCGCGGTCGTCCCCGACGGCCAGGATCACCCCGCCGTCGCGGGGGTTCTTGCGGCCCGACGCGATGAACACCCCCGCCGCGTAGTGCGCCTCCAGCCAGGCCACATGGTCCTGGAGCAGCGCGTCGACGCGTTCGACGGGGGCGGTGTAGGTCAGTTCGAGTACAAACATGATCGTCAGGCTCCGGGACGGGGCAGCCCGCCCCGTCCCCGCCGACGGACCGGCCGGCCCGCGAGCGCCTGCACCGGGCCCCGCTCACCGATCCGGCCCGGCCCGAACGAAAGACCTAAACTCGACCGCATCATGACGACTTTCCCGATGCCCGCCGACGAGGCCGGGGCACGAGCCATCCAGGAGACCCTGCGCGCCCGGCTGGTGCTCGACGAACCAGGACCGCCGCCCGGCACGGGCCGGGTCACCGGGGTCGACGTGGCCTACGACGACGAACGCGACGTCGTCGTCGCGGCGGCGGTCGTTCTCGACGGGGCGACGTTCGACGTGCTCGCCGAGACCACCGCCGTCGGCCGGGTCACCTTCCCGTACGTCCCCGGGCTCCTCGCCTTCCGGGAGATACCGACCGTGCTCACCGCGCTCGAAGCCCTGCCGGTCGACCCCGGGCTCGTGATCTGCGACGGATACGGCCTGGCGCACCCGCGCCGCTTCGGCCTCGCCAGCCACCTCGGGGTGCTCACCGGACTCCCGGTCATCGGCGTCGCCAAGAACCCGTTCACCTTCTCGTACGAGCAGCCGGGGCCCCGCCGCGGCGACTGGTCGCCGTTGCTCGACGGGGAGGAGGAGGTGGGCCGGGCCCTGCGCACCCGGGCCGGTGTCAAACCCGTCTTCGTCTCCGTCGGGCACCGCACCGGCCTCGACAACGCGTGCGCCCACACCCTGTGGCTGGCCCGGGACTTCCGTCAGCCGGAAACCACCCGCAGGGCCGACGCCCTGTGCCGGAAGGCCCTGCGGGAAGCGACGGCCTGAGTACCGCGGTACCGGCTGAGTACGGGTACGGATGAGGTCTGTCAGTCCCGACCGGCAGACTGGTACGCATGAACGAACATCGAACACCCATGGGCCCCGGGACCGTCTACCTCGCTCAACGCCGGGTCGCGGTGGGGATGACGCTCGGCATCGTCGCGGGAGTGGTCTGGGCCGTCTCGATGGTCTGCACGCTGGTGTCCTGGATGCTCTGACCCCCCGGGGCGACCGCTGCCCCCTCCCGCCCGGTCACTTGTGCTGGTCCGGGCCCTGGGCGTTGAGCAGCGCGCGCCAGGTGTCCTCGTCCCCGACTCCCGTCACCGGCAGGTTCCGGGACGCCTGGAACTCCTTCAACGAGCGCATGGTCGACGGGGTGTAGGCACCGGTGCTGTCGGTCGGCACCCCGGCCTGGTGCAGCAGGTACTGCACCGCCGTGATGGCCTCCGGTTCCTTCGTGCCCGAGTCGATCGCCACGATCAGCAATGGCCAGGTGTCCTTCCCGACCTTGCCGTCCGGGGTCAGTCCGTGCGCGGACTGGAACTTCTTCACGGCCTCCGCGGTGGCGGGACCGTAGTCGGCGTCGACCTTCACGTCGTGACCGTGCGCCCGCAGCAGCAACTGCACCGTACGGGCCTTCCAGAGCACGTTGCCCTTGCGGGCCAGGGGCCAGGCCGTGCCCTCCGACGGACGGTCCGTCACCTCCGCCGTCGTCTTGGCGTCGTTCCGGCCCGGGGCCGGCGCCGCCCACCACGCCAGCCCGCCGAACACCAGCAGGAGCAGCGCCGAGACGGCCAGGGTCGGGAATGCCACGGGGAAGCGGTCCCACCGCCGGGCCCCGGGACCGGGGGCGTCGACCGGCCCCACGGCGGCGGGCGCTCCGGCCCCCGCCCCGGCTCCGGCCGTGTCCGTCCCGGCCGTCGCGGACCCGGGGGCCTCCCCCGTACCGGAACCGGCGGGCGTCACGGCCTCCTTCGCGCCGACCGCCGCGGACCCGGCGCTCCTCGCCGCACCGCTCTTTGCCGACGGACCGGGCGGTTGCGCGACCGCGGTGCGTCGGCGGCCCGGCGCGGCCCCGGCCGCCGCCTCCGCCAGGGCGCACGCCCGGGCCAGGTCGTCGGCCGGGGCCCGCAGCACCGTGTGCAGCTGCTCGACGATCCTGCGCGGCGCGTTGGAGGAGTGAGAAGGATTCAGATAGCGCGACAGGGTGGTCTGGTCGATCCCCAGCCGCTTGGCGAGGGACTGCTGGGTGGGTTTCTCGCGGCCGTCGCGCGCCGACGACTCCCACCAGGTCCTCAGTAACTCCGCGAGAGCTCGCCCCGGATGCGGCCCGTGGCCCGCCGCCGTCTTGTCCGTCATCGTGCCTTCCCGACTCTCCGTGTGCATAGCCGCAGGTCAACGCCGTGCATCGGGAGCGTGCATAGGCGCATCGACCCGCGGGACGCAGATCGTAGTGAAAGCGCCGTCGCGTGCTGCACAGTTGAGGAGCGGCCGGCCCGGGAGCCCCGCGAACCCCACCCCGTTCCCACCCCTTCGAAGGGGTGCTCCTGCCTGCGCGTTCGCGGCGGACGGGGACGCCGTGGCCCTTTCGCCCGAGAAACAAGGAGATCTGCATATGCATCCGACATCACCCGTACGAGTGCGTGTCGCTCTGACCGGCACGGTCGTGGGAGCGGCCCTGGTCGCGCTGGGCGTGATCGCTCCCGCGGTCGAGGCCGCGCCGCCCTCGTCGTACGGGGTCACCGGCGTGGACACCAGCCACTACAACCACGAGCGGAAGGGGACGGGGGACACCCCGATCGACTGGGAGCGGGTGGCCGCCTCCAACAGTTTCGCCTTCCTCAAGGCCACCCAAGGGGTCTCCGGCAAGGACGGCTGGTTCGCCCGGGACTACGCCGCCGCCTCCAGGACCTCGCTGCTGCGCGCCCCGTACCACTTCTTCCACCCCCGGAGCACGACCGACGGCGCGGCCCAGGCCCGGCACTTCGTCTCGACCGTCCGCGCCGCCGGTTACCGGGGCGGCCGGGCGGGCGAACTGCCGCCGGTGCTCGACGTGGAGAAGCTGCCCGCCAAGGGCGGTGGGGAGATCTGCCCGAAGGCGCTGCGCGCCGCGCAGGTGCGGGCCTTCCTGAACGAGGTGAAGAAGGAGCTCGGGGTCACCCCGATCGTCTACACCCGGGCGTCCTTCGTGAAGGAGTGCATGGGCGGCAAGGGCGAGGTGTTCGCCGGGCACCCGCTGTGGCTCGCCCGGTACGGCAGCGGATCGGACGAACCGCACCAGGTGCCCGGCGCCGGACGGTCCTGGACCTTCTGGCAGCACACCCAGGACGGAGCCGTGCCGGGCATCGACGGGCCGGTCGACCGCGACGTCTTCCGCGGCAGCCCGGCGGAGCTGCGGGCGATGGCCGAGGGCGGTACCCCGTGACCGGCCCACGACTTCCCAGTCCTGCGCTCCCGCCCATGAGGCCCGCACCCGGCACCACGCACGCCATGCCCCGGACCGCCCGGACCTCCCGAGCCGCCGCCCGTACCACCCACCTCACCGGGCATGCCGCCCGCACCATCCACCGGCTCGCCCGCACCACCGACCGGAACACCGTCACCACCCACACCGAGGAGTCACCCATGTCCACCATGTCCACGTTCTCCGCCGCCGCCCTTCCCCGTCGCACCGCCGCCCGGCTCGTCGCCGGAATCGCCGCCGTCGCCGTGCTGACCGGCCCCGCGGCGTCCCTCGCGACCGCGGGCGAGGCCCCGGCGGCCCGGACCGCCGCCGCCGGCCTCCGGACCGCCCCCGCGGCGGCCGACTGGCCGACCCTGCGGGCGAGCGCCAAGGGCACCTCCGTCACCGCCCTCCAGCACCTGCTGAACTCGCGGGGACAGTCGCTGGCGGTCGACGGCTCCTTCGGTCCGGCCACGACGGCCGGGGTGAAGGCGTTCCAGAAGGCGCAGCGCCTCACCGTGGACGGCGTCGTGGGGGTCGGCACCTGGTCCCGGCTGGTCACCACCCTGCGCGAGGGGGCGAAGGGACCGGCCGTGAAGGCCGCGCAGACCCTGCTGAAGGCGCGCGGCCAGGCGGTGGCCGTCGACGGGGCGTTCACCGCCGCGGTGACGGCGAAGGTCAAGGCGTTCCAGAAGTCGGCCGGTCTCACCGCCGACGGCGTCGTCGGCGCCCGCACCTGGGCGGCGCTGCTGAGCGGCACCCCGTCCGGCGGCGACAGGGCGGCACTGGCCAAGCAGATCCTGGCCCAGAAGCAGATCGTCCTGGCCACCGTCCACCCGGGCGGCAAGCACGCCGGCTCGACGGCCCGGCAGAACATCGTCGACACGGCGAACGGCAAGGGAGCGCTCACCAGCCCGTGGGGCGACAAGCCCAACCGGCGGGTCGCCCTCGACCCGCGGATGCTGAACGGCCTGCTGAAGCTGCGCACCCAGTACGGCTACCGGATCTCCGTCTCCGAGATCGTCGGCGGCGACCACAGCAGCAACTCCAGGCACTACGCCGGAATCGCCTTCGACATCACGCACATCAACGGCCGGCACGTCGGCAGCGGCGCCCCGCACAAGCAGTTCATGGCGGCCTGCAAGAAGCTCGGCGCGCCGGAGGTCCTCGGGCCGGGCGACGCCGGACACAGCCGCCACGTGCACTGCGGCTGGCCCCGCTGACCCCTGCCGCACGACCGGTGAACGGTGTCCGGCCGCCCCGTCGGGGGTGGCCGGACACCGGCATGCGTACGGGACGGGCCCCGGCCGGGGCGGACGGAGGAGACGGCCGGGGCGGACGGAGGAGGGCAGTGCGTTCGGGGCGGTGAACGGCGCGGGTCCGCGCGAGGGCCGTGGCGGTGAACGGCGGGGCGGGGATCGTGGGGGAGGATCCCGGAAGGAGGTCCCAGGGTCTTTCGTCCGGATCGGCCCGGCATGATCCGGACGAGAGGCGCTAAGCGCTTGCTCGGCCCCAGGGGTTGTGCGGAGCGCGGTGCGTTCTTAGCATCATCGATGTTACATCAGTTGTGTCATACCGCTGGGGGCTTGATGGCAACGACAGGGCACGGCTCGCACGGTCCGTTGGCAGGGGTGCGGGTGGTCGAGCTGGCCGGCATCGGCCCCGGCCCGTTCGCCGCG
Organism: Streptomyces sp. ML-6; assembly: GCF_030116705.1. Taxonomy (NCBI): domain Bacteria; kingdom Bacillati; phylum Actinomycetota; class Actinomycetes; order Kitasatosporales; family Streptomycetaceae; genus Streptomyces; species Streptomyces sp. ML-6. The sequence continues at coordinate 6,989,446 of NZ_JAOTIK010000001.1, forward strand.
ATGCTCCTGGCCGACCTCGGCGCCGACGTCGTCCGGGTCGACCGGCCCGGGGGAGCGGGGCTCGGCATCGACCCCGCGTACGACCTCACCAACCGCAACAAGCGCTCCGTGCTCGTCGACCTCAAGGCCGAGGGCGGCGCCGAGCGGGTGCTCGACCTGGCCGAACGCGCCGACATCCTGATCGAGGGATACCGGCCGGGCGTCGCCGAACGCCTCGGCGTCGGCCCCGAGGCCGCGCTGGCCCGCAACCCGCGGCTCGTGTACGGGCGGATGACCGGCTGGGGCCAGGACGGGCCCCTCGCCGAACGGGCCGGGCACGACGTCTCCTACATCGCCCTCTCCGGCACGCTCTCCATGATCGGCAGGCCCGGCGAGCCGCCCACCCTCCCGGCCAACCTCGTCGGCGACTATGCGGGCGGCTCGCTCTACCTCGTCGTCGGCGTCCTCGCCGCCCTCCAGCACGCCCGCACCCCCGGCGGCCGGGGCCAGGTCGTGGACGCGGCGATCGTCGACGGCGCCGCCCACCTCGCGACGATGATCCACGGGATGCTGGCGGCCGGCGGCTGGCAGGACCGGCGCGGCTCCAACCTCCTGGACGGCGGCTGCCCGTTCTACGGCTCGTACGAGACCGCCGACGGCCAGTACATGGCGGTCGGCCCGCTGGAGCAGCGGTTCTACGACGAGTTCGTCGAACTCCTCGGGATCGGGGACGAGCTCCCGGACCGGGGGGACATCGCCCGCTGGGAGGAACTGCGCACGGCCGTCGCCGACCGGTTCAGGACCCGGACGCGCGCGCAGTGGACCGAGGTGTTCGAGGGCACGGACGCCTGCGTCGCCCCCGTGCTCTCGCTCCGCGAGGCGCCCCACCACCCGCACCTCGCCGCCCGCTCCACCTTCGTCGAGCACGGCGGCCTCACCCAGCCCGCCCCCGCGCCGCGCTTCTCCGCCACCCCCGTCTCCGTACGCAGCGGGCCCGCGCGCCCCGGCGCGGACACCGAGGCCGTCGCCGCCGACTGGGCCGTGCCCGGCCTCGCGGACGACCGGGCGGACCCCGCCGGCCGATGAGCTTCTTCCCGCCGCCGGCCTGTACGGCCCCGCGGCACCTCTCTCCACCGCAAGGACCCGGCTCCAGGAGGCCCGCAGTGCAGCGGCAGATCTTCACCGAAGAGCACGACGCGTTCCGCGAGACCGTGCGCACCTTTCTCGACAAGGAGGTCCTCCCGCACTACGAGCGGTGGGAGAAGGCCGGCATCGTCTCGCGCGAGGCGTGGCTCGCGGCCGGCCGGCAGGGGCTGCTCGGCCTCGCGATGCCCGAGGAGTACGGGGGCGGCGGCAACCCCGACTTCCGCTACAGCGCCGTCCTCGCCGAGGAGTTCACCCGGGCCGGCACCCCCGGCCTCGCGCTCGGCCTGCACAACGACATCATCGGCCCCTACCTCACCGGACTCGGCACCGACGAGCAGAAGCGGCGCTGGCTGCCCGGATTCTGCAGCGGCGAGACCATCACCGCCATCGCCATGACCGAACCCGGCGCGGGCTCCGACCTCCAGGGCATCCGCACCACCGCCGAGGACAAGGGCGACCACTGGCTGCTCAACGGCTCCAAGACCTTCATCTCCAACGGCATCCTCGCCGACCTGGTGATCGTGGTCGCCAAAACCACCCCCGAGGGCGGCGCCAAGGGACTGTCGCTGATCGTCGTCGAACGCGGCGCGGAGGGCTTCGAACGCGGCCGCAACCTCGACAAGATCGGCCAGAAGTCCCAGGACACCGCCGAACTGTTCTTCCACGACGTCCGCGTCCCCAAGGAGAACCTGCTCGGCGAACGGGACGGCGCCTTCATCCACCTCATGACCAACCTGGCACAGGAACGGATGGGCATAGCGGTCGCCGGGATCGCCGCGGCCGAACACCTGCTGGAGATCACCACGCGGTACGTCAAGGAGCGCGAGGCCTTCGGCCGGCCGCTCGCCAAACTCCAGCACGTCCGGTTCGAGATCGCCGAGATGGCCACCGAGTGCGCCGTCACCCGCACCTTCCTGGACCGCTGCATCGTCGACCATTCCGACGGCACCCTCGACGCCGTGCACGCCTCGATGGCCAAGTGGTGGGCCACCGAACTGCAGAAGCGCGTCGCCGACCGCTGCCTCCAACTGCACGGCGGATACGGGTACATGGCGGAGTACCCGATCGCCAGGGCCTTCACCGACGGCCGCATCCAGACCATCTACGGCGGCACGACCGAGATCATGAAGGAGATCATCGGCCGTTCGCTGCTCGCCTGACCCACCCCCTTCGCACAACACCCCCGAAAGGCTGCTGACTTGAGCACCGAAGCGTACGTCTACGAGGCGATCCGCACCCCGCGCGGTCGCGGCAAGGCCAACGGCGCCCTGCACGGCACCAAGCCGATCGACCTCGTCGTCGGCCTCATCCACGAGATCCGCAGCCGCTTCCCGGGACTGGACCCGGCGGCCATCGACGACATCGTCCTCGGCGTGGTCAGCCCGCTCGGCGACCAGGGCTCCGACATCGCCCGGATCGCCGCCATCGCGGCCGGACTCCCCGACACCGTCGCCGGCGTCCAGGAGAACCGCTTCTGTGCCTCCGGCCTGGAGGCCGTCAACCTGGCCGCGGCCAAGGTCCGTTCGGGCTGGGAGGACCTCGTGCTCGCGGGCGGCGTCGAGTCGATGTCCCGCGTCCCGATGGGTTCCGACGGCGGCGCCTGGGCGATGGACCCGATGACCAACTTCGAGACCGGCTTCGCCCCGCAGGGCGTCGGCGCCGACCTCATCGCCACCATCGAGGGCTTCTCCCGCCGCGACGTCGACGAGTTCGCCGCGCTCTCCCAGGAGCGCGCCGCCGAGGCGTGGAAGGAGGGCCGCTTCGCCCGCTCCGTGGTCCCCGTCAAGGACCGCAACGGCCTCGTCGTCCTCGACCACGACGAGCACATGCGCCCCGGCACCACCGCCGACTCGCTCGCCGCGCTCAAGCCGTCCTTCGCCACGATCGGCGAGATGGGCGGCTTCGACGCGGTGGCGCTGCAGAAGTACCACTGGATCGAGAAGATCGACCACGTCCACCACGCGGGCAACTCCTCCGGCATCGTCGACGGCGCCGCCCTCGTCGCGATCGGCAACAAGGAGACCGGCGAGCGCCACGGGCTCACCCCGCGCGCCCGGATCGTCTCCGCGGCCGTCTCCGGCTCCGAGCCCACCATCATGCTCACCGGCCCCGCGCCCGCCACCCGCAAGGCCCTCGCCAAGGCCGGGCTGACCATCGACGACATCGACCTCGTCGAGATCAACGAGGCGTTCGCCGGTGTCGTCCTCCGCTTCGCCAGGGACATGGGACTCTCCCTCGACAAGATCAACGTCAACGGCGGCGCCATCGCGCTCGGCCACCCGCTCGGCGCCACCGGCGCGATGATCCTCGGCACCCTCATCGACGAACTGGAACGCCGCGACCAGCGGTACGGCCTCGCCACCCTCTGCGTGGGCGGCGGCATGGGCATCGCCACCGTCATCGAGCGCGTCTGACCGCCCCTGCCTACGGAGAAGAAGAACAATGACCGAGAGCACGACCATCCGCTGGGAACAGGACGAGACCGGCGTCGTCACCCTCGTACTCGACGACCCCGACCAGTCCGCCAACACGATGAACCAGGCCTTCAAGGACTCCATCGCGGCCATCGCCGACCGCGCCGAGGCCGAGAAGGACTCCATCCGCGGCATCATCTACACCTCCGCCAAGAAGACCTTCTTCGCGGGCGGCGACCTCAAGGACATGATCAAGGTCGGTCCCGAGAACGCCCAGCAGGCCTTCGACACCGGCACCGCCATCAAGAACTCGCTGCGCCGCATCGAGACCCTCGGCAAGCCCGTCGTCGCCGCGATCAACGGCGCGGCGCTCGGCGGCGGTTACGAGATCGCGCTCGCCGCCCACCACCGCATCGCCCTCGACGCCCCCGGCTCCCGGATCGGCCTGCCCGAGGTCACGCTCGGCCTGCTGCCCGCGGGCGGCGGCGTCACCCGCACCGTCCGCCTCATGGGCATCGCCGACGCGCTGCTGAAGGTCCTCCTCCAGGGCACCCAGTACACCCCGCGGCGCGCCCTGGAGAACGGCCTGGTCCACGAGGTCGCCGACACCCGCGAGGAGATGCTCGAAAAGGCCCGCGCCTTCATCGACGCCCACCCCGAATCCCAGCAGCCCTGGGACGTCAAGGGCTACCGGATCCCCGGCGGCACCCCGTCCAACCCGAAGTTCGCCGCGAACCTGCCCGCCTTCCCGTCCAACCTGAAGAAGCAGATCGCGGGCGCCCCCATGCCCGCGCCCCGCAACATCCTGGCCGCCGCCGTCGAGGGCTCCCAGGTCGACTTCGAGACCGCGCTGACCATCGAGGCCCGCTACTTCACCGAGCTGGTCACCGGCCAGGTCGCGAAGAACATGATCCAGGCGTTCTTCTTCGACCTCCAGGCCGTCAACTCCGGTGCCGGCCGCCCCAAGGGCATCGAGGAGCGCCAGGTCACCAAGGTCGCCGTGCTCGGTGCCGGGATGATGGGCGCGGGCATCGCCTACTCCTGCGCACGGGCCGGCATCGAGGTCGTCCTCAAGGACGTCTCCGAGGAGGCCGCGGCCAGGGGCAAGGCGTACAGCGAGAAGCTGCTCGCCAAGGCGCTCTCCCGGGGCCGTACGACCGAGGCGAAGCGCGACGAGCTGCTGGCCCGCATCACCCCGACCGCCGACCCGGCCGACCTGGCGGGCTGCGACGCCGTCATCGAGGCCGTCTTCGAGGACACCGCGCTCAAGCACAAGGTGTTCCAGGAGATCCAGGACGTCATCGAGCCGGACGCGCTGCTCTGCTCCAACACCTCGACCCTGCCCATCACCGTCCTGGCCGAAGGCGTCTCGCGGCCCGCCGACTTCATCGGGCTGCACTTCTTCTCGCCCGTGGACAAGATGCCGCTGGTCGAGATCATCAAGGGCGAGCAGACCGGCGACGAGGCCCTGGCCCGCGCCTTCGACCTGGTCCGCCGGATCAAGAAGACCCCGATCATCGTCAACGACTCGCGCGGCTTCTTCACCTCCCGCGTCATCGGCCAGTTCATCAACGAGGGCGTCGCCATGGTCGGCGAGGGCGTGGAGCCCGCGTCGGTCGAGCAGGCCGCGGCCCAGTCCGGCTACCCGGCCAAGGTGCTCTCCCTGATGGACGAGCTGACCCTCACCCTGCCCCGCAGGATCCGCGACGAGACCAGGCGGGCCGTCGAGGAGGCCGGCGGCACCTGGCCCGGCCACCCGGCGGACGAGGTCATCGACCGGATGGTCGACGAGTTCGGCCGGACCGGACGCAGCGGTGGCGCGGGCTTCTACGAGTACGACGAGAACGGCGTCCGCACCCGGCTCTGGCCCGGCCTGCGCGAGCACTTCACCCGGCCGGACACGGACATCCCCTTCGACGACATGAAGGAACGGATGCTGTTCTCCGAGGCGCTGGACAGCGTCCGCTGCCTGGAGGAGAACGTCCTGACCTCCGTCGCGGACGCCAACATCGGCTCCATCATGGGCATCGGCTTCCCGCCGTGGACGGGCGGCGTGCTCCAGTACATCAACGGGTACGAGGGCGGCCTGCCCGGCTTCGTGGCCCGCGCCCGGCAGCTCGCGGAGCGCTACGGCGACCGCTTCCTGCCGCCCGCGCTGCTCGTGGAGAAGGCCGGGAAGGGCGAGACCTTCCACGACTGACGGCCGGATCCGCGGCGGCCGGCCCCCCCGCACGGGGCGCCGGCCGCCGCGGCTCACTCCGCGGTGAACGCGGCCCGCAACTCCTCCTTCAACGACCGCTGGAACGCGGTCACCAGCGCCTGGAGCACCATCGGCTGCATGTGGGCCGACAGCGACTTCATCGCCGCCACGTGCTCCGGGTCCGACTCCCGCTCCCGGTACGGCCCCCACACCTCGTCCCGGAACAGCCGGGTCAGCTCCTGGGCGGCGGACCGGGAGTGCTCCAGCAGGACCGTGCGGGCGGCCAGGATCGTCTCGTGGGCGATCGGCACGCCGAGCAGCTCGACCCCGAGCCGCAGCAGCCCCGGGTCCACCCGGTAGCTGCCGTCGACCGGCTCCGCCCGCTCCAGCACCCCCATCGCGGCCAGCCGCGCGATGTCCTGCCCCCTCAGCGCCCGGCCCGCGCGCCGCTCCAGCTCCGCCCGCGTCACGTCCTCCGCCGTGTCCGGCGCCCAGGACGCGACCAGCGCGCGGTGGATCGCCAGGTCGTGCGCGCTCAGGTCCGGGGGCAGCTGCTCCAGGTAGCGCTCGATCGCCGCCAGCGTCATGCCCTGGTGCTGGAGCTCCTCGATGAGCGCGAGCCGGGACAGGTGTTCGTGCCCGTAGTGCCCGACCCGGCGCGGCCCGATCACCGGGGGCGGCAGCAGCCCCCGGGTGCTGTAGAAGCGCACGGTGCGTACGGTGACACCGGCACGCGCCGCAAGCTCGTCGACGGTGAGCGTCGGCTCCTCGGTCCCGGTCGCCATGGCTGCTCCTCGCGTCCCGACCCGGCGGCGGACTGCCGCGTCTGCGTCCATCAGGTGCAACAGTATTGCTGTCTCACCACTGTTGTGAAAGTGCCTCGTCCGAGGGCCGGCCCCCGGCGGATGCGGTGGCCGCGACCATGATCCCGGTTGTCGGTGGGGACCCCTACCCTGAAGTCATGCGGGAGATCACATACGTGCAAGGGGACGCCACCGCTCCGCAGGGCAAGGGCGTCAAGGTCATCGTGCATGTCTGCAACGACCTGGGGGGCTGGGGGAAGGGCTTCGTCCTGGCCCTCTCGCGCCGCTGGCCCGAACCGGAGGCGGCGTACCGCCGCTGGCACCGGGCGCGCGCGGACAACGACTTCGGCCTCGGCGCGGTGCAGTTCGTCCAGGTGGATCCTTATGTGTGGGTGGCCAATCTGGTGGGCCAGCGTGGGATACGCACCGGCAGCAAGGGGGTTCCGGTCCGCTACGAGGCGATCGGCACGGGGCTGGGCGCGGTGGCCGACCGGGCGGTCGAGCTGGGCGCCTCGGTCCACATGCCGCGGATCGGGTGCGGTCTGGCCGGCGGAAAGTGGTCCCGGGTGGAGCCGCTGATCGCCGACCGGCTGCTGAACCGGGACATACCGGTCACGGTGTACGACTTCGGCTGAGCACCGGCCCGGCCCCGGCGCGTGCACGGAGCGGCCGGGGCCGGCCGCGGTGTGCGACCGGCCCCGACGGCAGTGCTCACGGATGCCCCGGTGTGCCGCGGCTCAGACCGGTTCGGGCTGTGGTTCCGGCTGCCGCGCCGGTACGGGCTTCGGGTCCCACTGCCGGGTGGTCCGTACGTAGCCGTAGATCACCGAGCACATGGCCAGGACGAGGAGCGGCCCGAACAGCCACGGATGCCTGGCCATCTCCACCGGCAGATAGCGGTACGACACCAGCATCGCGGCGAAGACCACCACGCCGTAGGTGACCAGCTGGATTCCCGCCCGGTCCCAGCCGCGTGCGAGCGAGCGCAGTGCCGCCTCGATGGTGAGGGTGAACACCACGCCGGCGATGAGGTCCGCGCCGTAGTGGTAGCCGAATCCCAGCGTCGCGCCGAGCGTGGCGATCAGCCAGAACGTGCCCGCGGCGCGCAGGAACCGGGGGCTCCTGCGGGTGTGGATGAAGATCGCGGTGGCCCACGCCGTGTGCAGGCTGGGCATGCAGTTGCGCGGGGTGATCTCGTCGAACGGCATGTGCTGCGGGGTGCTGAGCGCCGGCAGCGTGTCCGGCCACAGGTCGGCCGTCGCCCACTGTCCGCCGTCGGCGCCGTAGGCGAAGATCGGCCCGACCACCGGGAAGATCATGTAGATGCCCGGCCCGAGGAGGCCGATCACCAGGAAGGTGCGCACCAGGTGGTGGCTCGGGAAGCGGCGCTCGGTCGCCACGCGGCGCAGCTGGTACAGCGAGGCGATGACCGCGGCCACCGCGAGCTGGACGTAGACGTAGTCGAGGAGATGGGTGCCGATCGGGCCGGTGGCCTCGACGAGCCGGCCCACCAGCCATGAGGGGTTGCCCAGCGCGTGATCGGCGGTCGCCACGTACTGGTCGAGCACCATGGGGCGGGTCTTCGACGTGATGAGCAGCCAGGTGTCGCCGGTCTTGCGGCCGGTCACCAGCAGCAGCCCCAGTCCCACGCCCTTCAGCAGCAGGGTGCGTTCATTGCCCGTGCGGCGGGTGACGGCGATGACCGCACAGCCCAGGATCACCCACAGCGCGCCGCTGCCGAAGGGATGGCCCTCGTCGAGGGGCACCAGGGCGTCGCATGCCCACCGCACCAGGAAGATGACGAGGTCGATGCCGAGCGCGGTGCCGAGGGCGATGAACCGCTGCCGCCAGGTGAGCACCACCATCATCAACGCCATGCTGGCGTACAGCAGAAAGCCGGATTTGGGAGGGAATATCACCTCTCGCGCCTGGTTGACGATCGGCCCCGGCAAGTCGTAATGACGCGCGGCGATTTCCAGCGCGATCAGGAATCCGAGGGTCGTCACACCCGCCGCGGCCCACAGCATCACCCGTGGTCGACGCAGTTCGGCGAACGGAATTATGCGGTTTATTCGCGAAAACGCCCGCGATGCTATAGGTATCAATTGTTTGGCCGATTTGTTAGGTGTGGGTGGACTCGGTCGCTTTTCGTGATGGCTGGCATGGTTTTCCGGCGAAGGGCAGGGGTGGGGCGATCGTCGTGAGTTCGAACATGCTAACGGAGGGGGTGCGGGAGGCTTTCGCTGGTCACGGCCGACTGCACCCGCCGGATAATCTGACCGCCGTCAGCAGACGGATGGACGGAAAAGGGGTGGGCCGGGTGCCGGAGGACAGGGCGGTGTGCGAGAGGTCCGGCCGTCGTGGCCCGGCCGGTGCGTGGGGCGTTCGCAGGGCCGCCACCGGCAACGAGGGTGCGAGCGACGGCCCGCGGGATGCGTGCGGCGCGTTCCAAACCCGGCGGAACGGAGCCTGAACACTGCACCCCGACCACCGGCCGCAGGACCCGATCGACGCGTCGTTGCTGACCCTGCTCGGCCTCGACGCGGAGGAGGACGCGGTCTACCGCCTGCTCGTGGACCGTCCCGGCAGTGAACCGGGCGCGCTCGCGGGCCCGTTGAGCGGCCCCGCGGTCGCGCGCGCCCTCGACTCGCTCGTCGAGCGCGGACTCGCCTGCGCCGCACGGCCGGATGACAACGGCGTCGTCCGCTACCGGGCCGCCTCGCCCGTCCTCGCGCTCGGTCCCCTCCTGGAGTCCCGGCGGGCCGCGCTGCACCGGGTCGAGTCGCTCGTCGGTGAACTCACCGAACGGCACCGCTCCGCGCAGAGCCACGCCTCGGGCGCCCCGGTGGAGGTGCTGTCCGGCCCGGCGGCGATCCGGCGCCGCCTGCTGACGATGCAGCGGCAGGCCAGGGACGAGGTGTGCACCATGGTCCCGACCAGACGCGTGCCGCCGGTGCTCTCCTTCGCGGACAACCACGCGGAGGTGGACTCCGAGACGACCCGCCGCGGCGTGGCCGTGCGCAGCGTCGTCGAACGCGAATGGCTGGAACGCCCGGAGGCCGCGGCCGTGCTGGCCTCCTGCGTCGCCCAGGGCCAGCACGTCTCCGTCACGGACCGGCTGCCCATCAAGCTCGTCATCGTGGACCGCCGCATCGCGCTGCTGCCCCTGGACCCGGAGCGCGAGACCGAGCCGGTGGCGCTCGTGGTGCACAGGACCGGGCTGCTCACCGCCCTCGGTTCGCTCTTCGACCTGCACTTCGAGCGGGGATGGCCGCTGAACGCCTCGGGCGTGGTGGAGCGGGACGAGGCGCCGGTCGCGGCGATCGACCGGGAGATCGTCGCCCTGCTGCACGTCGGCCTGACGGACGCCGCCATCGCCCGCCAGCTGGGCATGGGCCATCGCACCGTGCAGCGCCGGCTGCACGCCCTGATGGACGAGGTGGGCGCCGCGACCCGCTTCCAGCTCGGCTGGTACGCGGCCCGCGCGGGATGGCTGGACGGGAAGAACGGCAACTCGGTTCCACAGCGGCACCCCTGAGGCGTATTTACGCCACGGCGCGTTCGCGCCAGCGCCATCTCTTGTTGGCGGAACCCCGCGTACCGAAACATCAACCCCGTCAACCCAAAGGGACGCTCGCGTTCCACGGACAGCTGTGTGATGGGGAGAGCTCTGTGAGGAGAACGAGTATCCGGCGGATGCTGGCGACGAGTGTGGTCGCCGCCGCCACGGGATCGGCACTGTTGACCGCCCCGGCCTGGGCGGACGACGAACCCGCCCCCGCCACCACCGCGCCGGCGAGCGCGGTGCCGGTGGCCCCCGCGATGACCCGGGGGCTGGACGACTCGGCCCGCGAAGGCACCCCCGCCCAGGCCGCCCGCGCCCACCTCAAGGCGCACCAGGACACGTACAAGGTCCCGGTCTCCGACCTGAGCACGGTGCGGACCACCAAGGACGGCAAGCAGACCACGGTGCGCTTCCGGCAGAAGCACGACGGCGTCCCGGTCTTCGGCGCCGAGTACGCGGTGCAGACCGAGGCGGCCGACGGCGGCCGGCGGATCACCTCCGCGACCGGCACGCTCTACACGGCCCTCACGGTCTCCACCACGCCGAAGGTGAGCGAGGCCACCGCGAAGCGGCGGATGTTCGCGCTCGACCGCGGCCTGTCCGGCGTACGGGACGCGCGGACCGAGGCGCACGGCCTGGCCGTGCTGCCCGACGCCCAAGGGGGCAGGCTGGCCTGGCACTTCACCGTCACCGGCGGCAGGGCGAACGGCAGCCCGGTGCGCCAGGAGGTGTACGTCGACGCACGGGTGGGCGGCATCGCGCTCTCGTACAACAACATCGACGCGGCCGACGCGTCGCCCGCACAGGGGACGGGTGTACGCGTCGACGGCACCGAGGCGGAACTGGACGTCAACAAGGAGACGGACGGCTCGTACACGCTGGTCGACTCCACGCGCGCCATGTACCCGGCCACCGGCGGCCAGATCCGCACCTACGACGCCCAGCGCAAGCAGTACACGCTCGTCGCGGGCGGTCCGGTCACCGACGACATCCCGCTGGGCACCTCGGCGAGCGACCGCTTCGACGGCGCCAACACCGCGTCGGGCGCGGTCGACGCCCACCTGAACGCGGCGAAGGTCTACGAGTACTACAAAGAGCAGATCGGCCGGGACGGCATCGACGGCAAGGGCGGCACGATCCACTCCGTCGTCAACGTCGCCTCCAACGGCGAGGACTACGCCAACGCCTTCTGGGACGGCTCCAAGATGGTCTACGGCCACATGGACGGCGTGCCGCTGTCCGTCGGCCTGGACGTCGTCGGCCACGAGATGACGCACGGTGTCACCGAGCACTCCGCCGGACTCGTCTACCTCAACCAGTCGGGCGCGCTCAACGAGGCGATATCCGACTACTTCGGCAACGCCATGGAGACCGCCGACAAGGGCGTCGCGATGAGCGACCCCACGTCCGGCCTCGTCGGGGAGCACCTCTGCAACGGCACCAAGCCGCTGGAGGAGTGCGCCCTGCGCGACCTGAACGACGGGCGCAACGCGCAGAAGGACTACCAGCCCATCACCCTCGACATCGACAACGGTGGGGTGCACTACAACTCCACCATCGTCGGCGGCGCGTTGTGGGACATCCGCAAGAACCTCGACAGCAAGCTCGCCGACCGGATCGTCTACCGGTCCGCGCAGAACTACCTCACCCCGCTGTCCGGCTTCACCGACATGCGCAACGCGGTCACCCTCGCCGCCAAGTCCCTGAACGTCTCGGCCGCCGACCTCGCCGTCATCGACAAGGCCTTCGACGACCACGGCATCGAGACCGGCTGGGAGAAGAAGAGCGGCACGCACGACGGCACCACCATCGGCGCCGACGTCCTGCCCGCGTACGAGGTTTACAGCGGCATCGACGAGCAGGCCGCGCAGATCAACGGCGACGTCTACGCGATCGGCCACGGCGACGCCGTCGCCTGGGACCGGGGCGGCGCCGCCTTCGGCATCACCGTGGGCCGCTTCGGCAAGGAGCCGAAGCACGAACTGGCCCAGAAGGACGCCTACCTGCTCGACCCGTCCCTGGACGACGACCGCATCGTCTTCACCCGGATCACCGCCGACGGCATCGGCGTCTACCGGACCGGTTCCAAGGGCCAGGGCGCGATCAAGAAGCTGGTCGACCGCCCCGACGCGGACGAGACCGAGCCGGTGACCGGGAACGGCGCGCTCGCCTACATCAGCACCACCGCCGACGGCGAGCAGGACGTCATGCTCCGCAGGGCCGACGGCACCACGGTCAACATCACCCCCGAGGCGGGCTCCCGCGCGAGCCGCCTCGCGATGAAGAACGGCAGGATCGCCTGGGCCGGCGGCGACGGCACGTACGTCCACGTCCACGACATCGCGTCGGGCACCACCCAGGTCAAGCGGATCACGGGCTTCATCTTCGACTACGTCTCGGACATCCAGCTCACCTCCGACCGCGTCTTCTGGCGCGAGACGGGCGGCTTCCTGATCCCGAGCTCGAAGCTCATGTCGGCCCCGCTCGACCACCTGTCGAAGGCGGCCAAGCTGCGCTACCCGTCGAGCGTGTACGGCGCCCAGTTCTCGGTCAACGACGAGTACTTCGCCTACTCCACGTACGACCTCTGGGGCGCCCTCGGCGCCTGGACCGGCCCCGGCAAGGTGAAGGTCTCCAGGACCGCCGACGTGCTCGCCGGTCTCGACAACTACACCCGGGTCTCCTGCTCATCCGGCGCCCAGCTGGCCCCGTCGCTCGGTGACGGGCAGCGCATCGCCTGGCTGGACACCACCGCCGCGGCCACCGACGTGGTGACCCGCGCGACGTTCGCCGGCACCTGCGAGTAGTCCCGCACCGCACCGGCGACGAGGGGTGCGCACCGGACTCCGGTGCGCGCCCCGCAGCCCGTTCCCGCCGGGGTGCGAGGACCCCCTGCACACCCGTCCCGGACCGATCGCATACTGGATCACAGGGGGCGGGCCGAGAACACCCGCCCCACCGGCCCCGGGAGCACCGCATGAGCAGCGAAGCAGCACAGGGCGAGCGGAACACACGGGACACCCGGGGCGTACGGGGCGGGACCCCCGCGCCGCCCCCGCCCGGCGGGGTCCTGTGGAGCCTGTCCGGCGACGTCCGGGCCCTGCTGATGCTGCCCGCCGCCCTCACCCTCCAGGTCGCCCACCCGGCGGTCGGCGCGGGCGTCGACGAGCACTCCGTCTTCCGCACCGACCCCTGGGGACGCGGCGAGCGCTCCCTGCGCTCGCTCCAGCTCTGGGTGTACGGGGGCGACGCGGCGGCCGAGGAGGGGCGCAGACTGCGCGCCCTGCACCGCACCATCCAGGGCACCGACGCCCGGGGCCGCCACTACCACGCGCTGTCGCCCGCGAACTACGCGTGGGTGCACGCCACGGGCTTCCCCGTCTACCGGCACGGCGCCCGCTACCTGCTCCGCCCGCTCACCGAGGAACAGGAGCGGGCCCTCTACCGGGAGTGGCTCCAGGTCGGCAGGATCCTCGGCATCCACGACCGGGACATGCCGCAGACGATCGAGGAGTTCTGGCCGTACTACCGCAAGATGCTCGCCGACGAGATCGGGACGAACGCCGTCGTCGAGGAACTGGTCGCCACCGACCGGCCGGTACCGCCGCCGGACCGCGGCCCGCTGCCGGTCAGGCTGCTGCTGAGGGCGCTGTGGCCGGTGCTGCTGCCACCGCTGGCCCGGTTCCGCCGCTTCGTCACCATCGGGCTGATGCCGCCGGACGCCCGGGAGGCGATCGGACTGGAGTGGACGGACGCACAGGAGCGGAGACTGCGACGGTGGTGCGCGGTGGTGCGGCACGTCGTACCGGTGCTCCCCGAGCGGCTGCGCTATCTGCCGTACGCGCGCCGGGCGCGGGCGGCACACCGCGAGGCCGTCCGGCGCGGCGCACTCAGGCGGAGCCACGGCGCACCAGCTCGGTCGGCGTGATCACCGGCTCCTGGTCCCCGGCTCGCCGTTGAACCGCCGCATCAGCATCCGCACCATCAACCGGCCCATTCCCCCCACGCCCTGACGAACCATCATCAACGGCGGATCGGTGCTGGTGGCGATCGGCAGCATGTCGTCGAAGCCGACCAGGGCCACGTCCCCGGGCACGTCGAGCCCGCGCTCGCGCAGCACCCGCAGGGCGCCCGAGGCCATCAGGTCGTTGGCGGCGAAGACCGCGTCGCGGGAGGCATCGCGAGGGGAGTCAGGGGACGGGCCGGGCAAGGAACGCTCCTCGTACACGCGGGATCGGGCCGGAAACGACCGCGGCCGGCGGGACCGCACCGGCCCCGCCGGCCTATCCGGCGCGTCCGCCCCGCCACCGGGGGCCGTCGTCCCGTTCCGGAGACACGGGACGACGGCGCCGGAAACGGGCCCGCGCGGTCAGCGGTGGTCGTGGATCGTGTTGGTCGCCGCGATCTTCTTCCACGAGGCGGGCGGCTCCGGGGCGTTCAGCGCATGCGCGCCGGCCGCGGCCGGCGCCTGCGGGCGCGTCGGCTGGAACAGCCAGGTGTCGAAGAGGCCGGCGAGCGGCTTGCCCGAGACCCGCTCCGCATACGTCACGAAGTCGTTCACGCTCGCGTTCCCGTACGCGTGCTCGGCCGGCCAGCCCTTCAGCAGCTCGAAGAAGGTGTCGTCGCCGACCTCGTTGCGCAGGGCCTGGAGCGCCAGCGCGCCCCGGTCGTAGACGGCCGCGGCGAACTGGTTGTCCGGACCCGGGTCGCCCGGCTTCACGGTCCAGAACGGGTCGTCGGCCGGGTGCTGGGCGTAGGTGTGGTCCGCGAGCTCCTGCGCGGTGCCCTCGCCCTCCTTCTCCGACCACAGCCACTGGCTGTAGCGGGCGAAGCCCTCGTTGATCCAGATGTCCTTCCAGCCCTTGACCGAGACGCTGTCGCCGTACCACTGGTGCGCCAGCTCGTGGACGACGACCGAGACGTTCGATCCGTTCGCGAACTGCTTCGGGCTGTAGAACGGCCGGGTCTGGGTCTCCAGCGCGAACCCGCTCCTCACATTCGGCACGTAACCGCCGAGTGCGTCGAAGGGGTACGGCCCGAAGACCTCCGTCAGCCACTCGGCGACCTCGGCGGTCCGCTCGATGCTGGCGCGGGCCGCCCCGTCGTTGGCGCCGAGGTCCTTGCTGTACGCGTTGACGACCGGCAGCCCGTCCGCCGTGGTGTCCGTGGTGATGTCGAACTTCCCGACCGCCAGCGTG
Organism: Streptomyces sp. ML-6; assembly: GCF_030116705.1. Taxonomy (NCBI): domain Bacteria; kingdom Bacillati; phylum Actinomycetota; class Actinomycetes; order Kitasatosporales; family Streptomycetaceae; genus Streptomyces; species Streptomyces sp. ML-6. The sequence goes on from NZ_JAOTIK010000001.1 coordinate 7,004,751, forward strand.
GTCAGGTACGTGGCCTGCGGCTTGGCGGAGCGCCAGTTGAAGCGGGTCCAGCCGAGCTTCGAACTCTGCGACTGGAGAGTGCCGTTGCTGATGGCCTGCACGCCGTCGGGAACGGAGACCGAGATGTCGTACGTCGCCTTGTCCAGCGGGTGGTCGTTGCTCGGGTACCACCACGCGGCCGACTCCGGCTCCTGGGCGGCCACCGCGCCGTCCGGGGTGCGCACCCAGGACGTCCAGCCGTTGATCTTCACCTCGGAGGGCTTGCCCGCGTACCGCACGACCACCGAGACGGCCCGGCCCTTCGCCAGCGGGGCCGCCGGGGTGATCTCCAGCTCCTGCTCGCCGTTCTTCGCATGGCCGGCCTTCCGGCCGTTCACCCGCACCTCGGAGACGTTCAGCCCGAGGTCCAGGTTGAAGCGGGAGAGTTCCTGGGTGGGCGTGGCGAGGATCGTCGCCGTGCCCTCCAGCAGGTCGGTCGCGGGCTGGTACTTCAGCCGCAGGTCGTAGTGCGACACGTCGTAGCCGCCGTTGCCGCTCGCCGGATAGTAGGGGTCTCCGATGCCCGGGGCGCCCACGGTGCCCTCGGCGGCCGAGGCCGGGATCGCCAGCAGCAGGGAGACCGCGAGTGCGCTCGGGACGATGAATCTGCGGTGCACGAATGCTCCAAGTCGTCGGGGCGAATGATCTTTCGAACCGTCAGGCCGACACTATGCAGCGACTGCCGTGCTGGTCGTGTCCACGACGGTCGCTGTCACACGATTGCCATTCGACCGACACGACGGCAAGAGGCTTTCGCATCATGATCACGCCGAATCCCGCCGCTGGAGGCCCCCTCGGTCCCGTGCCCGACGGCGACGCCGCGTCGCCCCTCAAGTCGTCGTGCCCGACGGGCTGTTCGAGTTCGCCGAGGGGTGCCGCGGCAGGAGCGGGGCCGCAATCGCCGCATCCCGCGCGGCGGATTTCCGGGACCGGGGACCGGTGCACCTCGGTGGTGTCGACGACCGGGCGCCCGAACCGGACCGCGTCCTCCGGCTCCTCCGGGGCCGGCGGGTGACATATCACCTCACAAACGGTCAAGTCGATACCGCTTGTTGGTCCCATGGGATGAGCGCCGCGTGTGGTACTGCCTACGGAGAGCGAAAAAAGAGCTTTCGTGAAAGGTGCCATTCGTGTCGCAGGACGAACAGAGAACGGGTGGCCGGGGGGATCTGCCGGTGACGGCGGACCTCCTCGGCCACCCGGCCCAGGACCGGCACCCCAGGACGGACCGGGTGGTGTTCGGCGTCACCGCCGTCCTCACCCTCGCCTTCGTGGTGTGGGGGGCCACCGCCACCGACTCGCTGGAAAAAGTCTCCAGCTCCATGCTCAACGGCCTGATCCACAACGGTGGCTGGGCCTTCATGCTGGCCGCGTCCGGCTTCGTCGTCTTCGCCCTCTGGCTCGCCATCAGCCGCTACGGAAACATCTCCCTCGGCCAGGAGGGCGAGGAGCCCGAGTTCCGCACCGTGTCCTGGGTCGCCATGATGTTCAGCGCGGGCATGGGCATCGGCCTGATGTTCTACGGGGTCAGCGAGCCCCTCGCCCACTTCACCGCCCCGCCGCCCGGCACCCACCCCGCCTCCGCCGCCGAGGCGATGCAGACGGCGATGGCCACCACCCTCTTCCACTGGACCCTCCACCCCTGGGCGATCTACGCCGTCGTCGGCCTGGCCATCGCGTACAGCACCTTCCGGCGCCGCAGGCGGCAGACGATCAGCGCCGTCTTCGAGCCGCTCATCGGCGCCCGGCACGCCCACGGGGGGATCGGCCGGCTGATCGACATCCTCGCCATCTTCGCGACGCTCTTCGGCTCCGCCGCGTCCCTGGGCCTCGGCGCCCTCCAGATCGGCAGCGGCTTCCACGAACTGAACTGGAAGGAGAAGACCGGCACCGGACTCCTGGTCCTGATCATCGCGGTCCTGACCGTCGCCTTCGTCGCCTCGGCGGTCTCCGGCGTCGAGAAGGGCATCCAGTGGCTCTCCAACACCAACATGGTGCTGGCCCTGCTCCTGGCCGTCTTCGTCTTCGTCGCGGGCCCCACCATCATCGTGCTCGACCTGCTGCCCACCTCGATCGCCGCCTACTTCGGCAACCTGGCCCAGCTCGCCGGGCGCACCGAGGCCACCGGCGCGGGCGACGTGGCCGACTGGCTCGGCAGCTGGACCGTCTTCTACTGGGCCTGGTGGATCTCCTGGACGCCCTTCGTCGGCATGTTCATCGCCCGCATCAGCCGCGGCCGGACGATCCGGCAGTTCATCGGCGGGGTCATCCTGGTGCCCAGCGCCGTCAGCCTGGTCTGGTTCGCGATCTTCGGCGGCACGGCGATCGACTTCCAGGAGGCGGGCGAGCTCGGCGGCGCCACCACCCCGGAGGCCCAGCTCTTCGGAGTGCTCCAGCAGTTCCCGCTCGCCATGGTGATGAGCGTGGTGGTGATGATCCTGGTCGGCATCTTCTTCGTCTCGGGCGCGGACGCCGCCTCCCTCGTCATGGGCACCCTCTCCCAGAAGGGCATCCTCGAACCGGCCAGGTGGGTCGTCGTCTTCTGGGGAGTGACCACCGGCGCGGTGGCCGCGATCATGCTGCTCATCGGCAACGGCAAGGGCGACGCCCTCGCCGGACTCCAGAACCTGACGATCCTGGTCGCCGCGCCGTTCACCCTCGTGATGATCGGCATGTGCGTGGCGCTGATGCGGGACCTGCGCCACGACCCGCTGATCGTACGGCGCGAATTCGGCGTGGAGGCCGTGGAGTCCGCCGTCATCGAGGGGCACGCGAAGTACGCCGGCGACTTCGAGATCCGGATCGGCCCCGGCGGCAGCCGGATCACCACCGGACTCCACGAACACGGCACGCCCCCGCCGGGCTCCCCCTCCGGCCCTGCCGAGGCCCCGGGCGACTGACGGCCGCACCTCCCCGGGCGGAGGGCAGCCCGTAGGATCGGCACCCTGATGACTGCCACTCTCGTCGCCAAGGACCTCGCCGCCGGACACGGCGACCGCACGCTCTTCGCCGGACTCGACCTCGTCGTCGGGCCCGGGGACGTGATCGGTCTCGTCGGAGTCAACGGAGCCGGCAAATCGTCCCTCCTCCGGCTGCTCGCCGGACTCGACCGGCCGGAGGAGGGCGAACTGCGGCTCTCCCCGCCCACCGCCACCGTCGGCCACCTCCCGCAGGAGCCGGAGCGGCGGCCGGGCGAGACGGTGCGGGAGTTCCTGGCCCGCCGCACCGGGGTCGCCGAGGCGCAGGCCGCGATGGACGCCGCGACGCAGGGCCTGGTCGACGGGGCCCCGGGCGCGGACGACGCCTACGCCGAGACCCTGGAGCGCTGGCTGTCCCTCGGCGGCGCCGACCTGGACGAGCGCGCCGCCGAGGTCGCGGACGACCTCGGACTGACCGTCGGGCTCGACCTGCCGATGACCGCCCTCTCCGGTGGCCAGGCCGCCCGCGCGGGCCTGGCCTCCCTCCTGCTCTCCCGCTACGACGTCTTCCTGCTGGACGAACCCACCAACGACCTCGACCTGGACGGACTGGAACGACTGGAGCGCTACGTCTCCGGGCTGCGCTCGGGCACCGTGGTCATCAGCCACGACCGCGAATTCCTGATGCGCACGGTCACCAAGGTCCTCGAACTTGACCTGGCCCAGCAGCAGATCAACCTGTACGGCGGCGGATACGCGGCCTACCTGGAGGAACGCGAGCGGGCCCGCCGGCACGCCCGCGAGGAGTACGAGGAGTACGCCGACAAGCGCGCCGCCCTCGAAGGGCGCGCCCAGACCCAGCGGGCCTGGATGGAGAAGGGCGTCAAGAACGCCCGCCGCAAGGCCACCGACTCCGACAAGACCGGCCGCAAGTTCCGCAGCGAGTCGAGCGAGAAGCAGGCCGCCAAGGCACGGCAGACCCAGCGCATGATCGAACGGCTCGAAGTCGTCGAGGAACCGCGCAAGGAGTGGGAGCTGCGGATGGAGATCGCCGCCGCGCCCCGCTCGGGTTCGGTCGTCGCGACCCTGCGCGAGGCGCGGGCCGTGCGCGGCGACTTCGTCTTCGGACCGGCCTCACTGCAGATCGACTGGGCGGACCGGGTCGCCATCACCGGAGCCAACGGATCGGGCAAGTCCACGCTCCTCGCCGCGCTGCTCGGCCGCCTCCCGCTGGACTCCGGTCACGCGACGCTCGGTTCGGGCGTGGTGGTCGGCGAGGTCGACCAGGCGCGCAAGCTCTTCCACGGCACGGAATCGCTGCTGGAGGCGTTCTGCGCGGCCGTGCCCGACACCGAACCGGCCGAGGTGCGCACGCTGCTCGCCAAGTTCGGCCTGCGCGCGGACCACGTGACGCGCTCCGCGACGACCCTCTCCCCGGGCGAACGCACCAGGGCCGCCCTCGCGCTGCTCCAGGGCAGGGGCGTCAACCTCCTCGTGCTCGACGAGCCGACGAACCACCTCGACCTGCCCGCGATCGAACAGCTGGAATCGGCGCTGGAGTCGTACCCGGGAACGCTCCTGCTGGTCACGCACGACCGGCGGATGCTGGACGCGGTGCGCACGACGCGGCGCGTGGAGGTGGCGGCGGGGAAGGTGACGGAGGTCTGACACCCGGGCCCGGCGCGCCGTCCCGAGGCCCGAGCCCCGGCGCGCCGTCCCGGCCCGCCGGGCCGGGGAACCGGGCGCAGCCCGTGGACCCGGTTGGTATGCCAAACAGGGGGCCGCTCCGACCTGAACCCACTTCGTGCGGAGAGAATCCCCTGGTCGCCTGAGCGCCCCATTTCGGGGTGCCCATTTTTGGTATGCCAAGTGTTAGTGTCGCTTCAGCCGTGGACCGCCGTCCGGCCGGAACGGTCCTGACCCCGCATCCGCAGGAGACCCCGTGCGAACCCGCCGGCGCGCCGCCCACGCACGGCTGCACCACCTGCGGGGCGTGACCGGACGGAACCTCGTACGGGAACCGCACGGCACCACCCCGCTGCGCCTGCTGGAGCGCACCGGGCCGCTGGGCACCCGGCTCCTCGTGCCGCCCGGCATCGTGATCGACCGGCGCCCCGGCGTCCACGGCGAGGACCGCATCGTCCCGGCGAACCTGCGCCCCCGCACCGCGCCGCGCCCCGCTCCGGCCCCACGGGCCGGCGCCCCGGACCGAAGGAGAGACACCCCATGCTGATCACGAACGTCCGTCCCTGGGGCGGTGAGCCGTGCGACATCGAGATCGAGAAGGGCACGATCACCGCGCTCGCTCCGCACGACCCGGACCGCGCCCCGGCCGACGACACCGTGGCGGGACGGGGACGGCTCGCCCTGCCGTCGTTCTCCGACGTCCACTGCCACCTGGACTCCACCCGGATCGGTCTGCCCTTCCGCCCCCACACCGGAGGCCCCGGCGTCTGGGCCATGACCATGAACGACCGCGCCCACTGGCGCGAGGACGAGTGGAGCGTCGCCGAACGGGCCACGCACACCCTGGGCCGCATGATCGAGCGCGGCACCACCCGGGTCCGCAGCTACGCGCAGATCGACGCGGACTGCGGACTGGAGCGGTTCGAGGGTGTCCTCGCCGCCAAGGAGGCGCACGCCGGCCGGTGCGAGGTCGAGATCATGGCCTTCCCGCAGGCCGGCCTGCTCAGGGAGAAGGGCGTGCCGGAACTGATGGACCGGGCGCTCTCCGCGGGCGCGGCCGTCGTCGGCGGCATCGACCCCTGCACCCTGGACCGGGACCCGGTGCGCCACCTGGACATCCTCTTCGGCCTCGCCGAGCGCCACCGGGCACCGATCGACGTCCACCTCCACGAACCCGGCGCACTGGGCGTGTTCAGCGTCGACCTCATCCTGGAACGGGTGCGCGCCCTCGACATGGCCGGCCGGGTGACGATCTCGCACGCGTACGACCTGGGCGGCGTGGACGAGGCGACGACCCGACGGCTCGTCGAGGAGTTCGCGGAACTGGACATCGCGATGGCGACCGTGGCCCCCGCCCAGCACCGGGCCCTGCCACTGGCCGACCTGACGGCCGCCGGTGTGCGCGTCGGCCTGGGCGAGGACGGCCAGCGCGACTTCTGGTCGCCCTACGGCAACGGGGACATGCTGGACCGGACCTGGCAGCTGGCCTTCACCAACCGCTACCGCGCCGACGAACTGATCGAGCACTGCGTGGCCGTCGCCGGCCGCGGCGGCGCCTCGATCCTCCACCCGGACCTGCCGCGCCTGGCCTCCGTCGCCGACCGCCCCGGGGTCGCCGTGGGCGACGCCGCCGATCTGCTGCTGGTCGAGGGCGAGACGGTGACGTCCGCCGTCATGGACCGCAGCGACGACCGCACGGTCCTGCACGCGGGCCGGGTCGTCGCCGACGGCCTGCGACTCGTCGGCTGACGGACCGGGACGGCCGGTCCCCGGGCCGGGGACCGGCCGGGGCCGGGGAGGGCACGCCGCGGGCGCACCCCTCCCGCCCCGTCACCGCTTCCTGCCGCCCCGCTCCGGATCGGCCAGCCCGGCCCGCCGCAGGGCGTCCGCCATCGCGCTGTTCACCGGCGCCGGGGCCGGACGGGCAGGGGCGCCGCCCCGCGCCGCTCGCGCCCCTGGCCACCGCGTCGCTCGCCGCCGCCCTGCCCCTGGCGCTGGCGCGGCGGACGCCCGCCCCGCTCGCCGCCCGGGGCCCCGGCACCCGCCGCCCCGTCGTCCAGCCGCAGCGTCAACGAGATCCGCTTGCGCGGGATGTCGACGTCCATGACCTTGACCTTCACGATGTCGCCCGGCTTCACGACGTCCCGCGGGTCCTTCACGAACGTCCGCGACATCGCCGACACGTGCACCAGGCCGTCCTGGTGCACACCGACGTCCACGAACGCGCCGAACGCCGCGACATTGGTGACGACGCCCTCCAGCACCATCCCGGCCGCCAGGTCGCCGATCTTCTCGACGCCCTCCTTGAAGGTGGCCGTGCGGAACGCCGGACGCGGGTCGCGGCCCGGCTTCTCCAGCTCCTTCAGGATGTCGGTGACCGTCGGCAGACCGAACTTCTCGTCCACGAAGTCGTCGGCCCGCAGCGACCGCAGCACACCCGTGTTGCCGATCAGCGAGGCGACGTCGCCGCCCGTCCGCTTCACCATCGCCCGCACCACCGGGTACGCCTCCGGGTGCACGCTGGAGGCGTCCAGCGGGTCCTCGCCCCGGATGCGCAGGAAGCCCGCGCACTGCTCGTACGCCTTCGGGCCCAGCCGCGCCACGTCCTTGAGCGACTTGCGGGACCGGAAGGGGCCGTTGGCGTCGCGGTGCGCGACGATGTTCTCCGCGAGCCCCGAGCTGATCCCGGACACCCGCGAGAGCAGCGGCGCGGAAGCCGTGTTGACGTCGACACCGACCCCGTTCACACAGTCCTCGACCACCGCGTCCAGCGAGCGCGACAGCTTCACCTCGGACAGGTCGTGCTGGTACTGGCCGACCCCGATCGACTTCGGGTCGATCTTCACCAGCTCCGCGAGGGGGTCCTGCAGCCGCCGCGCGATGGAGACGGCGCCGCGCAACGACACGTCCATGTCGGGGAGTTCCTGTGAGGCGAAGGCCGACGCCGAGTACACCGACGCGCCCGCCTCCGACACCATCACCTTGGTGAGCTTCAACTCCGGGTGCTTGTCGATGAGCTCACCGGCGAGCTTGTCGGTCTCGCGGGACGCGGTGCCGTTGCCGATCGCGATCAGGTCGACGTCGTGGGCCTTCGCCAGCCGCTCCAGCGTGGCCAGCGACTGGTCCCACTTGTTCGCGGGCACGTGCGGGTGGATGACGTCCGTCGCGACGACCTTGCCGGTCGCGTCGACCACGGCGACCTTCACCCCCGTACGGAAACCGGGGTCGAGCCCGAGCGTGGCCCGCGTCCCGGCCGGGGCGGCCAGCAGCAGGTCGCGCAGGTTCGACGCGAAGACGCGCACCGCCTCGTCCTCCGCCGCCGTGCGCAGCCGCAGCCGCAGGTCGATGCCGAGGTGCACCAGGATGCGGGTCCGCCAGGCCCAGCGCACGGTGTCGCCGAGCCACTTGTCGCCGGGCCGGCCCCGGTCGCTCACCCCGAAGCGCCGGGCGATCAGGTTCTCGTACGTCGAGGGGCCGGGGGCCTCGGACGGCTCCTCAGGCTCCAGGACCAGGTCGAGCACGTCCTCCTTCTCGCCCCGGAGCATCGCGAGCACCCGGTGCGAGGGCAGCTCGGTGAACGGCTCGGCGAAGTCGAAGTAGTCGGCGAACTTCGCCCCCGCCTCCTCCTTGCCCTCCCGCACCTTGGCGGCCAGCCGCCCGCGCGTCCACATGCGCTCGCGCAGCTCGCCGATCAGGTCCGCGTCCTCGGAGAACCGCTCGGTGAGGATGGCACGCGCCCCCTCCAGCGCCGCCGCGCCGTTCGCGACCCCCTTGTCGGCGTCGACGAAGGCGGCGGCAGCGGCGAGCGGGTCCACCGAAGGGTCGCCGAGCAGGCCGTCGGCGAGCGGTTCGAGCCCCGCCTCCCGGGCGATCTGCGCCTTCGTGCGCCGCTTGGGCTTGAACGGCAGATAGATGTCCTCGAGCCGCGCCTTGGTCCCGGCGGCCCGGATCTGCGCCTCCAGGGCCTCGTCCAGCTTGCCCTGCTCGCGCACGGAGTCGAGGATCGCCGCACGGCGGTCCTCCAGCTCCCGCAGGTACCGCAGCCGTTCCTCGAGCGTGCGCAGCTGCGCGTCGTCGAGCATCTCGGTCGCTTCCTTGCGGTAACGCGCGATGAACGGCACGGTCGAACCGCCGTCGAGCAGCTCGACGGCCGCCTTCACCTGCCGTTCGCGTACGCCGAGCTCCTCGGCGATCCTGCCTTCGATGGACGTCGTCACGGTTCTACCGACTCGCCTTCTCGTACTGGCTCTACTGGCTGTGCTTGCCGGGGCGGGGCCCCTCCGCCTGCATTGTGCCGGGTGGCCGGGCGCCGTGTCGCCCGGCCGCTCCGGACGACCGCCCACGAGCACACCCATGACGGGCGGCGGCTCCGCGACGCCCGTCGTGGCCGGGCGGGGGCGTCGGCCCTTGCCGATCAGACCGGCCGGGAACGCGCCCGCCGACGTCGCCGTGAGGAGGAAGCCGCGCGCCGGCTCGGTGAGCCGCTCCACGCCCCGCGCGCCCAGGTGCTCGTACGGTGCCGCGTCCATCCGGTCCGTGGCCTCCTCCAGCTCCGCCCGGAGCGTGATGCCCGCCCCGGTCAACTCGCCCTCGCCGTCCAGGAGTCCGCGCCCCCGCAGCCGTTCGCCGGCCGCGTCCCGGTCGTCGCGGTGCCGGCCCCGGCCGGCGAGCACCCGGCGCGGGGACATCCCCTTGCCGGTCGCCGTGTGGCCGACCAGGGCCTCCAGCGGGTCGAGTCCGGCGGACAGGAGCGCGGCGACACGGCCGTCGCCGCGGTGCTCGCGCAACGGCGGGCCGGCGTGCCAGTAGGCCGGATGGGGTTCCTCGGGCACCGGGAGATCGGTGTGGGCGGTGTGGAGCGGCCGGGCGTGTCGGGTGCACCCCTCGGCCGCGCGCAGCGCCGGGCCGGCCGCCTCGGCCGGCTCGGGGGAGGCGACGACCTCCTCGCCCAGCAACCGCCGGAGCGTCGAGTCGGCGGCGCGCAGCCGGCCCTCCCGAACCGCCCGTCCCCGGCATCCCTGCGTCCCGGCACCCCCGTTCTCACCGCACCCCCCCGTCCCGCCCTGCGGCCGGGAATGGCAGGAAAGGTGGGTTTCTCGTCATTGCGGCCGTGCCCCGACGCCGCCCAGGATGGCGGACATGCCGCAGCAATCCGTGCTCGTCGTCCTGTACGACGGCGTCCAGAGCCTCGACGTGACCGGACCGATGGAGGTCTTCGCCGGGGCCTCCCACTTCCCCGGGGCCGGGTACGAGCTGCGCACCGCCTCGCTCGACGGCGCCCCGGTCCGTACGAGCAGCGGCCTGCTCCTGGTCCCGGACGGCGACCTCGCCGGCGCGCGGGTGCCGCACACCTTGCTGGTACCGGGCGGCGAGGGCGCCCGCACCCCCGCCCCGGCACTCGTCGACTGGCTGCGGGACCATGCCCCGCGGGCCGAACGCCTCGTCTCCGTCTGCACGGGGGCGCTGCTGCTCGCCGAGGCCGGACTGCTGGACGGACACCGGGTGGCCACGCACTGGACGGTCTGCGACCACCTCGCCCGCACCCACCCGGCCGTCGAGGTCGACCCGGACCCGATCTTCGTACGGGACGGCCGGCTGGCCACCTCCGCCGGGGTCACCGCGGGCATCGACCTCGCCCTCGCACTCGTCGAGGAGGACCGGGGCCGGGAGATCGCCCTCACCATCGCCCGTCACCTCGTGGTCTTCCTGCGCAGGCCCGGCAACCAGGCGCAGTTCAGTGCCCAGCTCACCGCCCAGACCGCCCGGCGCGAACCGCTGCGCGAGGTCCAGCGGTGGATCAGCGAGCACCCGGACGAGGACCTCTCGATCGGCGCGCTCGCCGCCCGCGCCCGGCTCTCGCCCCGCCACTTCGCCCGCGCCTTCCGGGCCGAGACGGGCCTGACCCCGGGCCGCTACGTCGAACGCGTACGGCTCGAACAGGCCCGTCGGCTGCTGGAGGACACCACCGACGGGGTCCTCGGCATCTCGCGCGCCTGCGGCTACGGCACCCCGGAGGCCATGCGCCGCGCCTTCGTCAAGGCCCTGGGCACCGCCCCCGCCGAATACCGCAGACGCTTCCGCGCCCACCCCGCCGCCGTCGACCGGTGACCACCGACCACCGGCCTGCCGGCCCCGATTGACCACCGGCCTCCCGCCGACCCCTGACCACCGGCATCCCGCCGGTGGCCGGCCTCCGAAAGGATTCCCATGCAGATCGCGATCGTCCTCTACGACCGCTTCACCGCGCTCGACGCGGTGGGACCCCACGAAACGCTCGCCCGCATCCCCGGCGGCGAGATCGTGTTCGTCGCCGAACGGCCCGGCCCCGTGCGCAACGACACCGGAAGCCTCACGCTCGTCGTCGACCGGACCTTCGCCGACGTCCCGGCCCCGGACGTGGTGATCGTGCCCGGCGGCCCCGGCCAGCAGGACCAGATGGAGAACGAGGTGCTGCTCGACTGGCTGCGCGCCGCCGACGCCACCAGCACCTGGACCACCTCGGTCTGCACCGGTTCGCTGCTGCTCGCCGCGGCCGGGCTGCTGGCGGGGCGCCGCGCCACCTCGCACTGGCTCCTGCTGGACGCGCTGAAGGCCTTCGGCGCCGAGCCGACCGGCGAGCGCGTCGTCATCGACGGCAAGTACGCCACGGCGGCCGGGGTCTCCTCCGGCATCGACATGGGGCTCACCCTGCTCGGCCGGATCAAGGGCGACGAGCACGCCATGGCCGTACAGCTGCTGACCGAGTACGACCCGCAGCCGCCGTACGACGCGGGCTCGCCGGACAAGGCCCCGGCGGCCCTGGTCGAGGAGTTCCGCGCCCAGCGCCACTACCTGTTCCGGTAGGGGCGGGCCGTCACGCCCCGGTCGTCCAGGTGAAGCGGGGCGCGCGCCGCTCCAGGAAGGCGGCGACACCCTCCGCGGTGTCGTCGCTGCGGCGCGCCTGCTCCGCCCAGTACGCGTCCCGGTCCTCGCGTCCGGCGGCGAACTCCTTCGCCGCCGCCTGGGTCAGCTGCGAACGTGCCGCCAGGGTCGCCGTGTACGCCCCGACCCGCTCGTCCAGCCCGTCGGCCGGCAGCACCTCGTCCACCAGCCCGGTCCGCAGCGCCCGCGCGGTGTCGATCAGCTCGCCGGAGAACAGCAGGTGCTTCGTCGCGGCCGGGCCCATCAGCGCCACCAGCCGCCGGGTCGACGAGGCGGGGTACACGATGCCGAGCTTGGCCGGGGTGACCCCGAAGGACGCGCCCTCGGCCGCGAACCGCAGGTCGCAGGCGGCCGCGAGCTGGCTGCCGCCGCCCACGCAGTAGCCCCGGACCACCGCCAGGGTCGGCCGGGGGAACGCGGCCAGCGCCTCCTCGGCGGCCACGGCGAGCGCCTGCGGATCGCCCGACCCCTCCCGGAGCGAGGAGATGTCCGCGCCGGCGCAGAAGGTGTCCCCGGCGCCGGTCAGCACCAGCACCCGGACCGCCGGGTCGGCCGCCAGCCGCTCCAGCAGGACGGGCAGCGCGCTCCACATCGCGGCCGTCATCGCGTTGCGCTTCGCGGGATGGGTGATGACGACGGTGGCGACGCCGTTCGCGACGGCGTGCTCCAGCCGGGGTTCCGTGCGGTCCATGCGCCGGATGCTATCCGTACGGTTCGAACCTATGATCAAGAAGGGGTCGCCGACCAGGCACGCACCGTGAGGAGCTTCCCATGGCCGATCCCGCAACCGAGGGCCGGAGGCTGCGCCGCAGCTTCGGCCGGCTCGCCGTCCTGGGCGCACTGCTCGTCGTGGCCGGTCTGGTGGGCCTGGTGTACACCGGCCTCGCGACGCTGACCTCGATGCTCCTGTTCGGCTGGCTGCTGCTGATCGGCGGCTTCGTCGGGCTGCTGCACGCCATCGACTCCCGGGGCACCAACTACTTCTGGCTCGGCGTCGTGGTGGCCGCGCTGAACATCGCCGCCGGGGTCGTCGTCATCCGCCACCCGCAGGGCACGGCCGAGGCGCTGACCATGTTCGCCGCACTGCTCTTCCTGACCGGAGGGGTGTTCCGCCTGGTGGGCAGCGTCGTGGTGCGCGGCCCGCAGTTCGGCTGGACGCTCCTGCAAGGGGTCTTCGGACTGCTGCTGGGGCTGCTGGTGCTCTTCGACTGGCCGCACAGCAGCCTCTACGTCCTGGGGCTCTTCTTCTCGCTGGCGCTGCTCTTCGACGGGCTCGGCCTGCTCGCGATGGGACTGGGCGGCCGCCGCGTCGTCTCCATGGTCTCGAATTCCATGACCCCGGATTCCGTGACCTCGGAGCGGTCGGAACGGAGGGTGACCGGGGAACCGTCGGCCTCACCGTCGGAAGAGCGAGGCAAGTGGTCGAAGGAGTGATCCTTTCGGTCTTGTCCGGTCAAAAGCCTTCAATAGAAGTCGACTTGTGTGCAGTAGCACGGCTCGGGCCGACTACGCCCCGCACTCTGTACCCGACGTGCAGTCACCATCGAGTGGAGAGCGGGTACCGGACTATGGAGAGCCGCGGGAGTGTCCCCGCCCGGCCCGTGCCGTACGAGGGAGTCTGGCGGTTCACCGCCCCGGCCGTGGACGTCTCCGTACCGCAGGCCCGGCGCGCGGTGCGCGACCTGCTGAACCGCCAGGGCGTGCCGGTGGACGACGACATCGCCGAGGGGCTGCTGCTCATCGTCTCCGAACTGGTCACCAACGTGGTGAAGCACGCCGCGTTGCTCTCGCCGGAGTTCGCCGTCGAGGTGGCCGTCGGCGAGGAGTGGGTCCGGGTCTCCGTCGAGGACAACCACCCCTACCGCCCGACGGCCCTGGAGACGGACCACGGGCAGACCGGCGGGCGGGGCCTGCTGCTGGTCCGGGAGATCACCCGGGAGGCGGGCGGAGCCTGCGATGTGGGGCACACCGCAGGCGGCGGGAAGATCATCTGGGCGGCCCTGCCGCTGAGCACGCGGCCCTGACCGCCCGTCCCCGGCACGGTCCGCCCGTCACCAGCCGGCGGACGGTCCGGTCAGCTCCCTGATCGCCGGACGCGCGGCGTCCAGCACCGTCATGAACCAGGCCGAGAACGGCGACCGGGCGTGCCGCTCGACGAGTTCGTCGGCGGTGACGAACGCGGTCTCGCCGATCTCCTCCGGGTCGGGCCGCGGCAGGTCCTGCACCATTCCCACGAAGAGGTGGTTGAACTCCTGCTCCACCAGACCGGAGGCCGGGTCGGGGTGGGTGTAGCGGACCGTGCCCGCCTCGGCCAGCAGCGAGGGGGAGACCCCCAGCTCCTCGTACGTGCGCCGGGCGGCGGCGGCGAAGGGTGCCTCACCGGGGTAGGGGTGGCCGCAGCAGGTGTTCGACCAGACGCCGGGGGAGTGGTACTTGCCGAGCGCGCGGCGCTGCAGCAGCAGCCGGCCCCGCTCGTCGAAGAGGAACACGGAGAAGGCGCGGTGCAGTTGGCCGGGCGGCTGATGGGCGGTGAGCTTCTCCTCCGTGCCGATGGTGGTGCCGTTCTCGTCGACCAGTTCGAGCATGATCGCTTCTGCGGTGCCGTTCGACGAGCTGTTCGCCGAGGGGGCTGGTGTGGTCGGCATACCCATCCTTCGCTGTGGTCCCGGCCCCGTGCGCCGGTCCCGTCGAGTCCGGTCAAGTCTGCCGTACAAAAGCCGCTTGTCCGCACTTCGGGGTCTGGCATGTCCGGCCCCGCCGCACCGGCGGGGTGCGACGGGGCCGGACGGTGCCTCAGACGCCGAAGGCGGCCGGGTAGCGGATCGTGCCCCGCGGTACCGGCACGGACCCGTCGAGGACCAGGGCCATCATCGCCTCGTCGGGCACGTCGAAGCCCGGCCGGATCCCGTACCGCGACGCCGGCACGAAGCCGAACGCCGGGTAGTACTCGGGGTGTCCGAGCACCAGGACGAGTGCCTCGCCGCGCAGCCTGGCCGCGTCCAGCACCGCCCGCACCGCGGCCCGGCCCGCCCCCTGCCGCTGACGGTCCGGGGCCGTCGCCACCGGGGCCAGCGCCAGGGCCGGGGCGTCACCGACCCGGCACCGGGTCAGCAGCGCGTACGCGACCACGTCCCCGTCCGGGCCGTCCGTCACGACGTGGCCGAGTTCCGGCAGCCAGGCCGCCGGATCACCGCGCAGCGCGTCCACGAGCGCGGCCTCGTCCGGGGTGGGGAACGCCGCCGCGTTGACCGCGAACACGGCGGCCCGGTCCGCCGAGGTCTCCGGCCTGGCCGGCCACCGGGGATCGACGGGACGCAGCACGTGGCCGGCGTAGCCGTACTCCGTGCCGTGGTCGCGCCGCACCGCCAGCTCCTCACGGGTGGCCGCGAGCGCCCACTCCATGCCTGGGGCCGACGGGTCCGCGGTCTCGACGCGCGCGGCGAGCGGGACGTAGTACTCGTCCCAGTCGCCGTCGGGCTGCACCAGCGTCCCCAGGACGTGGTAGCCGGCCGCCACCGCCGCCGCGGTGTTGGCCGCCAGGGGACGCAGCGGGGCCTGTCGGTCCCAGAAGGCGCGCGCCCCGGCCGTCGGGGCGTCGGTCGTCCAGACGCAGTCGGTGACGACGAGGGAGCCGCCCGGGGCGAGCAGCCGCTTCCAGTCCCGCAGCGCGGTGTCGAAGCCGATGTGGTACGCGGACCCCTCCGCCCAGACGAGGTCGAACGACCCGTCCGGGAAGTCGGGACCGGTCAGCTCGGCCATGTCGGCCCGCACGGTGCGGACCCGGTCGCCGAGCCCCCGGGTGTCGGCCGCCGCGCGCAGCTCGTCGAGGAACGGCTGGTGGAGGTCGACGGCGGTCACCTCGGCGTCGGCCTCCGCGGCGAGCAGCAGCGCGGCACGGCCGGGACCGCAGCCCAGGTCGAGCACGCGCGGGCGGCGCGGCAGCGGGCCGGCGAACTCCAGCAGGCGCCGGGTGGTGGCGTCGGAGCCGGGGCCCTGCCGGGGCAGGCCGTGGTGCAGGGAGAAGAACGCCTCGATACGGACGGCGTGATCGTTGTCGGTCAACGTGGGAACCCTTGTGTGTGAGGGCTCCGGCCAACGGTGTCGACCCGGTGCGAGTCGGGGCGCTAGCCGAGAACCCGGGAGTTGAGGAAGAACCGGATGCTGCGCCGGGAAGGCGCCGTCGCGACGGTCATCAACCTCAGCTCCTCTCTTCGAGAGGCCCTCCACAGGGACTCTCTTCGCGGGCTCTCTTCGTGGGCTCTCGTCACCGAGTGCGGGAGGCTCGAACGCCTCTGCGAGCACTTTACACCGGCCCCGGGCGGGGGCTCAGTGGCAGAACCCGGCCTCGTGCTCGGCGTGGCCGCTCGGCTCCAGCTGGAACGTGCAGTGCTCCACGTCGAAGTGGCCCCCGAGGCAGCCCTGCAGTTCGTGGAGGAGCTTCTCGTGCCCGACCGAGTCGAGCGCGTCCTGGCTCACCACCACATGGGCGGAGAGCACCGGCATCCCCGAAGTGATCGTCCACGCGTGCAGGTCGTGGACGTCCAGCACCCCGGGCAGGGCGATGATGTGGGCCCGCACCTCGGCCATGTCCACGCCCTTGGGCGCCGACTCCAGCAGGACGTCGAGCGTCTCCCGGAACAGCTTCACGGTACGGGGGACGATCATCAGGCCGATCACCAGCGAGGCGATCGGGTCGGCGGCCTGCCAGCCGGTGGCCAGGATGATTCCCGCCGAGACCAGCACGGTCAGCGAGCCGAGCGTGTCCGCGAGCACCTCCAGATAGGCGCCGCGCACGTTGAGGCTCTCCTTCTGCCCGCGCATCAGCAGCGACAGCGAGACGATGTTGGCGAGCATGCCGACGAGGGCGAAGACGATGGCCATCCCGCTCCTGGTCTCGGCCGGGGTGATGAAGCGCTCGACGGCCTCGAAGAGCAGGAAGCCGCCCACCCCGAGCAGCAGCAGACAGTTGGCCAGGGCGGCCAGGATCTCGGCGCGGGCGTAGCCGAAGGTGCGGTTGAGCCCGGCCGGCCGGTTGGCGAAGTGGATCGCCA
The DNA here is from genome assembly GCF_030116705.1 of Streptomyces sp. ML-6. Classification (NCBI taxonomy): domain Bacteria; kingdom Bacillati; phylum Actinomycetota; class Actinomycetes; order Kitasatosporales; family Streptomycetaceae; genus Streptomyces; species Streptomyces sp. ML-6. The sequence goes on from NZ_JAOTIK010000001.1 coordinate 7,021,366, forward strand.
GCAGTGCCATGCCCAGCCCCAGGGCGTCGGTCGCCATGTGGGCCGCGTCGGCGATCAGGGCGAGCGAGCCGGAGAGCACCCCGCCGACGATCTCCACGGCCATCACGGTGAGTGTGATGCAGAGCGCGATCCGCAACCGCCCCCGGTGGGCGGCGGCCGCCGTACCGGTCGTCGGCCCGCCGTGCGTGTGTCCGTGGTCGTGCCCTGCCCCCATGGGAAACGCCTTCCGCTCGTCTCGTCGGTCCGGCCCCCGATCGGGGGCCGGGCACTGCCAGTGAACTACGGGTGGGGGGTATGTGGCAACACGGTACTGAACACCGTTGTCATATGCTCTGACCTGCGGAAATGCTCGCAGGTCAGGGCGGTGGGAAGAGTTCCGACGGGGCGCTGCCGAGGACCGGGTGCCCCGCCCGGGAGCCCCTCCCCGAGGTCGCGCCGCGCTGCCGGCGGCCCGGGGCGACGAGGCGTTGCGACGAGGCGTTTTTGTCAGGCGGGGCGGGGATCGACGATGATGATCGCGGGCGTGCCGCATGATGCCGGTCAGCCCCGAACGGAGCACAAACGGTCGGTGAACTCGCGCTTCCGTTCATCCGATAGCCTCTGCCGACGTGCCGCCGGTCCACATCAGGACCGCACTGTCGCGCGCCGACCCCGTCAGCACCAAGGAGTGAGTTCGTCTGTCGACCGCCATCCTCACCGGTGCACCGGTACCCGGGTCGTCGCTCGCGGACGATCTGCGGTCCCTGGGCTTCGACGTCCGGGTCGCCGCCGATGCGGCCGAGGCCGCACGGCTGATCTCGGCCGTCCCCGCCGACCACCGCGTCGCACTGGTCGATCCCGGTTTCGTGGGCCACGTCCACGCCCTCCGGCTCGGACTGACCGACCCGCGCTTCCCCGCCGCCGCCGTGCCCGGCGCGCTCACCGCCCAGCCCGAGGCGCGCCCCGCGCTCGTCCGGGCCCTGGACACCGAAACCGCCGCCGTCGGCGCGGGCGTCCCCGCGGGCGCGCCCGGCGCCCCGGTCACCGACCCCACCGTGCCGGGCCGCCTCGCCGCCGCCATGGACGCCGGGGGCACCGAGGTGCGGCGCCCCGAGCTGGGCTCGCTGGTCGCCGCCGTACCGAGGGACGACGCCACGCGCGCCGAGGCGGAGCGCGCCCTCGTCTCGGTCGACGACGAGGCGGTGCGGCTGCGCAGCGCGGTGAAGGCGCACGACGGCTTCTTCACCACCTTCTTCATCAGCCCGTACTCCCGCTACATCGCCCGCTGGTGCGCCCGCCGCGGCCTCACGCCGAACCAGGTCACCACCGCCTCCCTGCTGACCGCGCTGATCGCGGCCGGCAGCGCGGCGACCGGCACCCGGGGCGGCTACGTCGCCGCCGGGGTGCTGCTGCTCCTGTCCTTCGTCCTGGACTGCACCGACGGGCAGCTCGCCCGCTACTCGCTGCAGTACTCGACGATGGGCGCCTGGCTCGACGCCACCTTCGACCGGGCCAAGGAGTACGCCTACTACGCGGGTCTCGCCCTCGGTGCCGCCCGGGGCGGCGACGACGTATGGGCGCTCGCCCTGGGCGCGATGGTGCTCCAGGCCTGCCGGCACGTGATCGACTTCTCGTTCAACGAGGCCAACCACGACGCGGTGGCCAATTCGAGCCCCACGGCGGCGCTGTCCACCAAGCTCGACAGCGTCGGCTGGACGGTCTGGGTGCGCCGGATGATCGTGCTGCCGATCGGCGAGCGCTGGGCGATGATCGCGGTCCTCACCGCGGTGACCACCCCCCGGATCGTCTTCTACGCCCTGCTCGTCGGCTGCTCCTTCGCCGCCTGCTACACCACCGCGGGCCGGCTGCTGCGCTCGCTGACCCGCAGGGCGAAGCGCACCGACCGCGCCGCCCGGGCCCTCGCGGACCTCGCCGACTCCGGACCGCTCGCCGATACCGTCGCCGCGATCGGGCCCCGGCTCGGCGGCAGCTGGAGCGCCCCCGTCACGGCGCTGCTCGCCGGGGCGCTCATGATCGCCTCCGCGCTCACCCAGCCCTTCGGCAGCTGGCACACCATCCTGGCCGCGGTGGTCTACGCGATGCTCTCCGGCATGGCCGTCTCCCGCCCGCTCAAGGGCGCCCTCGACTGGCTCGTGCCCCCGGCGTTCAGGGCGGCGGAGTACTGCACCGTCCTGGTCCTCGCCGCCCGCAGCGACGTCCCGGGGGCGCTTCCCGCGGCCTTCGGGCTGGTCTCGGCCGTCGCCTACCATCACTACGACACGGTGTACCGCATCCGCGGCGGCACCGGTGCGCCGCCCCGGTGGCTGGTCCGCACCATCGGCGGGCACGAGGGCCGCACCCTGGTGGTGACCGTGTTCGCCGCCCTGTTCACCCGGCACTCGACCTTCACCACGGCACTCACCGCGCTCGCCGTGGCCGTGGCCCTGGTGGTGCTCGTGGAGTCCATCCGCTTCTGGGTGTCCTCAGGCGCACCCGCCGTTCACGACGAAGGAGAACCCGCATGATCGGCCTCGTACTGGCAGCCGGTGCAGGACGGCGTCTGCGCCCCTACACCGACACGCTCCCGAAGGCCCTCGTGCCCGTGGACGGCGAGAAGACGGTCCTGGACCTGACGCTGGCCAACTTCGCGGAGATCGGCCTCACCGAGGTCGCCGTCGTCGTCGGCTACCGCAAGGAGGCGGTGTACGCCCGCAAGGCCGAGTTCGAGGCGAAGTACGGCGTGACCCTCACCCTGATCGACAACGACAAGGCCGAGGAGTGGAACAACGCCTACTCCCTGTGGTGCGCCCGTGAGGTCCTGGGACGCGGCGTCATCCTGGCCAACGGCGACACCGTCCACCCCGCCTCCGTCGAGAAGACCCTGCTCGCCGCCCGCGGCGAGGGCCGGCGGATCATCCTCGCCCTCGACACGCTGAAGCAGCTGGCGGACGAGGAGATGAAGGTCGTCACCGAGGACGGCAAGGGGGTGCGGCACATCACCAAGCTGATGGACCCGGCCACCGCGACCGGCGAGTACATCGGCGTCACCCTGATCGAGCCCGAGGCCGCCGCGGAGCTGGCCGACGCCCTGCGGACGACCTTCGAGCGCGACCCCGACCTCTACTACGAGGACGGCTACCAGGAGCTCGTGAACCGCGGCTTCACCATCGACGTGGCTCCCATCGGCGAGGTGGCGTGGGTGGAGATCGACAACCACGACGACCTCGCGAAGGGCCGTGAGATCGCGTGCCAGTACTGACCCGGCTCATCCCGTCCCCGGTCGTCGTCGACATCCGTCGCGGCGCCCTGGACGACCTGGCCGGTCTCCTCGCGGACCAGCGGATCTCCGCCTCCGGCAAGCTCGCCGTGGCGATCAGCGACGGGTCGGGGCGCGCCCTGCGCGAGCGGCTGGCCCCCGCGCTGCCCGGCGCCCACTGGTACCCGGTCACCGACGGCACCCTCGACTCGGCGGTCAAGCTGGCCGACGACATCAAGGGCAACCGGTACGACGCGGTGGTCGGCCTCGGCGGCGGCAAGATCGTCGACGTGGCCAAGTACGCCGCGGCGCGGGTCGGCCTGCCCATGGTCGCCGTGGCGACGAACCTCGCCCACGACGGCCTGTGCTCGCCGGTCGCGACCCTGGACAACGACAACGGCCGGGGCTCCTACGGGGTCCCCACCCCGATCGCCGTCGTCATCGACCTCGACACGGTCCGCCAGGCACCCGCCCGCTTCGTGCGCTCCGGCATCGGCGACGCGGTCTCCAACATCTCCTGCGTGGCCGACTGGGAGCTGGCCCACGAGATCACCGGCGAGGAGATCGACGGCCTGGCCGCCGCCATGGCCCGGCAGGCCGGCGAGGCCGTGCTGCGCCACCCCGGCGGGATCGGCGACGACGCCTTCCTGAAGGTGCTCGCCGAGGGCCTGGTGCTGACCGGCATATCGATGTCCGTCGCCGGGGACTCCCGGCCGGCCTCGGGCGCCTGCCACGAGATCAACCACGCCTTCGACCTGCTCCACCCCCGGCGCGCGGCCAGCCACGGCGAGCAGGTCGGCCTCGGCGCCGGCTTCGCGATGTGGCTGCGGGGCGCCCACGAGGAGTCGCTCCTCATGGCGAGGACCCTGCGCCGGCACGGGCTGCCGGTCCTGCCCGAGGAGATCGGGTTCACCACCGAGGAGTTCGTCCGGGTCGTCGAGTACGCCCCGCAGACCCGCCCCGGGCGCTTCACGATCCTGGAACACCTCAACCTGTCCACCGACCAGATCAGGGACGCGTACGCCGACTATGCAAAAGCCATCCATAGCTGAACTCCGTCCGGTCGTGCACCCGCCGGGCGTGAAGGACCGGCGCAGCGGCGAGCACTGGGCCGGTCGGCTCTACATGCGCGAGATCTCGCTGCGCATCGACCGGCACCTGGTGAACACCCGGGTCACCCCCAACCAGCTGACCTACCTGATGACCGTCGCGGGTGTGCTCGCCGCCCCCGCCCTGCTCGTCCCGGGCATCCCCGGCGCGCTGCTCGGGGTCCTCATGGTCCAGCTCTACCTGCTGCTCGACTGCGTCGACGGCGAGATCGCCCGCTGGAAGAAGCAGTTCTCGCTGGGCGGGGTCTACCTGGACCGGGTCGGCGCGTACCTCTGCGACGCGGCCGTGCTGGTCGGCTTCGGCCTGCGCGCCGCCGACCTGTGGGGCTCCGGGCGGATCGACTGGCTGTGGGCCTTCCTGGGCACGCTCGCCGCCCTCGGCGCGATCCTGATCAAGGCCGAGACCGACCTCGTCGGGGTCGCCCGCCACCAGGGCGGCCTGCCGCCCGTCAAGGAGTCCGCGTCCGAGCCGCGCTCGTCCGGCATGGCGCTCGCCCGCCGGGCCGCCGGCGCGCTCAAGTTCCACCGGCTGATCCTCGGGGTCGAGGCGTCGCTGGTGATCCTGGCGGCGGCCGTCCTCGACGCGGTCAGGGACGACCTGTTCTTCAGCCGTCTGATGGTCGCGGTGCTGGCCGGCATCGCGCTGCTGCAGACCCTCCTGCACCTCGTGTCGATCCTGGCGTCGAGCAGGCTGAAGTGAGCACCCCCATGAAGATCGGCGCGGTCGTCATCACGATGGGCAACCGCCCGGACGAGCTCCGCGCCCTCCTCGACTCGGTCGTCCGCCAGGAGGGCGACCGGATCGAGGTGGTGGTCGTCGGCAACGGCGCCCCCGTCCCGGAGGTCCCCGCCGGGGTGCGCACCGTCGAGCTGCCGGAGAACCTCGGCATCCCCGGCGGCCGCAACGTCGGGATCGAGGCCTTCGGCCCGTCCGGCAGCGATGTGGACGTCCTGCTCTTCCTCGACGACGACGGACTGCTGCCGCTCACCGACACCGCCGAGCTGTGCCGCCGGGCGTTCGAGTCGGACCCCCGGCTGGGCATCGTCAGCTTCCGCATCGCCGACCCGGACACCGGGGTCACCCAGCGCCGCCACGTGCCGCGGCTGCGCGCCTCCGACCCGCTGCGCTCCTCCCGCGTGACGACCTTCCTGGGCGGCGCCAACGCCGTGCGCACCCGGGTCATCGCCGAGGTCGGACCGCTGCCCGGCCGGTTCTTCTACGCGCACGAGGAGACCGATCTCGCCTGGCGGGCCCTGGACGCCGGCTGGATGATCGACTACCGCGCGGACATGGTCCTCAACCACCCCACGACCGCCCCGTCGCGGCACGCGGTGTACCACCGCATGGTGGCCCGCAACCGGGTCTGGCTGGCCCGTCGCAATCTGCCCGCCCTCCTGATCCCCGTCTACCTCGGGGTGTGGCTGCTGCTGACCCTGCTGCGCAGGCCCTCCGTCCCGGCGCTGAAGGCCTGGTTCGGCGGCTTCCGGGAGGGCTGGACCACCCCGTGCGGCACCCGCCGCCCCATGAAGTGGCGCACGGTGTGGCGGCTGACCCGGCTCGGCCGACCTCCCGTGATCTGAGAGGCTCTCCTTCTGAGAGCATGAGTCGTACGTTCGTTTTCCCTACGGGACCTGTCCGCTCCGAGCCGCGCCCGCGACTGGCTGCGCATCTTGAATACGAGAGTTTCATCTGGTGAGTGACACAACCCCTGATGGTGCGGTCGCACTGAGCACCCCGCCATCCGCCGACGACGGTCTGAGTCCGGCAGAGCTGGCCGCCAAGCACGGCCTCACGGTGAGCGGCGCCCGGCCGGGGCTCTTCGAGTACATCCGGCAGCTCTGGGGCCGGCGCCACTTCATCATGGCGTTCTCCAGGGCGAAGCTGACCGCCCAGTACAGTCAGGCGAAGCTGGGCCAGCTGTGGCAGGTGGCGACCCCGCTGCTCAACGCCCTGGTCTACTACTTGATCTTCGGACTGATCCTGGGCACCCGGAAGGGAATGACCCAGGAGGTCTTCATCCCGTTCCTGGTGACCGGGGTCTTCGTCTTCACCTTCACCCAGAGCTCGGTGATGGCGGGCGTGCGGGCGATCTCCGGCAACCTGGGCCTGGTCCGGGCGCTGCACTTCCCGCGTGCCTCGCTGCCCGTCTCGTTCTCGCTGCAGCAGCTCCAGCAACTGCTGTTCTCGATGATCGTGCTCGGGGTCGTGGCCGTGGTCTTCGGCAGCTACCCGAGCCTGTCCTGGCTGCTGATCATCCCGGCGCTGGCCATGCAGTTCGTCTTCAACACCGGCCTGGCGCTGATCATGGCCCGGCTCGGCAGCAAGACCCCCGACCTCGCCCAGCTGATGCCGTTCGTCATGCGGACCTGGATGTACGCCTCGGGCGTCATGTTCTCCATCCCGGTGATGCTCAAGGACAAGCCGGCCTGGATCGCCGACGTCCTCCAGTACAACCCGGCGGCCGTCTACATGGACCTGATCCGCTTCGCGCTGATCGACGGGTACGGCTCGGAGAACCTGCCGGCGCACGTCTGGATGGTGGCGCTGGCCTGGGCGCTCGTCGTCGGCGTGGTGGGCTTCGTGTACTTCTGGAAGGCAGAGGAACGGTACGGCCGTGGCTGACGACAAGACCCAGGGGCGCGTCCCCACCGTCATCGCCGACGATGTGCACATCGTCTACCGGGTGAACGGGGCGGGCGGCGGCAGGGGCAGCGCCACCGCGGCGCTGAGCCGGATACTGCGCCGCGGCAAGGGCGAGGCGCGCGGGGTGCGCAAGGTGCACGCCGTGCGCGGCGTCACCTTCACCGCCTACCGGGGCGAGGCGATCGGCCTCATCGGGACCAACGGCTCCGGCAAGTCCACGCTGCTGCGGGCCATCGCCGGTCTGCTGCCGACCGAGAAGGGCAAGGTCTACACCGACGGCCAGCCCTCCCTGCTCGGGGTGAACGCGGCGCTGATGAGCGACCTGACCGGGGAGCGCAACGTGGTGCTCGGCGGCCTCGCGATGGGCATGTCCCGCGAGGAGATCCGGGAGCGCTACCAGGGGATCGTCGACTTCTCCGGCATCAACGAGAAGGGCGACTTCATCACCCTGCCGATGCGCACCTACTCCTCCGGCATGTCCGCCCGGCTGCGCTTCTCCATCGCCGCCGCGAAGAACCACGACGTCCTCATGATCGACGAGGCGCTGGCGACCGGTGACCGCAAGTTCCAGATCCGCTCCGAGAAGCGGATCAGGGAGCTCCGCAAGGAGGCGGGCACCGTCTTCCTGGTCAGCCACAGCAACAAGTCCATCAGGGACACCTGCGACCGGGTCCTGTGGCTGGAAAAGGGCGAGCTGCTGATGGACGGCCCCACGGACGAGGTGCTCAAGGCGTACGAGCGCGAGACCGGGAAGTAGCCGCTCCCACGGGTCCGCGACGGCGCGGCGGCCTCTGCCGGAGGGTTCCGGCGGGGGCCGTCCCGCTGTCCGGATCATGGACGGCCGCCGTGGTTCTGCGCGCCCGGCGGTATGTCCGGGGCAAGATCTCCTACCGGCGGATGACGTCAATCCCGCTGGACGCGGGGAAGGTTGGCGGGGTGGGGGGTGCTCGCGCGAGGCGCCCCGCACCCCGCCGTATGGATGAGCCTTGTGCAACGTAAGCTGTACCGGTGCTGATTCGAGGCAAGTGGGGCGATACCGCCTGGCCGTACGGCTCGTAGGCAGCGCTCCGCACTCGGCAGAGCGGGCGGCGTGTCCGGAATGGGATGTTTTGGGTCAGCAGTGTAGAACGGGAGATGTGACGGCAATGACGGAAGATCTCCAGCTCCGAGGTGCTCACGCCGTCCCCGCACCGGGCGGCCGCCGGTGACCCTCACCCCGCAGGCGCCCCCCGGCACCACGGCGCCCGGCACCCTCGACAAGGCCGCCGACGAGAACTTCCCCGTGGCCCCCTTCTTCCTGCCCCGGGCCTGGCGGGACGACCTGATGGCCCTGTACGGCTTCGCCCGCCTCGTCGACGACATCGGCGACGGCGACCTCGCCGAGGGCGGGGCGGACGCCCGCCATCTCGGCCTGGACCCGGCGGCGGCCGACGACCGGCTCGCCGTGCTCGACGCCTTCGAGGCCGATCTCCACCGGGTCTTCGCCCCCACGGGCGACGGCCCCCGCCACCCCCTGCTGCGCGGGCTGCGCCCCACCGTGCGGCGCCGCGGACTCACCCCCGAACCCTTCCTCGGCCTCGTCGAGGCGAACCGGCAGGACCAGCGGGTCCGCCGCTACGGGACGTACGACGAGCTCCTCGCCTACTGCGAGCTGTCCGCCAACCCCGTCGGCCGGCTGGTCCTGCAGGTCACCGGGACCGCCGGCCCCGAACGCATCCGCCGTTCCGACGCCGTCTGCACGGCCCTGCAGATCATCGAGCACCTCCAGGACGTCACCGAGGACCTCGGCCGCGACCGGATCTACCTGCCCGCCGAGGACATGGCGCGGTTCCGCGTCGACGAGGCCGATCTGGCGGCCCCCTCGGGGAACGCGTCGGTGCGTTCCCTGGTCGCGTACGAGGCGGAACGCGCCCGGGAACTGCTGGACGAGGGCATCCCCCTGGTGGGCAGCGTGCACGGCAGGCTCAAGCTGCTCCTCGCCGGATTCGTGGGCGGAGGGCGCGCGGCCCTCGCCGCGATCACGGCCGCCGGGTTCGACGTACTGCCCGGCCCGCCCAAGCCCACCAGGCCCGGCCTGCTGCGCGAGGTGGGAGTTGTCCTGCGAAGAGCGCGTAGAGAGGGGTGAGCCGGACCGTGGAGGGCCAGACGACGTACATGTCGGCACCGGTACAGGCCGCATACGGTTACTGCGAGGCGGTCACCGGACAGCAGGCGCGCAACTTCGCGTACGGCATCAGACTGCTGCCGGCCGCGAAGCGACACGCCATGTCGGCGTTGTACGCCTTCTCCCGTCGGGTCGACGACATCGGTGACGGCGAGCTCGATCCGGAGACCAAGCGGACCCGGCTGGAGGGCACCCGCACCGTGCTGGAGCGGATCCGGGCCGGCGAGGTGGACGAGGACGACACCGATCCGGTGGCCGTCGCGCTCGCCGACGCCGCGCGCAGGTTCCCGCTCCCGCTCGGCGGGCTCGACGAACTGATCGACGGCGTGCTGATGGACGTGCGCGGAGCGACGTACGAGACCTGGGACGACCTCAAGGTCTACTGCCGCTGCGTCGCGGGCGCCATCGGCCGCCTCAGCCTCGGCGTCTTCGGCACGGCACCCGGCGCGCCGGGCACCGACCGGGCCGCGGAGTACGCCGACACGCTCGGCCTCGCGCTCCAGCTCACCAACATCCTGCGCGACGTCCGGGAGGACGCCGGCAACGGGCGCACGTACCTGCCCTCCGACGACCTCGCCAAGTTCGGCTGCTCGGCGGGGTTCCACCGGGCCACCCCGCCGCAGGGCGCCGACTTCGCGGGACTGGTCCACTTCGAGGTGCGCCGGGCCCGCACGCTGTTCGCCGAGGGCTACCGGCTGCTGCCCATGCTCGACCGGCGCAGCGGCGCGTGCGTCGCGGCCATGGCGGGCATCTACCGCAGACTGCTCGACCGGATCGAGCGCGACCCCGAGGCGGTCCTGCGCGGCCGGGTCTCGCTGCCCGGTCACGAGAAGGCGTACGTCGCGGTGCGCGGGCTGTCGGGCCTGGACGCCCGGTACGTCTCCCGGCGGACGGGCCGGGGGCGTTTCTGATGCGCCGTACGGAGAACTCGCGCACCATGTGCAGCACGGACACAATCGTTGAGCGGTCAACCCTCGGCGGTTCCGCCGCGTCCCTGACTGAAGTGACCCCACGAAAGGAGGACGCATGACGAACGGCCACCCGCGTTCCTCCCGCGCGGTCGTGATCGGGGGCGGACTCGCCGGCATCACCGCGGCGCTGCGCCTCGCCGACGCCGGGCTGGCGGTGACCCTCCTCGAAGGACGGCCCCGCCTCGGCGGCCTCGTCTTCTCCTTCCGGCGCGGCGAACTGACGATCGACAACGGCCAGCACGTCTACCTGCGCTGCTGCACCGCCTACCAGTGGTTCCTCGACCGGGTCGGCGGCGCCCGGCTGGCACCCTTGCAAAACCGTTTGGACGTGCCCGTTCTCGACGTCGCCCGCCCCTCGGGCCCCCGCCTGGGACGACTGCGCCGCAACGCCCTGCCGGTGCCGTTCCACCTCGCCGCCGGGCTCGCCGGCTACCCGCACCTCTCGCTCGCCGAACGGGCGGGCGTCGGGCGCGCCGCGCTGGCCCTCGGCCGCCTGGACCCGGACGACCCGGCGCTCGACACCGTGGACTTCGGCAGCTGGCTCGCCCGGCACGGCCAGTCGCCGCGCACCATCGAGGCCCTCTGGGACCTGGTCGGCGTCGCCACGCTCAACGCCACCGCGCCCCACTCCTCGCTGGCCCTCGCCGCGAAGGTGTTCAAGACCGGGCTGCTCTCCGACCCCGGCGCCGCCGACATCGGCTGGGCGGGCGTGCCCCTGGGCGAGATCCACGACAAGCTGGCCCGCGAGGCGCTCGACGCCGTCGGCGTACGTACCGAACTGCGCACCAAGGCCACCGCCATCACCCGTGCGGAGGACGGCGGTTGGACCGTCCACGTCGACGGCGAACGCATCGGGGCCGACACCGTCGTCCTCGCCGTCCCGCAGCGCGAGGCCCACGGACTGCTGCCCGACGGCGCGCTCGACGAACCGGACAAGCTCCTGGAGATCGGCACCTCGCCGATTCTCAACGTGCACGTCGTCTACGACCGCAAGGTGCTGCGCCGCCCCTTCTTCACCGCGCTCGGCTCCCCGGTCCAGTGGGTCTTCGACCGCACCGACGCCTCGGGCCTCACCGGCCCCGGCCAGTACCTCGCCCTGTCCCAGTCCGCCGCGCACGAGGAGATCGACCTCCCCGTCGCCGAACTGCGCAGGCGCTACCTGCCCGAGCTGGAGCGGCTCCTGCCGGCCGCCCGCGGGGCCGGCGTCCAGGACTTCTTCGTCACCCGGGAGCGCACGGCGACCTTCGCCCCCGCCCCCGGGGTCGGCCGGCTGAGACCCGGCGCCCCCACGCGCGCCCCCGGCCTGTGCCTGGCCGGAGCATGGACGGCCACCGGCTGGCCCGCGACGATGGAGGGCGCCGTGCGCAGTGGATTCAGCGCCGCGTCCGCCGCGTTGAGGGCGCTCGGCCGCTCCCATGAACATCCGCTGCAGGAGGCGGCATGAGCAGTACCACCGGAACAAGAGGAGAGTCAGTGACCCCGGCGAATCCGGCTTTCGACACCGTGGCCGACACCACGGACGTCACCGCGCTTCTGGAGCGCGGACGGGCCCTTTCCACGCCGGTGCTCCGGGCCGCCGTCGACCGGCTCGCACCGCCCATGGACACCGTCGCCGCCTATCACTTCGGCTGGATCGACGCCCAGGGACGGGCGGCCGAGGGCGACGGCGGCAAGGCCGTCCGCCCGGCGCTCGCCCTGCTGTCCGCGGAGGCGGCCGGCGCCGAGCCCGAGGCCGGGATCCCCGGCGCCGTGGCCGTCGAACTCGTGCACAACTTCTCGCTGCTGCACGACGACCTGATGGACGGCGACGAGCAGCGCCGGCACCGCGACACGGTCTGGAAGGTGCACGGCCCCGCCCAGGCGATCCTGGTCGGCGACGCGCTCTTCGCGCTCGCCAACGAGATCCTGCTGGAGCTCGGCACCGTCGAGGCGGGCCGCGCCACGCGCCGGCTGACCGCCGCCAGCCGCAAACTCATCGACGGACAGGCCCAGGACATCTCCTACGAGCACCGCGAGCGGGTCACCGTCGAGGAGTGCCTGGAGATGGAGGGCAACAAGACCGGCGCCCTGCTCGCCTGCGCCTGCTCCATCGGCGCGGTGCTCGGCGGCGCCGACGACCGCACCGCCGACACCCTGGAGGCGTACGGATACCACCTCGGCCTCGCCTTCCAGGCCGTCGACGACCTGCTCGGCATCTGGGGCGACCCCGGATCCACCGGCAAGCAGACCTGGAGCGACCTGCGCCAGCGCAAGAAGTCGCTGCCGGTGGTCGCCGCGCTCGCCGCGGACGGCCCGGCCTCGGAACGCCTGGGCGAACTGCTCGCGGCCGACGCCAAGAGCAGCGATTTCGACAGCTTCTCCGAAGAGGAGTTCGCCGCCCGCGCGGCACTCATCGAGGAGGCGGGCGGCCGCGAGTGGACCGCCCAGGAGGCCCGTCGACAGCACGCGGTCGCCATCGAGGCGCTGCACCGGGTCGACATGCCGCAGACCGTGCGGGCGCAGCTCACGGCGCTCGCGGACTTCGTCGTCGTACGAAAGAGATGATCGCCATCTGGTCCATATGAATCGCAGTCGCCGGCCGGTGCCCCGCGGGCACCGGCCGACGGAGACCCCAGCACAGCAGAGGACCGACTGCACGAAGGGGAAGCCATGACAGCGACGACCGACGGAAGCACGGGGGCCGTGAGCCCCCGCGCGGCCTCGGCCAGTGAACCGACCGACACAACCATCGCCGCGGACGACGTGCTCGCCGTCGCGCGGCGGGCCGCGGAACGCTCGGTGGAGCACCTCCTCGGCAGGCAGGACGAGCAGGGCTGGTGGAAGGGCGACCTCGCCACCAACGTCACCATGGACGCCGAGGACCTGCTCCTGCGTCAATTCCTCGGCATCCAGGACCCAAAGACCGTCCGGGCGGCCGGCCTCTTCATCCGCGGCGAACAGCGGAGCGACGGCACCTGGGCCACCTTCCACGGCGGGCCCGGCGAACTCTCCACCACCATCGAGGCGTACGTGGCCCTGCGGCTGGCCGGGGACCGGCCGGACGAACCGCACATGGCCCGCGCCTCGGCCTGGATCAGGGCCCAGGGCGGCATCGCGGCCGCCCGCGTCTTCACCCGGATCTGGCTCGCCCTGTTCGGCTGGTGGAAATGGGACGACCTGCCGGAACTCCCGCCCGAGCTGATGTTCTTCCCCAAGTGGGCCCCGCTCAACATCTACGACTTCGGCTGCTGGGCCCGCCAGACCATCGTGCCGCTCACCATCGTCTCGGCGAAGCGGCCGGTGCGCCCCGCCCCGTTCGCGCTCGACGAACTGCACACCGACCCGGCCCACCCGAACCCGCCCAGGCGCCAGGCCCCGGCGGCGAGCTGGGACGGCGTCTTCCAGCGCCTGGACCGGGCGCTGCACGTCTACCACCGGTTCGCCCCGCGCAGCCTGCGCCGGATCGCCATGAACGCGGCCTCCCGCTGGATCATCGAACGCCAGGAGAACGACGGCTGCTGGGGCGGCATCCAGCCCCCCGCCGTGTACTCCGTCATCGCCCTGCACCTGCTCGGCTACGACTTGGAGCACCCGGTGATGCGGGCCGGGCTCGAATCGCTCGACCGGTTCGCGGTCTGGCGCGAGGACGGCGCCCGCATGATCGAGGCCTGCCAGTCCCCGGTGTGGGACACCTGCCTCGCCACCATCGCGCTCGCCGACGCCGGGGTGAGCCCCGACCACCCGGCCCTCGTCAGGGCCGCGGACTGGATGCTCGGCGAGGAGATCGTCCGGCCCGGCGACTGGGCCGTGCGCCGGCCCCGGCTCAACCCGGGTGGCTGGGCGTTCGAGTTCCACAACGACAACTACCCGGACATCGACGACACCGCGGAAGTGGTCCTCGCGCTGCGCCGGGTCCGCCACCCCGACCGGGCCCGCGTCGAGGCCGCCATCAGACGGGGCGTGCGCTGGAACCTCGGGATGCAGTCCCGCAACGGGGCCTGGGGCGCGTTCGACGCGGACAACACCAGCGCCTTCCCCAACCGGCTGCCCTTCTGCGACTTCGGCGAGGTCATCGACCCGCCCTCCGCCGATGTCACCGGACACGTGGTGGAGATGCTCGCCGTCGAGGGGAAGGCCGGGCACCCCGCCACCCGGCGCGGCGTGGAGTGGCTGCTCGCCGAACAGGAGGAGAACGGCGCCTGGTTCGGCCGGTGGGGCGTCAACTACGTGTACGGGACGGGGTCGGTCGTGCCCGCCCTGGTCGCCGCCGGACTGCCCGTCACCCACCCGGCGATCCGGCGCGCGGTCCACTGGCTGGAGTCCGTGCAGAACGACGACGGCGGCTGGGGCGAGGACCTGCGCTCGTACCACGAGGACGAGTGGATCGGGCACGGCGCCTCGACCGCCTCCCAGACCGCGTGGGCGCTGCTCGCGCTGCTCGCCGCCGGACGGCGCGACAGCGGGGCCGTGCTGCGGGGGGTGTCCTGGCTGACCGGCACCCAACGGGCCGACGGGTCCTGGGACGAGCCGTACTTCACCGGCACCGGTTTCCCCTGGGACTTCTCCATCAACTACCACCTCTACCGGCAGGTCTTCCCGCTCACCGCCCTCGGACGGTACGTGTACGGCGAACCGTTCGCCGTCCGCAAGGGGGCCTGATGGGCGACGCCCCGGGGCCGTCAGGGCCCGCGGCACCGCTGCTGATCGCCTGCGCGCTCGGCATCGAGCGGTTCGCCCTGCACAGCGGCCGGGGCAGGGCCGGCGCGGCCCCCGGCCCCGTCACCGTCCTGCGCACGGGCATGGGCCCCCGGGCCGCCGAGGAGGCCGTGGGCCGGGCGCTGGCCCGGGGCCGCGCGTCCGGTGCGGCCGTCCTGGCCTCCGGGTTCTGCGCCGGGCTGTTTCCGGGGATGCACCCCGGGGACCTGGTGGTCGCCGACGAGACCCGGGAGGCCGGGGGCTCGACGGCCTGCACCACCCCCGGCCTGCTCGCCGAGGCCCTGGCCAGGGCGGTGCCCGGCCACACCGTCCACACCGGCCCGCTGGCCGGCTCCGCCCATGTCGTACGCGGACACGAGCGGGCCGCACTGCGGGCCACCGGAGCGATCGCGGTCGACATGGAGTCGGCCGCCACTCTGCGCACCGCCCTGCGGTCCGGGCCCCGCCCGGTTGCCGCCGTACGGGTGGTCGTGGATGCTCCGGAGCACGAGCTCGTCCGCATCGGCACGGTACGCGGTGGAATATCGGCTTTCCGTGTTCTCCGTGCCGTCCTGCCGGCTTTCTACGAATGGCACCGATCTTTGTTGCTCCCCAGGAGGTGAGCCAGATGGCCATGCCGCTCCGCCAGTCCATCAAGGTGGCGACGTATCTCGCCGAACAGAAGCTCCGAAAGCGGGACAAGTTCCCGCTCATCGTGGAACTGGAGCCCCTGTTCGCCTGCAATCTCGCGTGCGAGGGCTGCGGGAAGATCCAGCACCCCGCCGGAGTGCTCAAGCAGCGCATGCCGGTCGCCCAGGCGGTGGGTGCCGTGCTCGAATCGGGTGCCCCGATGGTTTCCATCGCAGGTGGTGAACCGTTGATGCACCCGCAGATCGACGAAATCGTCCGGCAGCTGGTGGCGCGGAAGAAGTACGTCTTCCTCTGCACCAACGCGATGCTGCTGCGGAAGAAGATCGAGAAGTTCACCCCCTCCCCGTATTTCGCCTTCGCCGTGCACATCGACGGGCTGCGCGAACGGCACGACGAATCGGTCGCCAAGGAAGGCGTCTTCGACGAGGCGGTGGCGGCGATCAAGGAGGCCAAGCGACGCGGCTTCCGGGTCACCACGAATTCCACCTTCTTCAACACCGACACCCCGCAGACCGTCATCGAGGTCCTCAATTACCTCAATGACGAGCTGAAGGTCGACGAGATGATGCTCTCGCCCGCCTACGCCTACGAGAAGGCGCCCGACCAGGAACACTTCCTGGGCGTCGAGCAGACCCGCGAACTCTTCAAGAAGGCGTTCGCCGGCGGGAACCGCGCCCGCTGGCGGCTGAACCACTCGCCGCTCTTCCTGGACTTCCTGGAGGGCAAGGTGGACTTCCCCTGCACGGCCTGGGCCATCCCGAACTACTCCCTGTTCGGCTGGCAGCGGCCCTGCTACCTGATGAGCGACGGCTATGTGCCGACGTACCGCCAGCTCATCGAGGAGACCGACTGGGACAGGTACGGCCGGGGCAAGGACCCGCGCTGCGACAACTGCATGGCGCACTGCGGCTACGAGCCCACCGCCGTCCTCGCCACCATGGGATCGCTGAAGGAGTCCCTGCGCGCGGCGCGCGAGACGGTCTCCGGGAACCGGTGACGTCATGACCGCTGGAGAGCCGGTCGCCCTGGGGCTCCCCGGCCCGCCGGCCCGACCGCTCGCGGTGCGCCGCCCCTCGCGGCGCATCCGGGTCGGGTCGGTTGCGGTGGGCATCGAAGAAGCCCTGAAGATCGCCGAGGGCATGGACGGCACCGGGACGCCGTCGGGGGCTCCCACCGTCACCGCGAGCTGAAACGGAATCAGGAGAGGGGGCCCGGGCATGACGATTCTGGAGAACGTCCGGGGGCCGCACGACCTCAAGGCGCTGGACGAAGCACGACTCGGCGAACTCGCCGAGGACATCAGGAAGTTCCTCATCCGGGCGGTGGCGAGGACCGGCGGTCACCTGGGACCCAACCTCGGCGTGGTGGAGCTGTCCATCGCCCTGCACCGGGTCTTCGACTCGCCCGTGGACCGCATCCTCTGGGACACCGGGCACCAGAGCTACGTGCACAAACTGCTCACCGGACGGCAGGACTTCTCCAAGCTGCGCGGCAAGGGCGGCCTGTCCGGATACCCCTGCCGCGAGGAGTCCGCGCACGACGTCATCGAGAACTCCCACGCCTCGACCGTCCTCGGCTGGGCCGACGGCATCGCCAAGGCCCACCAGGTGCTGGGGCGCGAGGACCACGTCGTGGCCGTCATCGGGGACGGGGCCCTCACCGGCGGAATGGCCTGGGAGGCGCTCAACAACATCGCGGCCGCGCGGGACCGGCCGCTGGTCATCGTGGTCAACGACAACGAACGCTCGTACGCCCCCACCATCGGCGGCCTCGCCGACCACCTCGCGACCCTGCGCACCACCGACGGCTACGAACGCTTCCTCTCCTGGGGCAAGGGCGTGCTGCGGCAGACACCGGTCATCGGGACGCCGCTGTACGAATCGCTGCACGGCGCGAAGAAGGGGTTCAAGGATGCCTTCGCCCCGCAGGGCATGTTCGAGGACCTCGGACTCAAATACGTCGGCCCGGTCGACGGGCACGACATCGCGGCCGTCGAGTCCGCCCTGAACCGGGCGAAACGCTTCCACGGCCCGGTGCTGGTGCACTGCATCACCGAGAAGGGCCGAGGCTACCCGCCGGCGCTCCACGACGAGGCCGACCGCTTCCACACCGTCGGCGCGATGGACCCGCTGACCTGCGCACCGCTCCTCCCGCCCGGCGGGCCGTCCTGGACCTCGGTGTTCGGCGACGAGATCGCCCTGATCGGCGCGGAGCGGCCGGACGTCGTGGCCGTCACCGCGGCGATGCTGGACCCCGTCGGGCTCACCCGGTTCGCCGAGGCGTTCCCCGACCGGATCTGGGACGTCGGCATCGCCGAACAGCACGCCGTCGTCTCCGCGGCGGGGCTCGCCACCGCCGGACTCCACCCGGTCGTCGCCGTCTACGCCACCTTCCTCAACCGGGCCTTCGACCAGCTGCTGATGGACGTCGCGCTGCACGGGTGCGGGGTGACCTTCGTCCTCGACCGGGCCGGTGTCACCGGACCCGACGGCCCCTCGCACAACGGGATGTGGGACATGTCCGTGCTCCAGGTCGTGCCCGGCCTGCGGATCGCCGCCCCGCGCGACGCCGACGAGCTGCGGGCCCAGCTCCGCGAGGCCGTGGCCGTCGACGACGCCCCCACCGTGATCCGGTTCCCCAAGGAGGCGGTGGGGGAGCCGGTCCCGGCGCTCGGCCGGATCGGCGGCATGGACGTGCTGCACCGGGCGGACGACCCCGACGTGCTGCTGGTGGCCGTCGGCGCGCTCGCCCCGGTCTGCCTGGGAGCGGCGGACCTGCTGGCCGGTGGCGGCATCCGCTGCACCGTCGTCGACCCGCGCTGGGTCAAACCGGTCGACGGGGAACTGCCCCCGCTCGCCGCACGGCACCGGCTGGTCGCCGTCGTCGAGGACAACAGCCGGGCAGGAGGCGTCGGCTCGGCGGTCGGGCAGGCGCTGCGGGACGCCGGGGTCGACGTACCGCTGCGGACGTTCGGCATCCCCGAGCAGTTCCTCGCCCACGGCAAGCGTGCCGAGGTACTGGCCGACATCGGACTCACCCCGGTGGAGATCGCCGGACGGATCAGCGGCGCACTGGCCGCCGGGAAGGCGGCGACGAGGACCGAGGAGAGCGGGGAATGAAGGACGACGACCCCAAGGGCTTCGACCTGGCGCGGCTCCTCGCGGAGCGCGGCGCCGAACGCTACGAACTGCACACGAAGCACCTCAACCACCAGCTGCCCCGGATGCTCCGCACCATCGGCTTCGACAAGGTCTACGAACGGGCCGAGGGCGCGTACTTCTGGGACGCGGACGGCAACGACTACCTCGACATGCTCGCCGGGTTCGGCGTGATGGGGCTCGGCCGGCACCACCCCGTCGTGCGCAAGGCCCTGCACGATGTCCTGGACGCCTCGCTCGCCGACCTCACCCGCTTCGACTGCCAGCCGCTGCCCGGCCTGCTGGCCGAGAAGCTGCTCGCGCACAGCCCGCACCTGGACCGGGTGTTCTTCGGCAACAGCGGCACGGAAGCGGTCGAGACGGCCCTGAAGTTCGCCCGCCGCGCCACCGGCAGGCCCAGGATCCTCTACTGCGCCCACTCCTTCCACGGGCTGACGACCGGCTCCCTCTCCGTCAACGGCGAGGACGGCTTCCGGGACGGCTTCGCCCCCCTGCTGCCGGACACCGCCATCGGCCTCGGCGACCTCGACGCCCTGCGGCGCGAACTGGGGCGCGGCGACGTGGCGGCGCTGATCGTCGAGCCGATCCAGGGCAAGGGGGTCCACGCCGCGCCCCCCGGTTTCCTGCGGGAGGCCCAGGAGCTGCTGCACAGGCACAAGGCCCTGCTCATCGCGGACGAGGTGCAGACCGGCCTCGGCCGGACCGGTGACTTCTACGCCCACCAGCACGAGGAGGGCGTCGAACCCGACCTGGTCTGCGTCGCCAAGGCACTGTCCGGCGGCTACGTCCCGGTCGGGGCGACCCTCGGCAAGGACTGGGTCTTCCGGCGCGTCTACTCGTCGATGGACCGGGTCCTGGTCCACTCCGCGAGCTTCGGATCCAACGCCCAGGCGATGGCGGCCGGACTCGCCGTCCTTGCGGTGATGGAGGACGAGCGGATCGTCGCCCGTGCGCGCCGCACCGGCGATCTGCTGCGGGAACGGCTGGGCGCGCTGGTCGACCGCTACGAGCTGCTGCACGAGGTGCGCGGGCGCGGACTGATGATCGGGATCGAGTTCGGCCGGCCGTCGTCACTGAAGCTGCGCAGCCGCTGGACCATGCTGCAGGCGGCTCGCAAGGGACTGTTCGCGCAGATGGTGGTGGTGCCGCTGCTCCAGAAGCACCGCATCCTCACCCAGGTCTCGGGCGACCACATGGAAGTGATCAAGCTGATCCCGCCGCTGGTGATCGGGGAGCCGGAGGTGGACCGGTTCGTCACGGCGTTCACCGAGGTCATGGACGACGCGCACAGCGGCGGCGGACTGATGTGGGACTTCGGCCGGACCCTGGTGAAGCAGGCCGTGGCCAACCGCTGAGCAGGGCTCCCGGATACTTTTGCCTCGGAGGCAAGAAATTTGCCTCCGAGGCAGGATCCTGGCCCAATGGGAACATGAATCCTCCGGACGGAGGGGCGGCCGACGAGCTGCCCGGAGTCGCACCACGCCTGCGCGATCTGCGCCGCAGCCGCGGTCTCACCCTGGAGACCGCCGCCCAGCGGGCGGGGCTTTCCCCCGCCCATCTCTCCCGGCTCGAAACGGGCCGGCGCCAGCCCTCGCTGCCGATGCTCCTCGGTCTTGCCAGGATCTACGGTACGACGGTCTCCGAGCTGCTCGGCGAGACACCCCCCGAACGCGACGCGATCATCCGTGGCGGAAAGTTCGAGGGGGCCGAGGCCGACGGCTGGTCCTACCAGCAGGCCGGCGGCTCGGGCCGGGCGATGCAGGCCCTCCGGGTCCGGGTCCCCCACGGCGCGCAGGGCGACCTCGTGCGGGTCCACCCGGGCGAGGAGTGGGTGTACGTGCTCGCCGGCCACCTGCGGGTCACGCTCGGGGACACCGTGCACGACCTCGCCCCCGGGGACAGCGCGCACTTCGACTCGCTCACCCCGCACCGGCTCGCCGCCCTCGACCGCGACGGCGCGGAGCTGCTCTTCGTCCACACCCTGCTGCAGAGCCCCGCCGCCGAGCTGTGCCTCGGCAGCGGCATCCACCATCGCTGAGACCGGCCCGGCCGGTCACCAGAGAGGACCGTCATGTCCGATTCGGAGAACTTCGACCCGCTCGGGTCCACGAAGAAGTACGAGGCCCAGGAACGGAAGTTCCCCCGCGGTGTGGTGATCCGGCTGTTCGCCTACCTCATCGCCGGGCACATCCTCGCGGCCTTCCTCTACCTGCTGTTCGCGGTGGCGGGCAAGGGCTGAACACGCGCCGGGGCGGATCGGGCGCACTCCCGTTCACGCCCCGCCCGTACTCCGCTCCCGCGCGCGCCGTTTCCGGCCGCGCCCCGTTCCGGACCGCGCCCCGTTCCCGATCAGGACTCGTCGAGGAGCCGGTCGCGCAGCCGCTCGCGGGTCTCGGGGGAGAGCTTCAGTCCCTCGGAGAAGTAGCGGTCCGTGCCGCCCCAGGTCTCGTCGATGACGGCGAAGGCCGCGGCCAGGTACTCGGCACGGGCTCCGAAGAGCGGATTGAGCAGCTCCATCACCTCGTCCGACATGCCCTTCGCCGACATGTCGCTGCGGCGCACCTTGTAGCGGCGGTGGGCATCGTTGGACTTCAGGTAGTCGGCCTCGATCTCCTCGCGCCCGACCCCGACGGCCAGCAGCGACACCGCGATCGCCAGGCCGGCCCGGTCCTTGCCCGCCGCGCAGTGCATCAGTGCCGGAACGCTGTCCTCGGCCAGGGCGTGCAGGACCTGGCTGTGCTCGGCGGTCCGGTCCAGAATGATCGACCGGTACGAGGCGATCATCCGGTTCACCCCCTTGCCGTCGCCGAGTATCGCGTGCAGCTGCGCGACGTCGCCGTCCCGGACCACGTGCCAGAACTCCGCCCCGTCGGCCGGGTCGGAGAGGGGTATGTTCACGCTCCGCACACCGGGCAGCTCCACGTCCAGGCCGTCGAGCCGCCGGTCGGTCTCGTTGCGGAAGTCGAAGACGGTGTGCAGACCGAGACCGCCGAGGAAGGCTGCGTCCTCGGCCGTGGCGTGCGCGAGGTGACCGCTGCGGAAGAGCCGCCCGTGCCGCACCCGTCGGCCGTCCGCCGCGGGCAGGCCGCCCACGTCGCGGAAGTTGCGGACGCCCGCCAGCTCGGGTTCCGTCGACGGGATCTGCGGCAACTGCTGGGTCACGGCGACTCCTGGAAGGTCTCTGGGGCCGGCGGGAGTCGCCGGCAAGGCCACTCCCGCGACGATACGACATGGATTCCTCAGGCAATCATCTCGGCCATTGCCTGTCGATACCCCTGTGACCCTCGCGAACTCCCTTGTTCCTGCGGCCGGTCCGCCCGGTGAATGGCCCGCGGGCCGGGTCCGGCTGCTCGCCGGGGCGGACAGCGGTGACGCGCTGCGGCTCACCGAGCGGAACGAGCTGATCCACCTGTAACTGGAGGCCGAAGCTCTCCCTCGTGGCGGCCGAGCCCCTGGCGAAGGAGCCGGAGCCGTCCTCCCGGCCCTTCGAAATCCGGGTCGAACCGGAAAGGGCTGACCCGGACAATGATCTCCATCGTGCGCACCCGGACCGGGTGCGGCACTTCCCAAGCGGGAAGCGGGCCGATTGCCGCAATCGGCTGGTGCTGAACCGGCCCGCACCGATGTGCGCGAATATCTCCTGGAACAGCTGGACACCCTGCTCTCCAGCGCTCCCGTCGACTGGGCGAAATGGGATTTCAACCGCTGTTTCACCGATGCGGGGTGGCCGGGTGAGGGGTATCCGCAGAGGCCCCGGGTCGAGCACGTGGCTGCCCGGTACGCGCTGATCGACCGACTCGGGGCCGCACGCCCCGCCCCGGGGGATCTTGACGCGCGTGCTGAGGCTCCGAAAGGGGCGACGCGCGAGCCATGTCCAAAATGTGCGCTTTCGAGCAACTTGCTCGGATTGCGTGGGGGATGGCCGCCCATTGGTGAGCGGGATCATATCCGTGACGGTGTGTGGCGAAGGAGCGGTCGGGAATTCCGTGCGCGGCGCGGAAAGGCAAGATCCTTAATCCACGGAGGGTGACCGGAAT
Organism: Streptomyces sp. ML-6; assembly: GCF_030116705.1. Classification (NCBI taxonomy): domain Bacteria; kingdom Bacillati; phylum Actinomycetota; class Actinomycetes; order Kitasatosporales; family Streptomycetaceae; genus Streptomyces; species Streptomyces sp. ML-6. Next base: position 7,044,009 of record NZ_JAOTIK010000001.1, read on the forward strand.
TCCGTGCCGATTTCCCGGGTGTGGAATCCGGCCCGGAACTCGTGGCTTGTTCTCGGTGTCCCGGCTCGCCTACGGTCACCGTCAATCCGGACGGACCGCCCAATCCTGCCGCCGCCCGGAATTCGCACCCACTGATCGCGTGGCAGGAGCGGGGGAACCAGGTAAGTCGCCGACCGGGAAATCCGGCCGGCTAGGGGTGAAGTCGCGCTCGCGCGGCCGGGCATCTCCAGCCCGAACCCGACAGCTCACCTCGCAGGCGCCGGAGAGGAAATACTTCATGCCCATATCGGGTAAGCACCGTCGTCCCAAGGTCGGCCCCATCGCCCGCGGCGTCGTCGCGGCGAGCGCCGGTGGCGCCGTCATCGCGCTCCCGCTGCTCGGCGCCACCGGTGCCCACGCCGCGGAGCAGGCCGCCCCGGCCGCCGTGCCGCAGCAGGCTCCCGTCACCACCGCGCCCGCCCAGCCGGTCGCGCAGAAGCAGGCCCCCGCCGCCACGACGTACTCCGTCGTCCCCGGCGACTACCTGGCGAAGATCGCGGCCGAGCACAAGGTCCAGGGCGGCTGGCAGAAGCTGTACCAGGACAACCGCCAGGTCGTCGGCGAGAACCCCGGCCTGATCTTCCCGGGCATGAAGCTGACCCTCGGCGCCAAGGCGTCCGGCGGCGCCGCGTCCACCGGCGCGGGCACCGGCTCGTCCCTCCCGTCGAAGGCCCCCTCGGTGCCCTCGACCGCGAAGAAGTCGGCCCCGGTCAAGTCGGCTCCGGTCAAGACCGCGCCCGCCGCCCAGTCCAAGGCCGCGACCTCCGCCCCGGCCGCTCAGGGCGCCGGCTCCGGTTACGTCCACCCGGTTCCCGGCAACCACACCACCAACTACCGGGCCTCCGGCTCCAACTGGTCCAGCGGCAGCCACAGCGGGATCGACTTCCCCGTCTCCACCGGCACCAGCGTGAAGGCCATCACCTCGGGCACCGTCGTCACCGCCGGCTGGGGCGGCGCGTACGGCAACCAGGTCGTCATCAAGCACGCCGACGGCCGCTACTCGCAGTACGGCCACATGTCCTCCCTCTCCGTCTCGGCGGGCCAGAGCGTGAGCGCCGGGCAGCAGATCGGCCTCTCCGGCTCCACCGGCAACTCCACCGGCCCGCACCTGCACTTCGAGGTCCGCACCGGTCCGGCGTACGGCTCGGACATCGACCCCATCGCCTACCTGGCCTCGCACGGCATCCACGTCTGATCCGTGTGGATCCACGCCTGATCCGTACGGCCGGGCAACCGGACGGCGGAATCCGGCCCGGGTGAAACGGAAGGGGCGGTGCGCGACGGCGCACCGCCCCTTCGGCGTATTCCCCCTTTGCCAAAAACTGACCGGGTGGTCTATCTCACCTCTCGTCAACCCCATATTACGGTCGCGTAGGTCACATTCGTCGGTGCAGGATAAGCGCTTGTGGCAGACGATTCGAGAAAAAATCAACGTGGCATCACCAACCGACATGGTGTCATCGGGTCGTACGCGGCGATCGGCGACAGCTTCACCGAGGGAGTCGGCGACCCGGGCCCGGACGGGACCTTCGTCGGCTGGGCGGACCGGTTCGCGGTACTCCTCGCGGACCAACTCCCGGACACCGGACCGGACGTGGGCCCCCACGGGGACTTCCGGTACGCCAACCTCGCCGTACGTGGACGCCTCCTCGACCAGATCGTCGAGGAGCAGGTGCCGCGCGCCAAGGAACTCGCCCCCGACCTGGTGAGCTTCTGCGCGGGCGGCAACGACATCATCCGCCCCGGGACCGACCCCGACGACGTGGCCGAGCGCTTCGAGCGCGCGGTCGCCGACCTGACCGGATCGGTCGGGACGGTCATGATCACCACCGGCTTCGACACCCGCGGCGTCCCCGTGCTGCGCCATCTGCGCGGCAAGATCGCCACGTACAACGCCCATGTGCGGGCCATCGCGGACCGCTACGGGTGCCCGGTCCTCGACCTGTGGTCGCTGCGGTCCGTCCAGGACCGGCGCGCCTGGGACGACGACCGGCTCCACCTCTCGCCCGAGGGACACACCAGGGTCGCGCTGCGCGCCGCCCAGGTCCTCGGCATGGAGGTGCCGGCCGACCCCGACCAGGAATGGCCCCCGCAGGCCCAGCGCGGCACGCTCGAAGTGCGGCGCGACGACATCCACTGGGCGCGCGAGTACCTGGTGCCGTGGATCGGCCGACGGCTGCGCGGCGAGTCCTCCGGCGACCACGTCGAAGCGAAGCGGCCGGACCTGCTGCCGCTCTAGGCTCTTTCGTCGGGATCGGACCGGCATGATCCCGACGAAAGACCCCGAAGTATTCCTCGCAGAACGGAAGCGGGTGGGCCCGGGCCCGGCCGTACGACGGACGGATCCGGGCCTCAGGCCCGTCCGGGGAGGGACGGCGGCGACGACGCCGGTATCCGCTCCAGCACACCGCCCGCGAAGACGTCGTACAGCGGCAGCGTCTCCAGATGCACGTACCCGATGTGGCAGTCGCAGACCGCCAGCGGACAGGCCCGCGGCCCGAGCGCCCGCCGGTAGCTCCCGTCGTAGAGGTTGCCGAGTTCCGCCGGTACGAAGTGGCAGCGCCGCACGGTGCCCTCCCCGTCCACCGAGACGACCGACTCACCGGTCCGGCAGGGCAGCCCCGCCGACCGGTGCGGATGCCGGCTGTACGGGAAGAGCGGGTCGACGGCCGTCCAGCGGTCCGCCTCCTCGTCCGTATAGGTGTGGCCCTCCGCGGCGTTCACCCACAGGTAGACCTCGTCCGGCAGCGCGGCCCGCAGCCGCCGGGCCTCCGCCAGGTGCTCGTCGAGCCCGACGATCCCGACGCTGTACCGGACGCCCAGCGCGGTCAGCTCCCGGCACTTGCCGAGGAACCTCTCGTACGGCGTCTGCCCCGGGTGGTACGTGCACCAGAGCGCGATCTTCTCGCGGTCGGTCCCGTCCGCCTCGGCCAGCCAGCCCGTACGGCTGCTGAGGTTGGTCTGGATCGCGACCCGGCGGACCTGCGGCAGCCGCGCCAGCTCGACCAGCGCCCGGCGGTACCAGGAACGGACCAGGCCCTCGCCCCACGGCGTGAACAGCACCGAGAGCCGGTCGCCGGTCTGCGCCGCGGCCCACGCCGTGAACCGCTCCAGGGCGGCGCGGTCGGCGCGCAGCTGCTCCCGGCTGTCGCGCCGCTTGGCGAACGGGCAGTACGGGCAGTCGTAGTCGCACGAGGAGAGCGGGCCGCGGTAGAGGATGGTCAGGTCCATGGACGCGCTCACTTCAATTCGTACGCGGCCATCGCGGCCCGTACACCGGGGGAGAAGAGCTCGGGACCCAGGGCGTCGGAGTGGGCCAGGCCCTCGGGGGAGAGCCGCAGCAGCCCGGCTCCGCCGGCCGACGCGTCGAGCCAGCCGCGGGCCTCGAAGCGGGCCAGCTCGGCGGGGAAGTCGTCGGCGGGCGAGGTGCCGAACCGCTCCCGGTAGTCGTCGATCCGCAGCCCCTCGGCCTGGAGGACCGACTGCAGGAGGTGACGGCGACGGGCCTCGTCGCCGTCGACGTACCGGCCGACCTCGGCGCGCGAGAAGTCCTCGGTGGCGGTGTAGCCGTCGATGATCGCCCGCACCTCCCGCATCTCCACCGCGTAGTCGAAGGAGTAGTGCAGCTCCGTGGTGTACGAACGGGCCCCGCACCCCAGGCCGATCATCCCGTCGGTCTGGCAGGCGTGGTCGTCCGGGCCGTCCGTGCGCGGGGCGTCGGCACGGCGGAACATCCGCATCGAGACCTGCTCGTACCCGTGGGCCAGGAGATGGTCCCGGCCCGCGCGGTACAGCCGCAGCCGCTGCTCGTCCCAGGCCGCGTCCGCCGCCGCCTCGCCGTCGGCGCCGAGCCGCCCCAGACCGGTCAGCGGGCGCACGTACAACGGGTAGAGGTACAGCTCCTCCGGCCGCCGGCCGAGCGCCGCGTCCAGCGAGGTGCGCCAGCTGTCCTCGGTCTGGCCGTCGATGCCGTAGATCAGGTCGATGTTGAGGACCGGGAACCCGGCGTCGCGGATCCGGTCGAGCGCCGCCTCCACGTCGGCACGGCGCTGCGGGCGCACGGCGGCGCGCGCCTCGGCCTCGACGAAGCTCTGCACCCCGATGCTGATCCTGGTCGCGCCCCGGTCCGCCAGGACGGCCAGCCGGTCGGCGGTCGCGGTCGACGGCGACGTCTCGACCGACAGCGGGACGGAGCGCAGATCGGCGCCCATCCGCTTCTCCGCGATGTCGCAGAGCCGGTCCAGCTCCGCCGCCGTCAGGAACGTGGGCGTGCCCCCGCCGAACGCGGCCGCCGCGAAACGCACCGGCTCGGCGTCGCCCAGCGCCTCCCGGACGGCCACGGCCTGCCGGTCCAGCGCATCGAGATAACGGGTCGTCAGCTCGTCGGGCGCGCCGATCCTGGTGAAGAGGTTGCAGAAGCCGCAGCGGACCTCGCAGAAGGGTATGTGGAGATAGAGCGAGAGCGCGTCCCGGCGCTCGCCCGCCCACAGCTCGCGCAGCTCCGGCCGGTCGGCGAGCGGCCGGTAGGCGGTCTTGTGCGGGTAGGCGTAGACGTAGCTTTGATACGGGCGGACGGCCGGTGCGGTGGTCGTGGTGCGGCTCATGGTGCGGTGGCCCCCGGTTCCAGGAAGAAGTGCGCGTACGGAACGGTCCAGACGGACTCGTGCCCGAGCCGGTGACCGGTGTAGCCGTCGTCCCCGTATGCCGTGCCGTGGTCGGAGCACACGATGGCGAAGCAGCGGCGACGGCTGCTCGCGGCGGCGAAGAGCCGGCCGATGTGGGCGTCGACGTACTCCAGGGCGGCGGCGTGGGTGGCGCGGGAGTCGCCCGCCTCGCGGGTGGCTCCCGGCCGGTGGAACCAGTTGGGCTGGTGCAGGGCGGACACGTTCACGAAGAGGAACAGCCGCTGCTCGGCCGGGAGCCCGGCCACGACCTGCTCGGCGCGGGCGACCTGCGCCTCGAAGGAGGTGGGCGACGCCACGCCGAACTCCGGTTCCCAGTGGCTCTCCTGGAACATGTCCGGCAGCACGGAACCGAGCGGCGGCTGCCGGTTGAAGAAACCGACCCCGCCGATGCACACCGTGCGGTAGCCCACGTCGGCGAGGGCGGACATCAGGTCCGGCCGGTCGAAGACGAAGGTGCCCGACGCGGTGGACTCACTGCCGGCGAAACGCGCCGCGAACAGCCGGGGATGCGGCCCGGGACCGGCCGGGGTCGGCAGGAAGCCCGCGAAGATCGCCTGGTGGGACGCGTAGGTGAAACTGCCCGGCGCGTGGCGTTTCTCCCAGACCCCGCCCGGCAGATGGCGCGCCAGGTTCGGGATGCGCCCCGCGGCGGCGAGCTCCACCGCCACGTCGTGGCGCAGCGTGTCGAGGGTGACGAGCAGCAGATCGTGGCTGCCCACGATCTCGCTCATGTCCGGTTCGCCCGTGTCCGGGGGCGGGGTGGCCGAGGGGGCGGGCGCGGTGTCAGGCGGTGGCGGTTGCACGGTGGTTCCTTGCTCTGTTCTGTACGGCGGCGACCTGCGCCGCGTAGGTGTCCAGTCCCTCGACGCCGCTGCCGGGGAGTCCGGTCAGCCGCGGCAGCAGGTCGCCGAAGGCGTTGACCTCCCCGACGGCGAAGCGCCGCCAGTCGGTCGAGGGCAGCAGATCGACGCCCACGCACAGCGTGTCCGGGAAACACGCCGCCGCCCGCTCGCACACGGCCAGGGCCTCGGCCCAGCTGCCGCCCGCGGCCGCGACGGCCTCCCGGACCTCGTCGAGGCTTCCGCGTTCGCCGCCGAGGTGAAGATTGGTCATGGGGGACCTGCTGGTACGCACGACGGCATGGGTGGCCCTGCCCGCCACCACCACGACCCGCAGGTCCGTCGCCCGGCCGCGCCGGGTCGCCTTGGGCAGCCAGCGCTCGATGTGCAGCCCGTCGGGCGCCAGCGCGTCGACGATCGCGGCGACCTCCGGTTCCGTCGTGCAGCGGCGCACCCGCAACGAGTTGAACAGCCGGCCGGAGGCGTCCCGCTCCACCGAGGTGGTGGCCCTGATCCGGCCGGGCCCGGCCGTCTCCACGGCCAGGACCCCCGAGGCGGACGAACCGTGCGCGAGCTTCACGAAGACCCGGGGCGTGCCCAGGGCCGCCATCCGCTCGCGCACGTCCGCCCAGTCCCGCACCACCGGCGCCGCGGCGCCCGAGGTCGGCGACGCCGGGACGGGCACACCGGCGCCGTCCAGCACGGCATGGCAGAGCCGCTTGTCGAACAGCACCGCGGCCTCGTCGGGATCGTCGAGCAGTACGGCCCCGGCGGCGTCCGCCGCCCGCCCCACCGCCCGGACGGCTTCGGTGAACCGGGCGTACCAGAGCGCGGTCCCCTCGACCCGGGTCGGATCGTCGACCGCCCTGAGCAGCCGCTCCACCTCGGCGTCCTCGCCGGGCGAGTCCATCCGCACGGTCTCGCCCGGACGGAAGGCCGCCGCGCCGCGCAGGACGTCCAGCCAGGGCACGACGCGCGCCGTCGGCAGCCCGGCGGCGCGCACGGCGTCCTGGAAGAACGCGACCCGGCGGTTGCCGGGCACACCCACGACGGCGAAGCGCGGCGCCGGACCGGGCGCGCTATTCGCTGACGGCGACATAGCGGTGCTCGTCCTCTTCCGGGTCCCAGTACTCGACCTCGTCGAGCTCGGTGTTCACCCGGTCGGGACCCAGCAGGTCCCGCAGGCGCTCCACCAGCGGGGCGCCGATGTAGTGGTGGTGCAGATCCAGCGAGGCCAGATGGGTGAGGGGCTGGCCCGAGAGCAGCGCCTGCGCTCCTTCGTCGCCCAGGGTGCCCATCGCGAGGGAGAGCGACTCCAGCCGGGCGACGACCGGCGCGGAGGCGACCGCCGCCGCGATCTCGTCCTGGATCTCGCTGTTCTGCAGCCCCAGATGGCGCAGGGCGGGGAACGCCGCCCCGGACAGCAGCGGAGAGAGGTCCGCGACCGTCGTGTCGCCGCCGTACTCGGTGACGCCCAGCCAGAGGTCGAGGTGCTCCAGCGCGGGCAGCTCCGACGCCCCGACCGCCCGCACGATCCCGGCCGGCAGCCCGCCGGACTCGAACCGCAGCGACTTGAGCGCCGGGTGCCGAACCGGCCGCAGGGCGAGGACCTCCCGGTCGTCGAACGAGTCGCCGCAGCCGCGCACCGTCAGCTCCTCCAGCTGCCCGAACGCCTCGACCACCGGGGTGATGTCGCACATCTCGAGCCACGACAGCTCGCACTCCTCACCGACCACATCGGCGAGGAAGAGCGCCCGCAGGGCCGGGAACCGGTCGGCGTGGCCGGTCAGCAGCTCGACGACGGGGGCGAAGTTCTCGTACTCCTCCTGCCACCAGGGGCCGATCAGCAGGGCCCGCACCCGTGTCGTGTCGACCGTGTCGACGAAGTGCTGCCACAGCGCGCCGAAGGTCAGGTCGCCCTGCCAGGCGCTCTCCAGCCGCCACGCCACCGAGCCGGCGTCCGGGAGAGGGGCCTCGGAGGCGCGGTCAGGACCGGGCAGGGTGAGGACGGGCAGGCCGTGGAACGTTTCGGGGTGGTCGATGTCCGACACCGCGCATCACTCCGCGACCGAGGTGTAACGGCCCTCGGCGCCGCGGTCGCCCCAGGGCTTGTTGCGTTCCGACACGTCGACCCGCACGCCGTGCGGTTCCAGCGCCTCCGTGACCCGGCGCTCCATCGGCTCGGTCATGAAGTGGTGGTGCAGATCGAGCCGTTCGAGATGGGTGAGGGGCTGGCCGTCCAGCAGCGCCGCCGCGCCCTCGTCGCCCAGCGTGCCGTTGGACAGGTCGAGGACCCGGAGCTGCGCGACGACCGGGGCACTGGCGACGGCCGAGGCGATCTCGTTCTGCAACTCGCTGTTGCGCAGGCCGAGATGGGTGAGCCGGGGGAAGCGGGTGCCGGAGAGCAGCGGGGCGAGGTCCGCCACATCGGCGTCGCCGCCGTACGCGGACACGCCGAGCCAGAGGTCGAGCCGCTCCAGCGCGGGCAGCTCACTGTCCAGGATGCCGCGGATCACACTGACCGGCAGGCCCCCGGTCTCGATGGTCAGCGCGCTCAGCCGCTCGTGCTTCGAGGGCGTGAAGACCAGCTCCGAACCACCGCGCACCCCCAGTTCGGCCAGCTCGGGGAAGGCCCTGAGCAGCGCCGTGACGTCCGACTGCTCGATCCAGGAGATCTCGCTCTCTTCCATGATCAGGTCGCCGACGAAGACGGCCCGCAGCGAGGTGAACCGGTCGGCGGCGGCGATGACCAGGTCGATCGGGTAGGACGACTTCTCCTCGTACGACTCGCCCCACTGGCCGATGATCAGAGCCCGCACCCCGGCCGGGTCGACCGTCCGCAGGAACGCCTCGAACGCCTCTTCCCAGGTCGTTTCCTCCTCGTACGGTTCCACCGAGATGCGCCAGGCTGCCGCGTCGGCGGCCTGCACGGGCGCTTCCTCCGCCGTGTGCTGGAACTGGACGACGGGAAGGCCGAAAAACTCGTGCAGATGGTCCACACCGGACATGACCCTGAGCTCCTGGTACTGGGGGACGACTGATGTCCCCAAGGTTTATCAAGCCGCACTGACAACGGCACGGCCGGGACCGCCCGCGGCGGGGGACCGGGACCGGACGGGCGGCGCCGCGGTCGATTGTCAGACCCCCGTCGTAGCGTTTTCTGCGTGGCCGGCACAGCGGGTGCGGCCATCGAGGGGAGACGTCTGTGTACCGGCAGGGCGATGTACTGATCATGTCGTTGGAGGAGTCGGAGGTGCCCGCGCAGCTCCTGGAGGCGCCGGGCGAGCCGCGGGACGGCCGGGGCCGCATGGTCCTCGCGCTGGGCGAGGTCACCGGCCACGCCCACGCCATCCAGGGGCCGGGCCGACTGATGCGCGAGGCGGGGGCCTTCGGGCCGATGCTGCTCCATCTCCCCGAGGGCGGACGGGTGGTGCACGAGGAGCACGCGACGATACCGCTGCCGAAGGGCTGGTACCGGGTGGTGCGCCAGCGGGAGTACGCGCCGGGAGCGGTCCGCATCGTCGCGGACTGACGCGCCGGAGCACGGTTCGGGGCACGGCGGCACACCGGATCACCGCAGCGCGCCGAGCCTCACGCACCACGAACAAGAGGACGCTCCGTGCGCAGCCGCTGCGCACGGACGCACAGACACACCAATACGCGAACAACGCGAACAACGCGAACACACGGAATCAGGGGACGGGGAAGACCGATGCAGTACGTGGACTCATGGCGGACCGTGGCGGCGGCGACGGGCACGGCGGACCGGGCCGCGGCCGAGGACGGGCTGCGGCTCGCCTACCGCAGCGCGGGGCTCGCCGAGCCGGAGCGGATCGTCTGGGTCGAATCGCCCCGGGCAGCGGTGGAGGCCGTCGAGAAGCTGGTGGACGCCGGCCGCTCGGTGCGCGAGGAGGTGCGGACCCGGCCCTGGGCGCAGGAGCGCCGCCGGATGTACGACGAACTGGGCCCGGCGGGCTGGTCCGCCCTGTGGTCCGCGACGGGGGCACAGCTGTGGGAGACCACTGCGGCGCTCGCCGACCGGATCCGGGCCGGGGTCGTCGCGGACCTCGCCAAGCGCCCGGAGGACGAGTCCGATGTCCGGCTGGTGCTGCTCGACGCCGTCCTCGGCCAGCACGACGCGGCCTGGCTCGCGGCCTTCGACGGCCGGGGCGACCGGCTGAACGGCCTGGCCGAGGTGGCCAGGAACGCGGGCTGGTGGTGGCCCTACGAGCGTGCCGTGGTGATCAGCGAGCGACCGCAGGCACTGCACCGGGACGAGGCGGGGCGGCTGGACCGGGGGGACGGCCCCGCGCTGGCCTACGCCGACGGCTTCGCCCTCTATGCCTGGCGCGGCATGCCGGTGCCCGCCGAGTTCCTCGACGAGCTCAACGCGCTGACCCCGAAGCGGATACGCGAGGAGGAGAACGCCGAACTGCGACGCGTGATGCTGGAGTTCTACGGCTACGACCGCTATCTGAGCGAGTCGGGTGCCGAGCCGGTGCACCGGGACGAGACCGGTGTCCTCTGGCGGATCGCGTTGGCCGGCGACGAGGACGTGGTGATGGTCGAGGTGGTCAACTCCACCCCGGAGCCGGACGGAACGCACCGCGTCTACTGGCTCCGGGTGCCGCCGGGCACCCGGACCGCGAAGGAGGGGGTGGCCTGGACCTTCGGGGTCGGGAGCGAGGAGTACGCGCCCCTGCAGCAGACCTGACCCCCGTCGGCCGGACGGAGCGCCGCCCCGTGCACGACGGGGCGGGCCGTCGGGTCAGGCCGTCAGCATCGCGCGGTCGATGCCGAGTTCGCGGGCGAGCGCCTCGTCGGTCCAGGACAGCATCGTGGTGCGGGAGAGCGGGCCCGCGTACGAGATCATCTGCACGGCCAGGCCGTCCAGCAGGGCGGTCAGCCGCCAGGCCGCCGACATCGGGTCGTCGCACTGGAACTCACCGGCGGCGGCGCCCTCTTCGATGACCTCGGCCAGTTCCGCCTTCCACTGCTGGTCGAGATCGCCGGCCACGTTGCGCAGCGCCGGATCGCGCAGCGAACCGGCCCAGCCCTCGATCCACAGCCGCCAGCCCTTGGCCTGCCCCGTCGGCGCGTACCAGCGGACGGCGGCGCGCAGCCGGCGCACCGCGCTCGTGCGACGGCCCAACAGCTTGCGCAGATGGGCGAGATCGGCCTCGGCGGCATGGGCGAAGGCCGCCGCGACCAGCTTTTCCTTGGTCGAGAAGTGATAGAGCACGAGCGCGTTGCTCACGCCGAGCACGGAGGCGACATCGGCGATCCGGACCGCCGCGACCCCCCGCACCTCGATCTGCTCGACGGCAGCGCGCAGGAGCTCTTCGCGTCGTTCCGCCACGCTCAACCGCACTCTTGCCACGGCGTCACCCTAACGAATATGCCTCCGGCGGAAAGACCGGGGGCGCAACCGTGTCGGCCCCGTCCCGGTTCGGCCGGGGCCCGGACCCTGGACCTGCGCCGACATCCCCGCTGCCGCCTCCGCCCGCCCCGGGCGCCGCGGCAACCGGGGCTCCGGCCGGTCGGCCGGTCGGCCGAGCGGCCGAGCGGCCGGCCGGCCGGAGCGACCGTGGCGGTCAGCGGGACGCGGGGCGTTCGAGCTCGCACCGGTCCTTGAAGCCCTGGCTGGTCAGACCGAGCGCGGAGTTGGTCCGGGAACGCATGTTCTCCAACGCCACCATGGTCGTGAGCTCGACGAACGCCTCCTCGCCCAGCACGGTCCGCAACCGCTCCGCCAACACGTCACCGACCTCGGGCGGGGTGACGCTCATGGCCTCCGAGTACTCCATGACGTCGCGCTCCAGCGGGGTGTACGCCTCGCTCTCCCGCCACACCGGCACCTCGCGCAGTTTGCGCGGGTCCATGCCGTGGCGGTGGTTCTCCCAGTAGCCGAAGTCCAGGCACCAGCTGCAACCGACGGTGGCCGCCGACGTCATCACGGCCAGTGCCCCGAGCCGGGGGTCGAGCTTCTTCCAGCGGCCCGCAGCCAGTTCGAGACGGACCAGGGACCACAGCACCCCGGTGTGATGGGCGTAGGCCCGTACGGGATCGACGACCTTGCCGTACCTGCGCTTCGAGTACCACGAAACGGCACGGAACAGCAGGGTGCGGGGCGGGTCGAGCGATACGCGGGTGGTCATGTCCATTCTCCTTCGTATACGACTTCCGAACGTGATTTCGATACGGTGTGGGCGCCGCCCGGCGACGCCGTGGGACGCCGTGGGCGGGCCGCTCACACCGATGCGACGGATGGCGACCCCGCGGATGTGACATGGACGCCACCGGAAGCGGAATCCTGCGGCGGGCGCGGACGTTGGTTCCGGCATGACGGGATTCGACGCACGACAGGAAGCACTGCTCGGGCTGCTCGCCGAGGAGAACGGCGGGGTGCTCGTGACACTCGGGCGGGACGGCAGACCCCAGCTGTCCAATGTCAATCACTTCTACTATCCGCAGGAGCGCATCGTCCGCGTCTCGATCACCGACGGCCGGGTGAAGACCAGGAACCTGCGCCGCGACCCGCGGGCGAGCTACCACGTCACCAGCGCGGACCGCTGGGCGTGGACGGTGGTGGACGCCACCGCCGAACTGTCCCCGGTCGCCGCCGAGCCGCACGACGCGACGGTGGAGGAGCTGATCACGCTCTACCGCGACGTCCAGGGCGAACACCCCGACTGGGACGACTACCGCGCGGCGATGGTCCGGGACCGGCGCCTCGTACTGCGACTGCACATCGAGCACGTGTACGGGCAGTCGCGTGGCTGACGCGGCCCGGCCGGGCCGCCGCCCCGTGCGGCGCTCCGCCGGCCGTTCCGTTCCCGCACCGTCGTACTCCCTCCCCGCAAGGGGACAGGACCGCCCCACCCAGGAGATGCCGTGACCGGCGCCGCCCCCTTGCCCCCGCTGCGCACCCGGCTGCGTGCGCAACGTCCCCTCGCCTTCGGCGCGGATCCGGACGGTGCCCGGATGGAGCGCATCCGCCGTTCGCCCAACTTCGCCGACGGCGCCTTCCGGAACCCGGTGGGGGCGCGGACCGGACCGTCCGGTTCGGCACTGGAGTTCGCCAAGGTCTACTTCCGCAAGGAGGAGCGGGTGCGCCGGGCGCCGGCCGGCACCGTGCCCGTCCATGCCACCACCTACGCCGATCTCGCCGAGCCGCCCGCCACGGGGCTGCGGCTCACCTGGATGGGCCACTCCGGCGTGCTCGCCGAGATCGACGGCCGACGGGTGCTCTTCGACCCGGTGTGGGGCGAACGCTGTTCGCCCTTCGCCTTCGCCGGGCCCCGGCGGCTGCACCCCGTGCCGCTGCCGCTCGCCGCGCTCGGCCCGGTGGACGCGGTGGTGATCTCCCACGACCACTACGACCACCTCGACCTGCCGACGGTCCGGGCCCTCGCGGGCACGGGCACGGTCTTCGTCGTCCCGCTCGGGGTCGGGGCCCATCTGGAACGGTGGGGCGTGTCACCGGACCGGATGCGCGAGCTGGACTGGAACGAGACCACGCAGGTCGCCGGGATCAGCCTCACGGCCACCCCGGCCCGGCACTTCTGCGGCCGAGGCCTGCGCAACCAGCAGCACACGCTCTGGGCGTCCTGGGTCGTCGCGGGGCCCGGGCACCGGATTTACCACAGCGGGGACACGGGCTACTTCCCCGGCTTCGCGGAGATCGGCGCCGCGCACGGCCCGTTCGACGCGACGATGATCCAGATCGGCGCGTACTCCGAGTACTGGCCCGACATCCACATGACGCCGGCCGAGGGCATGCGGGCCCACCTGGATCTCCAGGGCGGCAGGCCGTCCGGCGTGATGCTTCCCATCCACTGGGGCACCTTCAACCTGGCTCTGCACCCGTGGGCCGAGCCGGGGGAGTGGACGAGGGACTCGGCCGAGGAAGCGGGCCAGGCGGTGGCGCTTCCCCGTCCCGGCGAGCCGTTCGAGCCCGCCGGGAAGCTGCCCTCGGACCCCTGGTGGCGCGGGGTGTCCCACCCGCTCGCTCATCCGTGGCGTCGGCCCCGGCGGGCCGGGGCGGTCGCCGGATCGCGCAGCGAGGACCTCGACCTCGCGGGCGGGCGGTGACGTCGGTCCGCGAGGCGCGGTGGTCGGTCTACCCCTGCCCGGCGGGCTGCTGGGCGGCTCCGGGCGCGCCCGCGCCGACCAGCCCCGTCTCGTAGGCGACGATGACGGCCTGGACCCGGTCACGCAGCCGGAGCTTGGCCAGGATGCGGGCGACGTGGGTCTTGACGGTCGTCTCGGCGAGATGGAGGCGGGCGGCGAGTTCGGCGTTGCTCAGCCCTCGGGCGAGCAGGCCGAGGACCTCCAGTTCGCGCGGCGTGAGCGAGGCGAGGTCGCGGTGGAGGGCGGCGGCGTCGCTGCCGTGCCGGGCGAACCGCTGCACGAGGCGGCGGGTGATGGCGGGCGCGAGGAGGGCGTCACCGGTACGGACCGTGCGCACGGCCGAGGCCAGGTGCTCGGGGGTGACGTCCTTGAGGAGGAAGCCGCTGGCCCCGGCGGACAGGGCCGCGTACACGTACCGGTCGAGGTCGAAGGTCGTCAGGATGATGACGCGGGGTTCGCCGGGGGACGGGGCCTCCCCCGCTCGCACGGGGTCGAGAGCCCGGGGAGCGGTGAGGATGCGGCGGGTGGCCTCCAGGCCGTCCATCTCCGGCATCCGGATGTCCATCAGGACCACGTCGGGCCGGGTGCGGCGGACCGCTTCGACCGCCTCGGCCCCGTTGGTCGCCTCGGCGACGACATCGATGCCGTCGGCGCCGAGGATCATCCGGAACCCGGTGCGGACCAGGGTCTGGTCGTCGGCCAGGACCACCCGCGGCGGCTGCTCGGTCATGGTGCCTCCAGGGGGATCAGGGCTTCCACACGGTAGCCGCCGGTCAGGCGTCGGCCGGTGCTCAGGGTTCCGTCGTAGACGGCGAGGCGTTCGCGCAGGCCGATGAGGCCCCGGCCGTTTCCGGTGGTCGCGCCCGCCCCCGGACGTCCACCGGTGTCGGTGACCTCCACCCGGAGCCGGTCCGGCCCGTACTCGACGGTCACGCGGGCGGTGGCCCCGGACGCGTGCTTCATGGTGTTGGTCAGGGCTTCCTGGACCACCCGGTAGACGGCGAGCCCGATGCCGGGCGGAAGTCCGCGGGGCGGTCCGGTCACGGTCACGTCGACCGGCAGACCGGCCTCCCGCACGCGGCCGACGAGCGCGTCCAGCTGGTCCAGGCCGGGCTGCGGGGCCAGCGCCGTGCCCGCGTCGGCCAAGTCCCCGTCCCCGTCCGCCGGTTCGCCGTCCCCGGCCATGGTGAGCAGGCCCATGACGTGCCGCAGTTCGGTCATGGCCGCCCGGCCACCGGCCTCGACGGCGAGCAGGGCCTCACCGGCCTGCTCGGGGGCGGCCTTCATGATCTTGCGGGCGGCGCCGGCCTGAATGACCATCACGCTGACGTTGTGCGTGACGACGTCGTGCAGTTCGCGGGCGATCCTCGCGCGCTCGTGCTCGACCGCCCGGCGCAGCGTCTCGGCCTGTTCGCGTTCCAGGGCGGCGAGCCGGGTCCGTCCCTCGTCGGTGCGGAGTTTCCAGGTACGAAGACCGAGGGCGGCCCCGGCCATCGGGACCAGGATCAGCAGGACGACGTACTCGTTGGGGACGACCGGTGTCACCGAGTTCCCCGAGGTGCTGACCAGGAGGACCGCCACGGGCAGGGCCGCCAGGGTCGCCGTCCGGTACGGGCTGAACACGGCCGCGCTGTAGACGGCGATGACGAACGCGTAGAAGGTCAGCCGCAGGACGCTCTGCGGCGTCGCCAGCGTCGCGGCCGTCACGACGCACAGCACGGCGAGCGGACAGCGGCGGCGCAGCGCCAGGGCACCCGAGGCGACGGCCGCGAGGGTCACCATGAGGACCAGGCCGCCGGGCCCGGACGGACGCGGATGCGCGACCCGCACGCCGGGCGCGATCTCGCGCACCACGACGTTGCCGACGTTGTCGACGCCGTAGTAGACGGTGACGATTCCGAGGACCAGCGCCAGCAATACGTCGAACCGCCGGGCGCGTTGGGTGAGCCGCAGCGGCGGACCGGCCGGCACTCTGGCGTCACGGACCGCCCGACGGGCCGAACCCGCCAGCCGCCCCGCCGTCGTACGTACGTTCATCACCGGCTCATTGTCGCGGGCGCACGCGCCCTCGGAGTCCGCCTCGGCGGCCGGTTTTCGGCGCCCGCGTACATCGGGCGCCTACATCGCAGGGATGACGCCCGGGCGGCTCGTCCCGGTGCGGTACGACAAAGGGCCCGGGCGGCCGACGCACGGGGGCCGGGCGCGCTCCTAGCGTCCACGGGGTCCGGTACCCGTGCCGAAGGAGCCCTTTCATGACCATGCCGGTGATCGAACTGCGCGAGGTGAGCCGACGGTACGACGACGGCCCGCCCGCGCTGCAGCACGTGTCACTGACCGTGCGGAGCGGCGAGGCCGTCGCCGTCCTCGGCCCTTCCGGCAGCGGCAAGTCCACCCTGCTCAACCTGCTCGCGGGCCTGGACCGGCCGGACACCGGGACCGTCACCGTGGCCGGGGTGCGCGTGGACGAACTGGGCGAGACCGGGGCGGCGCTGCACCGGCGGAACAGGATCGGCATGGTCTTCCAGTTCTTCAACCTGCTCGACGACCTCACGGTCGCCGAAAACGTCGTGCTGCCCGCGCGGCTCGCGGGCATGGGCCGTGCGGAGGCGGACCGGCGCGCGACGGAGCTCCTGGAGAACCTCGGCATCGACCGGCACGCCCGCACCCACCCGGGGCGGCTCTCCGGCGGCGAGCGGCAACGCGTCGCGGTGGCACGGGCGTTGATGAACCGGCCGCCGCTGCTCCTGGCCGACGAACCGACCGGAGCCCTGGACACGGCCGCGGGACAGGACGTCAGCAGACTGCTCGCCGGCCTCAACGCCGACGGCCAGACCGTCGTCGTGGTCACCCACGACCTCGCGCTGGCCCGCTCCTGCACCAGTCGTACGGTCAGGATCGCCGACGGCCGGATCACCGAGGACGTCCCGTCGCGGGACCTCGCCCCGGAGACCGCCCGATGAGCGCCCTCGGCAGGGTGGTGCGCTCGGGCGTGGGACGGCGCCGGGTGCAGACGCTGGTGATCGGGCTCACCACGATGATGGCGGTGGCCGCCTCCGTCCTCGGCGGGTCGCTTCTCGTGGTCTCCGGAGCGCCCTTCGACGACGCCTTCGCCCGGCAGCACGGCGCACACCTGTCCGTCCGGTTCGACGCGCGCGAGGTGAGCGCCGCACAGCTGACGCGGTCCAAGGACGCCGAGGGGGTCAGCGGCGCGGCCGGTCCCTTCCACACGGCCACGGTCACCCCGCGGGCCGACGCGGCGGGACCCGGATGGCCGATGACCGTGGCCGGGCGCTCCGGTCCCGGCCGCGACGTGGACGAGGTGGCGCTGACCGAGGGGCGCTGGGCCACCCGCCCCGGCGAGATCGTGCTGTCCGCCGACTCCCCGCAGATCCCGACCCCGGGCAGAAGGATCACCTTCGCCGGGCTGCCCGGGGAGCCGGTGCTGACCGTGGTCGGCGTCGCCCGCTCGGTCACCCGGACCGCGGACGCCTGGGTGGTCCCGTCCCAGATGCCGGCGCTCACCGCCTCCGGCAGAGGTGGTTACCAGATGCTCTACCGCTTCACCTCGGCGAACAGTGCGGCGCGGATCACCGCGGGCGGCAAGGCCGTGACGGCCACCCTCCCGGCGGGTGCGGTCGCCGGCGAGCAGTCCTGGCTCACCGTCAGGAAGAACGCCGAGCGCGAAACCGCCCTCTACGTCCCGTTCCTCGCCGCGTTCGGCGCGCTGGGCCTGGTCATGTCGGTGCTCGTCGTCGGCAATGTCATCGCCTCGGCCGTCGGCCTGGGAACGCGTCGCATCGGCATCCTCAAGGCCGTCGGTTTCACCCCGGCCCAGGTGGTGCGCGCCTACGTGGGACAGGCACTGGTCCCGGCCGCCGCCGGCACGGTCCTCGGCGTGCTCGCCGGGCACCTGCTCGCCGTCCCCGTGCTGGCCGAGGCCGGGGAGGTGTACGGCACCTCGTCCCCGGCCGTCGAGCCGCTGGTCGACCTGGCGGTGGTCGCCGGGATGCTCGGCCTGGTGGCGGCGACCGCGTGGGCGAGTGCCCGGCGGGCCGGCCGACTGCGCACGGTCGACGCCCTCTCCGCCGGGCGTACCGCGTCCGCGGGGCGCGGCCGGTGGGCGGCGCGCCCGGCCGGTCGGCTGCCGTTGCCGCGACCGGTCGCCCTGGGCCTGACCCGGCCCTTCGCGCGGCCCGCCCGTGCGCTGGCCATGGGCACGGCGATCCTGTTCGGCACCGTCGCCGTCACCTTCACCGTGGGGATGGGCGGCTCGCTCGGCCAGGTGATGAAGGCCAAGGCGCACGACGCCGCCGACGTGGTCGTACCCGCGCCCATGCCCGACTTCGGCCCCCACGGCCCGGCCCCGGGGAAGCAGCGGCCCGGGACCGATCCGGCCGCGGTCGCCGCGGTCGTCGGCTCCGCCGACGGAACCGGGCGGTACTACCGCGCCGCGACGGTCCGGGCGACCGTGTCCGGCCCGACCGGCATCGTCGACGTGATCGCCTTCACCGGCGACGCCTCCTGGGGCGGCTACACGATGGTCTCGGGCCGCTGGTTCGACAAGCCCGGCGAGGCCGTGGTCCCCACCCCCTTCCTGGCCGTCACCGGCACCCGCCTGGGCGACACCGTCACCCTCGGCGGCCTGGCCGAGCCGGTCACGGTCCGGATCGTCGGCGAGGTCCTCGATCCCCGCAACGACGGCATGCAGGTCTTCCTCGACGCCCCGACCCTCACGGCCGCACGTCCCGACCTGACGGACACGAGCCATCACATCGCGGTTGCCCCGGGCACCGACGCGTCCGCCTACGTCACCGCCCTGAACAAGGCCCTGACACCGCTGGGGGTCACCGCACGGACCGGCGCGCTCCACGGCGGCAGCGACATGGTCGCCACCCTCGACGCGCTGTCCGCGGTCCTCACGCTGATGCTCGTCGCCGTCGCCGCGCTCGGCGTGCTCAACGGCGTACTGCTCGACACCCGCGAGCGCGTCCGGGAGCTCGGCGTGTACAAGGCCCTGGGCATGACCCCCCGGCAGACCGTCGCGATGGTCCTCACCTCGGTCCTCGTGACCGGACTCGCCGCGGGCGCGCTGGGCGTGCCGCTCGGCGTGGCGCTGCACGGCCAGGTCCTCCCGGCCATGGGCGACAGCGTGGGGCTCCGCCTCCCCGACTCCGTCATGGCCGTCCACGGCAGGGGCGAATGGCTGGCACTCGCACTCGGTGGCCTGCTCATCGCCGTCCTGGGCGCGCTCCTGCCCGCCTGTTGGGCCGCCGGGGCCCGGACCGTCGCGGCCCTGCGCACCGAATAGGGCCGGGTCCGGAACGGGTGTCTCCGGCGCCCGCCGCAAGGACCGGTGGGGCGCGGGCCGGCGGGCCCCTCGACCGGCGTGGAAAAGGGGGACGGCCAGCACGAAAAACGGGGACGGTTGCGGCGCGCGCCCGGGGCGTGGATCGCGCATGACGCGGCAGGCGGCTCGGTCCGTCCGGACGACCGGGCGGGCCGAGCCGTTTCGTGTGTTCATGGGCCCGCTCCGCTCGGCCGTTCGGGTGGCCGTCGGCCGGGCGTGGATGCGGAGTAATCGGTCTTTCGTGCGAGCTCTCATACCAGAGCGGGACGGATGGCGGGCAAGTTCGACAACTCCCCGCCCCGCCCGCGTGAGGGACGACTACCGTGTGTTGCCGGTGATCAACGGTGGGCTCATGACTTCCGAGCCCGACCGACGAACCGAGCCTGACCGACCACCGTAGGTGCCACCGCATGGATGCCGATTCCTGGGGCCCCACGTACCGAGGACACTGATGTCTCAACTTCGCGCACCCGCAGCGCGACCGGAACGCCGCGAGGGCGGCCGGCACGGCCGACCCGGTGCCCGTTCCCACTCGGCCGCGGCCAGACCCCGCGCCGCCCAGCCGTCCCCCGAGACGCGTATACGCCCCCAACTGCTGCGCACCGCGGTGCTGCCGACCGTCGCCGCGGCGCTCAGCGGGGCCGCAGCGGTCGTCTTCACCGTCCGCTTCACGGGAGCCGGACCGTCCACCACCCTCTGGATCGCCCTGGGCGCGGCCGGTGCGCTCGCGATCGCCGCGGTGCTGGCCGCGTTCCTCGCCGCCAACCGGGTCGCCACCACCGTTTTCGGACGGTGCCTGGCGCTCCGCCGCGTCAGCGTCCAGGGGCAGGCGGAACTGCAGCGCGTGGTGGAGCAGCTCCGCAACGGCGAGCAGGTGGCTGTACGCAAGCCCGCCCCGCCCGTCGCTCCGGGGGGCGACGCCTTCGAGCTGCTCGCCCAGGAGATGGGCCGTCAGCAGGAGGCCGCGGTGGCCTCGGTCGTCGAGGCGTCCCGGCTCGCCGACCACTCCGGCGAGGACCAGAAGGTCGAGGTCTTCGTCAACCTCGCCCGGCGGCTGCAGTCGCTCGTGCACCGCGAGATCCAGCTGCTCGACGAGCTGGAGCACGAGGTCGAGGACCCCGACCTGCTCAAGGGCCTCTTCCACGTCGACCACCTGGCCACCCGCATCCGCAGGCACGCCGAGAACCTCGCCGTCCTCGGCGGAGCGGTGTCCCGGCGGCAGTGGAGCAACCCGGTCAGCATGACCGAGGTCCTGCGCTCGGCGATCGCGGAGGTCGAGCAGTACCCGAGGGTCAAGCTCGTGCCACCGATCGCCGGCACGTTGCGCGGCCACGCCGTGGCGGACGTGATCCACCTGCTGGCCGAACTGGTGGAGAACGCGACCGTCTTCTCCGCCCCGCAGACCCAGGTGCTCCTGCGCGCCCAACAGGTCACCGCCGGGCTGGCGCTGGAGGTGGAGGACCGGGGACTGGGCCTGCCGGGCAACGAGCAGAAGCGGATGAACGCCCTGCTCGCCGACCCCGACCAGGTCAACGTGGCCCGCCTGCTGCAGGACGGCCGGATCGGGCTGTTCGTGGTCGCGTCCCTGGCCCGTCGGCACGGCATCGCGGTCCGGCTGCAGAGCAACATCTACGGAGGAACCCAGGCCGTACTCGTCCTCCCGCAGCCCCTGCTGGGCGGCGCCGGGGACACCGGGGAGAGGAACGGGGCGGCCCCGCCCCCGGCCCCGCAGCCGGGGGCCGCGCACCACCCGCCGGCCGAGCCCGCCGGCCACCACCCGCCGGTTGAGCCCCTCGGCCACCACCGGCCGGACCAGGGCCCCGGCCCGTCCCCGGCCCCCGCGCCGGGACCACGGACGGACCCCGCCCGCCGGCCGTACGTCCCCGGCCAGCCGCTGCGTCTGCACGGGGCGCCCGAGCAGGCACCGGACCGGGACGAGGCGCCGCCGCTCCCGCTGCGTGCGCACCGCCCCGCCCCGGACGGGCCCCGCCCCGAGGCCGACGCCCCCGGAGCATCCCCACCCGGACCCGGAGCGGTGCGCGGCACCATGAGCCGCCCCCAACTGCCCAGGCGCGCCAACCAGGAGCACCTGGCCCCGCAGCTCAGGGAAGCACCCGCACCGCGCACCGAGGACGAACAGGCCCTGCACGACCCGGGACTCATGGCGGCCTTCCGCAGAGGCATCGAACTCGCCGAGGCCCGCGCCGAATCCGAGTCCGAGGCGGAACCCGCCCGGGAGCCGGACCCGACCCCCGAGGTGCGGACGGCCCCGCAGCCGTGGCGGACCCGGCCCCCGCTCGAACCGCTGCCGGTACGCGGACGGCCCACGACCGTCACCCCGTACCCGGTCCCCGGCACGACCCCCGTCCCCGGCACGACCCCGGTCCCGGGAACGGGCACGGCCCCGGCCGACGACTCCCTCGAAACGAACACCTCCAAGGAGTAGATGCACCATGGCGACCGATATGCCGTCCGGTCAGGTCTCGGACCTCGACTGGCTGCTGAGCGGACTGGTCCAGCGCGTCCCGTACACACGCAGTGCGGTTCTCCTCTCCGCCGACGGGCTGGTGAAATCCCTCCATGGCATGGACGCCGACAGCGCCGACCACATGGCGGCGCTGGCGGCCGGCCTGTACTCGCTCGGCCGCAGCGCCGGCGCGCGCTTCGGCGACAGCGGCGAGGTGCGCCAGGTGGTGGTCGAGCTCGACTCGACCCTGCTGTTCGTCTCCACCGCCGGCTCCGGCACCTGCCTCGCCGTCCTCGCCGGGCGCGAGGCGGACGCGGCGGTGCTCGGCTACGAGATGACGATGCTGGTCAAGAGCGTCCGGCCCTACCTGATGACGCCGACGAGACAAGCGGCCGGCACGCCGAGCCCCACGGGGCTGTGAGGGTGTCGCTCCAGCAGGACGGGCCGCTGCTCGACGACGCGGCGGGCCGGCTGATCCGCCCGTACACCGTGAGCAACGGCCGTACCCGTCCGACGGCCGTGCTCGATCTGCTCTCCCTGGTGATGGCCACGGGCACCGAGCCGCAGACCCACCTCGGCCCCGAGCACTCCGTCGCGCTGGGGCTGTGCGAGGGCCCCACGTCGGTGGCCGAGATCGCCGCCCATCTGCGGCTGCCCGCGGCCGTCACCAAGGTGCTCGTCTCCGACCTGGTCGACTGCGGAGCAGTCACCGCGCACCCGCCCGCCTTCCAAGACATGCCCACCGACCGATCCCTGCTGGAGGCAGTGCTCGATGGCTTACGACGACAGCTCTGACGGCTTCGGCAGCCCCGCCGCGTACGAGAACGGCGCAGGCGCCGAGGGCCACGGCGGCCCGCCGGGCCACCTGATGCCGCCGGGCTACGGAACTCCGCAGGCCCCGGGCGAGGCCCAGGGGTACGGAACCCCGCAGACCCATGGCGAAGTCCAGGGCTACGGAGCCCCGCAGGGCTATGGGGCACCGCAGGGGTACGGCGGTCCGCAGTCCTACGGGGAGGCCCCGGCCCCCGGGGGCCCGCAGGGCTATGGGAGCGGGCAGTACTACGGCGACACGCACCATTACGGGGACGCCCAGGGGCGGGGAACCGCCGGGGCGGACTTCGGGGGAGTGCCTCCGCAGGGCCCGCCGGACTACGGCACCGGGCCGGACCACGGCGACGCGCAGGACCACGGAGCCGGGCCGGAGCACGGCGGCCCCGGTGACGCCCGGGACACCGCGGACCTTGCCGGGCCCACCGGGCCCGCCGCCTCCGAGGGCTTTCCCGTCGCGCTCAAGGTGCTGGTGGCGGGCGGATTCGGCGTCGGCAAGACCACGTTCGTCGGCGCGGTCAGCGAAATCACACCGCTGAGCACGGAAGAGCTGCTGACCCAGGTCAGCGCCGCGACCGACAGTCTCGAGGGCATCGAATCGAAGACCTCCACCACCGTGGCGATGGACTTCGGCCGGATCACCCTCGACGAGCAGCACGTGCTCTACCTGTTCGGCACCCCCGGCCAGGAACGGTTCTGGTTCATGTGGGACGAACTCTCCCAGGGGGCACTGGGAGCGGTCGTGATCGCGGACACCCGCAGGCTCGCCGACTGCTTCGCCGCCGTCGACTTCTTCGAGCGGCGCGGCATCGGATTCATCGTCGCGGTGAACGAGTTCGACGGCGCCTTCCGCTACGCGCCCGAGGAGGTGCGCGCCGCGCTCGACCTGGGGCCGGACGTGCCGGTGGTGCTCTGCGACGCCCGGATCGCCAGCTCGGGGACCGGCGCCCTGGTCACCCTGGTCCAGCACCTGATCAACGCCACCTCGGCACCGGCCCCGTTGACCGGCTTCGGGGCCCGCCCGTGACCCGGAGGGCCACCCGACGGATGCTGCTCACACCCGCCGACCGCGACGCCCCGGTCCGCACCCGACGACTGCGGACCCTGGGGCTCGGGGAGCGCGCCGACGCGTCCTTCGACAACTTCGACGCCTTCGCGGACCGGGTGGCCGAAGTGACCGGCGTGCCCTTCTCGATGGTCAACTTCATCGACGGGAACCGGCAGTTCTTCGCGGGACTGCACACCCCGACCGGCACGCACAGGGGCTCCGACCTCGGGGCCGCGGCCGCGGGCAGCAGCCGCAGCGGCCGGTACATGGCGCTCGACCGCGGCTACTGCCCCCACGTCGTCGTACGGCGCAAGGCGCTCGTCCTGGACGACGTCTGCGACTATCCCCGGTTCGCCGGCAACCCGGTCGTCGACGAGATAGGCATCCGCTCCTATCTCGGCGCCCCCCTCATCGACCGCACGGGCGTCGCCCTGGGCGCCGTCTGCGCGGTCGACACGGTGCCCCGCCCGTGGGGCAGGGCCGGGCTCGACACCATCAAGTCCCTGGCGCGGGAACTCGTCGGACACATCCACCAGCGGGAGGAGAACGGCATCGGCGTCTGAACCGGACCGCCCGGACCGTCCCGGCCCCCGGACCGCTTGGACCGCCCGGATCGTGGCCGAACCGTCCCGGACCGTCCCGGCCGCCGTGGCCGGACCGCCGGCCGGACCCCGGCCGACCCGTCCCGCCCGTCGTGCCGCCTCAGACCTCGACCGTCGTACCGTCCAGGAAGGTCAGCACCACCGAGTCCGCCCCCGCCCGCACCCGCACCGCGTCGCGCAGCGCCTCCGGATGCACGGTGTCCCGGGACAGGGCGACCAGCGAGACGTGGACGCTGCGACCGCCCGGATGCGGGCGGCTGCGCAGATACGGGATCGCGGAATGCGGACCGTACGCGTTGGACTGGACGTCACGCGCCACGGCCGCCCCCTCGGCGCCACCGTCCCAGCCGTGCAGCGCGATCAGGGCGCTGCTCAGCCCGTCGGCCGTCCGGGCAAGGGCCCAGTCCGGTCCCGCCACGGCGAACGGGCTTTGCGCGTGCGCGACGGCGTGGCCGCCCTCCCGCACCACCGCCCCCTCGGGTGCCTCGACCCGGTGCACCCGGACCTCCCACGGACCGTGCAGCACGCTCGTCGTCTCGATCCGGTACGCACGCTCGTCGCCCGGCAGCCGGGCCGCGTACCAGGAAGCGGCGACCCGGTCCGCGCAGCGCAGCGGATGGATGCGGCGGCGCCGGGACGGGGTGCCGTCCGGGGCCACCAGCGCCAGGTGCCCGTCGATCGAACGGGACACCGCGTGCGGGGCGGCCTCCGGGGCCGTCGCCGTGGAGAAGGCGAGACCCGCGTAGTGCGGATCGGCCGTCCCCTCGGCCGGGTCGGCCGCCTCGTCGTACGGCGGATTGTGGTCGCTGCCGTGGTTGACCAGCCGGACGATGCCGTCGTCGCGGGTGCCGTGCAACAGCCAGCCCGGGGCGGGCAGCGCCGTGTACTGGTCGGACTCCTCGATGGGCAACGGGAGTTCGCGCGCCGTCCACACCGGGTGGTCCGCCGGGAGCAGCAGCCCGAGGAAGCCCTTGCTCGCCCAGTACGGCGAGGCGGGACCGGAGTACGGCTGGGTGGTCGGCAGGAACGTGTCGTACCAGCCCAGCGTCAGCAGGCCGCGCTCGTCCGGCACCCCGCGCTCCGCGAAGTGCCGCAGGGTGCCCGAGGCGAGCCGGCGGGTGAGCCCCGGCGCGAGCGGGGTGCAGTCGGCCAGCGCCCCCATCCACACCGGCGCCAGGGCGGCGAACCGGTAGGTCAGCGAACGGCCCTGGTGCACCGGGGCGCCGTCGGCGCCGAAGAAGTGCTGGTAGTCCTCCAGGAACCGGCCGAGCCGCTGCCGGTAGACCTCGGTCCTGCCCCCGTCGTCGGCACCCGCCATCCGCGACCACAGCAGCGGGTACAGGTGCATCGCCCAGCCGATGTAGTAGTCGAAGTTCCGGCCGTCGCCGTCGGTGTACCAGCCGTCACCGAGGTACCAGTCCTCGATCCGGTCCAGGTTGCTCTCGATGTCCGACCGGCTGTACGGGGCGCCGACCGAGGCGAGGAACTGCTCGGACACCACCTGGAAGAGCCGCCAGTTGTTGTCCCAGGTGCGCCCGCCGACGAATCCGGAGAACCAGTCGACGGCCCGCTCCTGCACCCGGGCGTCCAGCCGGTCCCAGATCCACGGCCGGGTCTCGTGCAGCGCCACCGCGACCGACGCCGCCTCGACCATCTGCTGCGAGCAGTCCGTCAGCCGCGGCCACGCCTCCCCGCTCGCCGGGTCCGTGCCGGCGCCCAGCCCCGCCGCGTACCGCTCGACCAGCGCCGGGTCGGCCGCCCCGCCCGCGCCCGCGATGCGGCAGGCGGCGAGCAGGAACGACCGGGCGAACCCTTCGAGACCGTCCGAGACGACCCCCGACCAGCTGCCGCGGCCGGGCAGCCGGTACTGGGCGAGGCCGGGGGTCGCGTACGGCACCAGGGCGTCCAGCAGCCGGTCGGCCGTCGCCTCCCAGTGGGCCCTGGTCCAGCCGGTGCGGGAGGACAGGAGCCGGTCGGGCGGCGGCAGGTGCAGATGCGGTGCGACGGACACGGTGGTGCTCCTCGGAAGGTGGTACGGGGACGGAATCAGCGGGAAAGCACGGCTCGGTGGGTGTGGCCGCGGGAGCCGCCGACGGCGACGGTGAGCACGGGCCTGCGGCCCGGGGCGACGCTCACCGAGGCGTCGGCGTCCACCACCGACCGCACGGGGAACGGCAGCTCGACGGAGAGCGTGGTGAGCGTCCGTCCGGGGTCCGCGACCGCGACGCGGACCCGCCCGCCGTGGTGCTGCACGAGCACCGAGGCCGGGCCCGAGGCGGTGATCCCGGCGGCCGTTCCGGCGCCCCAGAAGTTCACGGCGGTCAGCCCCGCCCGGCGCACCTCCACGGCCTGCGCGGTCGCGTCGTCGGCGACGATCCGCACCGGCCGGGACCGCCACCAGGCGGCGGTCGCCGCCGCCGAGGCGCCGGGCAGCAGCACATAGGAGTAGCGGGCGTCGGCGGGGGAGACGCCGTGATCGACCCACAGCGTCAGGTAGCGGCGGGTGACCGGATCGGTGCTGCCGCCGGTGTCCGCCCCGGAGTTGATGTCCCGCCAGGTGCCGGTGCGCTGTTCGCGCAGGGCGTGCAGGGAGACCGGGTCGGGGAACACATAGCCGCCCACACCCTCCACATGGGCCCACCGGGCCCCGCCGAACGCATGGCTCCAGCCCTGCTCCACGGGCTGCCGCACGCCGTCGACCAGCAGCCGGTGGCGGCCGTCGGCGCCCAGGTTGCGGTTCTCCACGACCGTCTCGACCCGGTGGCCGTCGGTCGCCGTGATGCCCGCCCCGAGCGCGATCACCGCGTTGTCCAGCAGGAACCACGACTTCCTGGTGCGCAGGCTGCTGTCCCGGTCGCCGATCACCTCCATCGCCGCCGCCACGTACCTGCCGTCCAGCACGGCACCGCCCGCCACGGCGTTGGACGGGCGGTAGGTGGACGTGCCCGCGCCCGTGCCGAGATCGGCGCGCCGACGGGTGTCGACCGTGGTGCCGGGCAACCGGTACGGGTCGACGGTCGGCCAGAAGCCGTCGTTGTACTGCCGCAGGTCGTCGCCGTCGTACAGGTACGTCATGCCGTCGCCGGTGTACCAGCCGTGCAGGTTCTCGCCGTTGCCCGCCTCGTACGCCGAGATCCGCTTCGACGACAGCGACAGCGCACAGGCCCAGCCGGGGCGGCGGTGCACCACCCGGTCCATGTCGGCGAAGACGGAACTGCCGGTGGTACGGGGTCCGACGGGAACGGTGTCGTCGTTCAGGACGGCCTTGGCCAGGGCGAGCCGGGGCAGGGTGGCGAGGGTCTCGAAGGGGGTGGCGCGGTTGCGGACCAGCCAGCCCTTGACCAGCGCGCGCCAGCGGTCCGCGTACGCGGCGGGGGCGCCGGAGGCCAGGAGCAGGATCGCCGCGAGGGCCGCCGCGCCGTCGTGGTGGTCACCGGCGCGTTCCCGGGAGATGGCCCGGCCGCGCACGGAATCCATCATCAGCCCGTCGAAGACCACCGGGGCGAAGGTCCGCTCGACGGCCTCGTACATCACCGAGACCTTCGGATCGGTCACTGCCCACTCGGAGCCGGCCAGCAGCGCCAGCAGATGGGCCGTGCCGCTGAGCAGCACGACGCCGTACGTACCGGTGTAGGCGACCACGTCGTGCTGGACGAACGACCCGTCCTCGTAGAACCCGTCCCCCGACGCGGTGTACCGGAAGAGGCTGTTGCGGCCCGCGTCGCGCACGTCGGACAGCGCGTCGCGGGCCGAGACGAGCTTGTCGGGATCCCGTCCCAGCAGTCCGCGCAGCGCCACGACGACCGCCTTGTCGGTGCGGTTGGCGCCGGTCTCGGCGAGCGCGGGGTAGTTGGTGCGACGGTCCGCGTCGGGGCAGAACCGGTCGACGACCGCGAGGTAGTCCGCGAGGTCGGCCGCGGGAAGCCGGTCGCGCAGGACGACGGCGCAGTCCATCAGGGCGCGCGGGGCGCCGATCTCCCAGAACCACCAGTTGCCCGTTTCGGGCCTGGTCGGGTTGTACGCGGTGTCGTGGGTGAAGCGCAGCGCCGCGACGAGGGCGTCCGCCACCTCGGCGCTGCCCGCGAGGGAGGTGCCCGCGGTGGCCCAGGCGGTCGCGAGGGTACGCAGCCGGGTGTAGCTCTGGCCGAAGTTGCCGGGGGCGGTGAGCGGTGCGAGGTCGGACCAGAGCGCGGTGCGTCCCGCGCCGCGGTCGAGGGTGTCCCACAGGCCCCGGGCCGTGGTGTCCAGGGCCTGGACGGCGGCGGTGAGGTCGGGGTCGGCGGGGTCGGGGGCGCCGCCGGTGAGCAGGGTCTCGGCCCGCTGGAGCAGGGTGTCGAAACCGACGCCCGCCGCCTCGTCGGCCGTTCCCGTCGTGCCGGGCGCGGCCAGGGCGGTGCCGGGCGCGGCCAGCAGCGCGGTGACGGTGGTGGCGCCCGCCACCAGGAGGGTTCTTCTGCCGAGGTCCACGGTGGACTCCTTGTCGAGAGGGTTCAGTCGGCCAGGGTGGACGGGTCGACGGGGGGCTTCGGGAGGTTCAGCGCGGCCAGCTCGGCCCGGCCGACGGCGTCGATCGGGAACGCCCAGGTGTGCACGAAGAAGTCCGTCAGGTCGTGGCCGGCGACCCGGCTGGAGTACGTGGCCAGGGCCCGGTAGCGCTTCTCGTTCTCCGTGTAGTGGGACTGCGGGTGCTCCTCGCGGACCAGCCGGTGCAGCCGGGGCCAGAAGTCCTCGCCGAAGGCCAGCTCCAGCTGGCGCAGCGGGACGAGCTTCTCGTACGCGCCGAAGGACTTCTCGTACGTCAGCCCCGGGGTGCCGAACTTCTGCCGGGCGGACCGGAAGTGGTCGAGGCCCGTCTTCGGGTCGACGGTGAGGAGGTTGGACGGCTGCCCGAGGGTGCGCTGCGCGGCCAGCGAGTAGATGTTGACCGTGACCTCGGTCAGGCCGCCGGGCTTGTAGGCGAACTGCTGATGCAGGTGGCCGAGTTCGTGGTACAGGCCCCAGCCGCGGGTCCGCAGCCCCTCCACGGTCGTGGCCCGGTCCAGATAGGCCCGCGGGAAGCCGTTGTAGCCGTGCGTGGCGTAGGCGCCCACACCGCTGGGCACCTTGCTGACCTCGGTGAAGTGGTACGGGCCCGCCTTGCGCCGGTGCACCGGCCTCGAACCGTCCAGGCCGCTGATCCGGGCGTGCGAATCGATGATCGTCTCGACCAGTTCGAGCAGCGCCGCGTGGTCCTGGTCCCGGTACAGCAGCGCGCCCTCGCGGGTGAGCGTCATGATCGTGTGCGGCGCGTGGAGCTCCACGTACGGCGACCCGGTGAGCGTGTCCAACTGCCGCTGGTAGTCCGCCTCCGAGGTGCGGCCCAGGGTGAAGACCGGCATGGGCGCGGCACCGGAGCGGAACAGCACGCCCGCCTTCTCGCCGTTCCCCGTCAGGGTGAGGTTGACCGGGCCGCCGTGCGGGTCCGTCACCGTGTTCGCGCCCGCGGTGAGCGGATAGGCGCGGGGCTCGGTGATCTCGCCGTAGTAGTCCCAGGCACCGATCCAGAGGGTGGGCAGCAGACCGTCGTACGCCTGGACCGTGAGGGAGAGGGGCGTGCCGCCGGGGACGTACAGGCCGGTGGGCTGGAACTCCGAGCCGCGCAGGGCCTGTCCGAGCCGCAGCCGTTCGGCCTCGGCGGCCGGCCGGGCGGTCACGGTCAGCCCGACCGGGCGCGCTCCCCGGCGTCCGGCGGTGGTGCCGGCCTCGGCGGCCCGGGCCGTCCCGGCGCCGAGCGCGAGCGCCGCGCCCGCTCCGGCCACCGCGGTGAGAACGGAACGGCGGCCGACGGGGGAGGAGGCGGCGGAGGACGTGGCGGAGGGCGGGACGGAAGACGCGAGGGAAGGCGTGGCGGAGGAGCCGGCGGATTCGGGGGACATGCGCATGCGGAACTCTCCCTGCGAACGAGTGAGGGGCAGAAGGCGTGCGGAACGAGTGCTGCTCGGCGCCAGCATGTAAGCGGTTGCTATGGAGAGGCAAGAGGAGGTGGGGAGTTACTGTTATTTTCTATGGCCGACTGCGGACAGGCGGGAAGTAACCGGTCACATTCCAGTGGAGCGGGCGGAACGCGGCGCGACGGAATCGCGTACCACGATGTGGGTGCCGAGTCGCAGCGCGCCCGTGGTGGGCTCGCGCCAGTCGTCCTCGTCCCCGCCGGTCACGGCGAGCCGCACCGCCTGGCGGCCCATCTCCTCCAGCGGCACATGGACGGTGGTGAGGCGCGGCCGCAGCTCCTGGGCCACCGGAATGTCGTCGTACCCCACCAGGGACACGTCCTTCGGGATCCGCACCCCGGCCTCCTCCAGCGCCTGCGCCGCACCCGCCGCCACCATGTCGTTGGCGGCGAACACCGCGGTGAAGTCCGGACCGTTCCGCAGCAGTTCGGTCATCCGCCGGTGGCCGAAGCCGCGGCTGAAGGCACCGGGGTGCACCAGGTCCGGATCGGGCGCGATCCCGCGCAGCTCCAGGGCCCGCCGGTGGCCGGCCAGCCGGTCGCGGGTGGTGGAGAGCTTCGGCGGGCCGCCGAGGTAGAGGATCCGCTCGTGCCCCTGCATCAGCAGGTGGTCGGTGATGGCGAAGGCGCCGCCCTCGTTGTCGTACTCGACCGCGACGGTCGGGGCCTGCTCGCCCAGCGGCGGCCTGCCGCACAGCACCAGTTTCGATCCGCCCGCGTCCAGTTCGCGGGCCCGGCGGGCCAGTTCGGTGGTGTAGCCGCGGTCCGCGATGGAGCCGCCGACCACGACCACGGCGTCCGCCCTGCGCTCGTGCATCAGGTCGATGAAGGCCAGCTCGCGCTGCGGATCGCCCTGGGTGCAGCAGACCAGGCAGAGCCGTCCGCCCAGCGCCGCCTCCCGCTCCACGCCGCGCGCGATGTACGCGTAGAACGGGTCGACGACCTCGTTGACGATGATGCCGACGGTGCGGTTGGAGACCCCGGCCAGCGCGCGGGCGTGGGCGTTGACCACGTAGCCGAGCTCGCGCATCGCGGTCTCGACCCGCTCCCGGGTCGCCTCCGCGACCGGGTAGTTGCGGTTCAGCACACGGGAGACCGTGGCCGTCGACACGCCCGCGCGCCGCGCGACGTCGGTGACCGTCGCACGCCGTTGTCCGTCCGCGGCTGTGCTCTGCCGGCGCATCCGGCTCACCCCCTGGAGGCTGTTGTGTGACGTCGAGCCTAGAGCCTGCGGGGGGACGGGACTCATGCGATCCTCTCCAGGTCGGCCCGGTGCACCGGGTGTTCCAGCGCCGCGCCCCGCGCGTACCTGGCCAGTTCGTCGACGGCCAGCGCCCCGAGCCGCCCCACCTCGTTGCCCTGGGCGCCCGCCAGATGCGGGGTGAGGAAGACGTTGGGCAGGTCCCACAGCGGGTGGCCGGGGGGCAGCGGTTCGGGGTGGGTCACGTCCAGCACCGCGTCCAGCCGCCCGCTGACCAGGTGTCCGGTCAGCGCCTCGGTGTCCACCAGCGGCCCGCGCGCGGTGTTGACGAGCAGGGTGCCCGGCCGCATCAGGGCGATCCGGCGGGCGTCGATGATCCCGCGCGTCTCGGGTGTGTCGGGGGCGTGGACGGTCACCACGTCGCTGGTCGCGACCAGGGTGTCCAGATCGGTCGGGGTGACGCCGAGCAACTCCGCCTCGGCGGCGTCGACATAGGGGTCGTGGAGCAGCACCTCCGCGTCCAGGACCCGCAGCAGTTCGATGACCCGGCGGCCGATCCGGGAGGCCCCGACGACGCCGACGGTCAGCCCGTGGGTGCCGAGCCAGTGCTGGCGGTCGAGGTCGGCGTGGGTGCGGTGGGTGCGCCGGGTGCGGAAGAGGCCGGCCAGCGGGAACACCCGCTTCGCGCCCATGATGATCGCCGCCAGGGTGAACTCGGCGACCGGTACGGCATTGGCGGCGGCGGCCGAGGAGACGACCAGCCCGCGGTCGAACGCGACCGGGGACAGGAAGGTCTTCACCGTGCCGGCCGCGTGGATCACGGCCCGCAGCGCGGGTGCCCGGTCCAGCAGTCCGGCATCGACGGGCGGGCAACCCCAGCCGGTGAGCAGGACCTCGGCGCGGCTCAGCGCCGCCGCGGCCTCCGGGGAGTCGAACTCGCTGATCGGGGACGGGGTGAGAAGGTCGGCGGTTTCCTCGAGACGAGCCCGCACGGGTGGCGGAAAGACGTCGTCGAGCAGGCCGGGACTCATGGCCAGGACCGTGCGCGGTCGTCGCGGGGACGCTGCCGCAGCAGCGCTACCGGAATGAGCCGGTGCCTCTTCGGTGGTTCGCACCCTGCCTCCGGACAGTAATCGCGTTCTATGGAATGACCGGCACGCTAAGGAGAGCGATGGCCGACCGTCAAGCTCCAGCGTGCCTCAACTGTCCGTTTCGCTCGCATATTTATGGACTGGTGATGTCGGATTTGGTCCTCGGGAGCGGTTCGGATCGACAGTGTTCGCCCTGATCCCTTGACGCTTGGGTTAACCGCTTACTAACTTGCGGCCCCAGAAGGCCCACCACGCGCCACCCAGCCGAACAGGACGCACCAATGGCTGAAACAGCACCCCCGTTGCCGCGGGAGAAACGGCGACGGAAGGCTGAAAACACCTCTCCGCCCGCTGCCCCGGCCGCCGCCGCGCAACACCGGCTCACGCTCCGCCAGCGGCTCAAGCGGGACCGGGTGATGTTGCTGCTCACCCTGCCCGGTCTGCTGTACTTCGTCGTCTTCCACTACGTCCCGCTGCTCGGGTACGTCGTGGCGTTCCAGGACTACCAGCCGTACCTCGGCTACATGCACAGCGTCTGGGTGGGGTTCGCCAACTTCTCCGCCGCGTTCAGCGAGCCGGCCTTCTGGTCCGCGACGTTCAACACCCTGGAGATCGCCCTCGTCCAGCTGGTGTTCTTCTTCCCGATCCCGATCGCGCTGGCCCTGCTGCTCAACAGCATCGCCAGCGACCGCATCAGGCGCTTCGTGCAGAGCGTCGTCTACCTGCCGCACTTCATCGGCTGGGTCATCATCGTCTCGATCTTCCAGCAGATCCTGGGCGGCGCGGGACTCCTGCCCGACGTCCTCGGCGGCCTGGGGCTGCCGCGCTACGACATGATGAGCGACCCCGACGCCTTCCCCTGGCTGGTGACCCTCCAGGTGGCCTGGAAGGACGCCGGCTGGGGCACGATCATCATCCTCGCCGCGCTGCTCAACATCGACAAACAGCAGTACGAGGCCGCCGCGATCGACGGCGCCGGACCGCGACGACGGCTGTGGCACGTGACGCTGCCGGGCATCGCCCCCGTCCTCATCCTGTTGCTGATCCTCAACCTCGGGCAGATCCTCTCCGTCGGCTTCGAGCAGATCCTGCTCCAGCGCGAC
This sequence comes from Streptomyces sp. ML-6, assembly GCF_030116705.1. Taxonomy (NCBI): domain Bacteria; kingdom Bacillati; phylum Actinomycetota; class Actinomycetes; order Kitasatosporales; family Streptomycetaceae; genus Streptomyces; species Streptomyces sp. ML-6. The sequence continues at coordinate 7,077,381 of NZ_JAOTIK010000001.1, forward strand.
GCGGTCGGCCCGGACGCCGGTGAAGTCCTCGACACCTACGTCTACTACCACGGCATCAAGGACAACGACTGGGGCGTCGCCGCCGCCGTCGGCCTCGTCAAGGCGGTCATCGGCACCGCACTCGTCCTGGGCGCGAACAAGTTCGCCCACCGGCTCGGCCACGAAGGGGTGTACCGCGGTGCTGACCGCTGAGAAAACGCGCGCCACGACCAAATCCACCGCACCGGCGCCCCGCCCCGCCCCCGCCCGGAAGTCCGACGGACGGCCCCCGTGGATGGAACGGCCGACCCGCCTCGGACAGACCGCCAAGGCGGTCGCCATCGTCGTGGTCGTCCTCGCCGTCGCCTACCCGCTGGTCGGCGTGATCGGCACGAGCTTCGCCTCGCAGACCGACATCATCAAGAGCTCCGGCCTCGTCCTGTGGCCGGACCACCCCACCCTGGACGCCTACCGCACCATCTTCACCGGCGGAGTCGTCACCCGGGCGCTGATCGTCTCCATCGGCATCACCGTCCTCGGCACCCTCGCCAGCCTCCTCGTCACCGTCGGCATGGCCTACGGCCTCTCCCGCCGCGACGTCACCGGCTCCCGCTTCATCCTGATGACCGCCCTGTTCACGATGCTCTTCAACGCCGGCATCATCCCGAACTTCCTGCTGGTCAAGGGACTCGGCCTGTACGACACCTACGCGGCGCTCGTCATGCCCACCCTGGTCAGCGCCTTCAACCTGGTCGTCCTGCGGTCCTTCTTCATGAACCTGCCGGACGAGCTGTACGACGCCGCGAAGGTCGACGGGGCCGGCGACTTCCGCATCCTGGTCCGGATCGTCCTGCCGCTGTCCAAGGCCGTCCTCGCCGTGATCAGCCTCTTCTACGCGGTGACGTACTGGAACGCCTTCTTCAACGCGCTCCTGTACCTCAACGACTCCGACAAATGGCCGCTGCCGATGGTGCTGCGCACCTACGTCCTCCAGGGCCAGAGCCTGAACGCCGCATCGGCGGGCGAGGCGCTCGCCCCGCAGCAGGCCGTACAGATGGCCGTCCTGGTGATCGCCGTCGTACCGATCCTCTGCGTCTACCCGTTCCTCCAGCGCTACTTCACCAAGGGCGTGCTCACCGGCGCCATCAAGGGCTGAGAAACCACCCGACGGCCTTCCGGGCGCAACCGCCGCCCCCCACTCCTTCCTTCCCCTCTCCCAAAGGAGATCCAGGTGTCGAGCTCCACCCCCATCAACCGCAGAGCACTCTTCCGCATGGGCGCGGGCATCGGTCTGGGACTGGCCGCCGCCCCGCTGCTCACCGCCTGCGGCGACGGCGGCACGACCGCGAAGGCGGAGGCCAAGAGCGCCTCGCTGCTGCCCAGCACGGCGGTCCGCAACATCGGCCTCGAACCCGACCTGGCGGGCACCGCCGCCGGCGTCCCGCAGGGCTTCTTCAAGTACCCGGCCAAGCCGCTGCGCGCCACCAAGGGCACCCCGCTCAAGGGCGCGAAGCCGATCAGCGCGACGATGGAGACCTTCTCCCCGCCGCCGCCCGCCCGCGGTTCCAACGCCGCCTGGCAGGAGATCGAGAAGCTCCTCGGCGGCCGGGTCGACATCACCGCCGTCCCCGCCGACGACTACGGCACCAAGTTCTCCACCATGGTCGCCAGCGACAGCCTGCCCGACCTGTTCATGTACCCGGAGAGCGGCGGCGTCGACAACAAGGCCGCCTTCCTCCAGGCCAAGTGCGCCGACCTGACCCCGCACCTCGCCGGGGACAAGATCAAGGACTACCCGAACCTGGCCGCGATCCCGAAGGGCGCCTGGCAGGGCGCCATCTTCGGCGGCAAGCTCTACGGCATCCCGATCGCCCGCACCGGCACCGGCGGCGCCGGCGTCTACCGCCACGACCTGTTCGAGGAGGTCGGCGTCACCAGCCTCGACCAGATCGCCGACCTCGACCGGTTCGTCGAACTCTGCAAGGAACTGACCCGGCCCAAGAAGGACCAGTACGCCATCATCGCGGGCGCCACCACCATGCTCGCCATGTCCGCGGGCGCGCCCAGCAGCTGGCGGCTGGACGAGAAGACCGGGAAGTTCACCCTCGACCTGGAGACCCCGGAGTACCGCAAGGCCGTCGAGACCGCGCGGCTGCTGTACAAGGCAGGCTGCTACTACCCGGGCACCCTCCAGATGTCCGGGGCCCAGAAGGCCCAGTACACGGACATGTTCAAGAACGGCAAGGGCGCCTACGTCTACGACGGCATGCCCACCTACCTGGCGCCCGGCGTCGGCTACATCGCCGCGATGAAGGCGATCGACAAGAAGTACGACCCGCGCCCGTTCGTGCCGGTCGGCAAGGACGCCGTCGCCTGGATGGACAACGTCGCCCTCCAGAACACCCACGTCAAGAAGGCCTCCGGGGACCGCGTCAAGGAGATCCTGGCCCTCGCCGACTTCGCCGCGTCCCCGTTCGGCAGCCAGGAGTACACGCTCATCAACTACGGCGTCGAGGGCACCGACTTCACCCGTGACGCCAAGGGCAACCCGGCCCTCACCAAGCAGGGCACCCAGGACGTCACCGTGCCCTGGAAGTTCATGGCCTCCGCCGTCCCCGCGATCTTCAGCGCCGACTCGGAACAGGGCGTCCGCCACGTCCACGACGCGTTCACGAAGATGATCCCGATGATGGTGCCCGACCCGGTGCTCCAGTACTCGTCCCCCACCTGGGACTCGAAGGGCACCGGCAGCCTCTACACGCTCAAGCAGGACGGGCTCAAGGACATCATCGCGGGCCGCAAGCCCATGTCCGCCTACGACCAGCTCGTCAAGGACTACCTGGCCAAGGGCGGAGAGAAGGCCCGCGGCGAGTTCGAGGAAGCCTTCCAGAAGGGGAAGAAGTGACGACCCGACGCTCGGCCCTGAAGCTCGGCGGCGCGGCGGTGGCCGCGGCCGTCGCCGTACCCGCACTCGGTTCGACCGCCCTCGCACAGCCGCACGGCTTCGACCCGGAGCCCGGCTCGGACGGCGTCGGCGACCCGCTCTTCCCGACCCTCGGCAACGGCGGCTACCAGGTCGTCCACTACGACCTGACCTTCGACTTCACCCCGGTCACCTACGACTTCACCGCAGTGGTGCGGATCAACGCCAAGGCCACCCAGGACCTCTCCTCGTTCAACCTGGACACCGACGGCCACACCATCGAATCCGTCACCGTCGCCGGCCGCCCCGCCCGCTGGGAGATCTCGCCCGGAAAGAGCGGCCAGGAACTCACCGTCACCCCGGCTCGCCCGCTGCACGACCGCCAGGCGTTCACCACCGAGGTGCGCTACCGGGGCAACGGCAAGGCGCCCCGACTCGGCCTGAGCGGCTGGAAGTTCGGCACCGACGGCGGCTTCGCCTCCGCCGCCCAGTCCTCCCGCGCCGACACCTTCCTGCCCTGCAACGACACCCCGTCCGACAAGGCGACCTGGACCTTCCACATCAGCGCGCCCAAGGGCTACGTCGCCGCCGCCAACGGCGAACTGCTCCACAAGACCCCGCGCGCCGACGGCTCCACCGTCTGGCACTTCGCCCTGCGCGAGCGCATGGCGACCGAACTCATCGGCATCGCCGTCGTCAAGGGCACCTACCTGTACGGCACCAGCCACCGCGGACTGCCGCTGCGCCACATCGTCCCGCAGGGCCAGGAGGACAAGTACGCCCCGATCGTCGCCCGCACCGCGGACCATCTCGCCTGGCTGGAGGCGAAGTTCGGCCGCTACCCGTTCTCCGTCTACGGCGTCCACATCTACGACGGCTACACCGACGCCCTGGAGAACCAGACCCTCTCCCTGTTCTCCACCAACTGGTTCAAGCCCAACGCCCAGGGGCAGCCGGGCTACGAGACCACCATGGTCCACGAGCTGGTCCACCAGTGGTTCGGCGACTCCGTCACCCCGAACGACTGGCAGCAGGCATGGCTCAACGAGGGCCCCGCCGTGTACTACGCCGGGGTGTACGGCGAGGAGCGCGGCTGGTCGGTCCTCGAGGACAAGATGAAGGCCACCTACGCCAAGCTCGACGCCGTCCGCGCCACCGACGGCCCGCCCGGACTGCCCGAGGCACTCGGCGGCACCAACATCTACGACGGCGGCGCACTGGTCCTGTACGCCCTCAACAAGCAGGTAGGACAACGGAAGTTCGACCGGATCATGCGCGAGTGGGTGCGGCGTTTCAAGGACTCCACGTACACCAGCGAGGACTTCATCCGGCACGCCGTCGACGTCACCGGCGACGCGTCCCTCGACCCGTTCCTGCGCGACTGGCTCTTCGGGGCCGTGAACCCGCCCATGCCCGGCCACCCCGACTGGAGGGCCACCGCGTGAACCGACCGGTGAACGTCGTACGAGCAACCGTCGCCGCCGCCTTCGCCGCCCTGCTGACCGGACTCCTCACCGTCCCGCCCGCCCAGGCCGCACCCGGCCCCCGCACCCTGTACGCGGCCCCCGACGGCCGGGGCTCCTCCTGCACAGCCGCCCGCCCCTGCACCCCCGAGGGCGCCCGTGACCTGGCCCGCACCGAGACCGGCCGCGACGTCCGCGTACTCCTGAGGAACGGTACGTACGAGCTCGACGAACCCCTCGTCCTCGGCGCCGCCGACTCCGGGAACGACGGCCGCACGGTCACCTGGGCCGCGGCCCCCGGCGCCCGGCCCGTCCTCTCCGGCGGACGGGACATCACCGGCTGGCGGCAGAACACCGACGGCACCTGGACCGCCGGCGTCCCCGCCGGTGTCACCCCCCGCCAGCTCTTCGTCGACGGCAGGCGCGCCACCCGCGCCCGCGGCGGGGCCTGCGCGGCGAGCACCTGCGACGCCACGAAGACCGGCATGACCGGCGCGACGGCCACCGGCATCGCCACCTGGCAGCGCCCCACCGACGCCGAGGCCGTCATCCGGATCCGCTGGCGCAACTACCACTGCCGGATCACGGGCGTGACCGGCGACGTCATGACCTTCGCCCAACCCTGCTGGACCAACTCGGCGAGCGGCACCGATCGCACCGGACCCTCCTGGGACTCCACCACGGTCGACTCCGCCCGCTACAGCGGCGTCGCCTTCTTCGAGAACGCCCCCGAACTCCTCGACGAACCCGGCGAGTTCGTCTGGAACTCCGAGGCCCGCACCGTCACCTACCTGCCGCGCCCGGGCGAGAACATGCGCCACGCCCGGACCGTCACCCCACACACCGAACAACTGCTCGTCATCGACGGTGCCCACGACGTCACCGTCAGCGGGATCGGCTTCGCGTACGCGGCGTACCGCCGGCCCGACACCGACGAGGGCTACGCGGGCACGCAGGCCGGCCTCACCCTGACCGGAGCCACCGGCCCCGTCGACCACGCGGGCCGCTTCTACACCAAGCCGTCCGCCGCGGTGACCGTCCGCGGCGGCCGGAACATCGACATCGACAACGCCCGGTTCGGCCGGCTCGGCGGGGCGGGCGCGATCCTCGAAGCCGGCACCAAGGACAGCTCCCTGACCCGCTCGTCCTTCACCGACCTGTCCTCGGGCGCCGTGTACGTGGGCGACACCGAACCGATGCCCGGCACGGAACTCGCGGGGGAGCGGAACACGGTCGCGTACAACACCATCTCCCGCACCGGCGTCGAGTACACCGACTCGGTGGGCATCTGGGCCGGTTACGAGGCGGAACTGACCGTCGACCACAACAGCCTGGACCAACTGCCCTACTCCGGCATCTCGGTCGGCTGGGGCTGGAACCAGCCCGAGGCCCAGACGTCCGTCCTGCGCGACAACAGGGTGACGAACAACCGGATCACCGACGTCATGCAGGTCGCCCGGGAACAGCACGACGGCGGCGCTATCTACACCCAGGGCGCGCAGCCGGGCACGGTCGTCTCCGGCAACTACATCAACCGCTCCGCCTTCGGCAACACCGAGCGCGACGGCAACGGCATCTACCTGGACGAACAGTCCTCGCACATCCTCGTCGAACGCAACGTCATCACCCGCGTCGGCTACAAGTGGGTCTCCAACTGGGCGGACTACGGCATCCACAACACTGCCCGGGGCAACTGGACCGACACCGCGGCCCCCGCGCTCGGCGGCACGGGCTCGGTCATGACGGACAACCTCACCGGTCTGGACCGGCTGCCCGCCGAGGCCCTCGCCGTCGCGGCACGGGCGGGCGCCCGCGGCGGCCCGGTCGAGCAGCTGCGCATCGACCTGGCCCGCACCGGCACCGCCACCCAGTCCTCCACCGAGGGCGCGGCGGGCCCGGAACTCGCCCTGGACGGCGACACCACCACGGACACCCGCACCCTGTCCGGGGCGGGCACCTGGTGGCAGGTGGACCTGGGCGACGAACGGCGCGTCCGCCGGATCGAGATCTGGAACGACGCATCCGCCACGACCGCCGGCTTCGACGTCGTCACCGACGACACGACGATCCACGTCGACGGGAAGGCACTGCGCCCGACCGTCCTGAACCTGGACAGCCGCACCCGAACGGTGAAGATCGTGACGTCCGGCACCGGACGCGTGGCCCTCTCCCAGGTGCTCGTCCACCCGTAGCACCCGTGATCCCCGCCCGTCCGGGGCCGCCGGTCACCCCACCGGCGGCCCCGGACGGACGCCGTCTCCCGGTCACCGGCCCAGAAAGGCGCCGATCCGCTCCCGCAGCCCCCGCGGATCCAGCCCGTGGGCGGCGAGGTGCTCGTCCATCTGCCCGTACCTGCGCAGCTCGGCCCGCCCCACGCCGAGCCCCAGCACCCGGTGCGGCAGTTCGGCGAGGGCGTCGTTCGCCGCGGTCGTGGACGTGCCCGCCAGGTAGGGCTCCACGACCACCACGTCGGCGGCGTCCTGCCCGCCGACCGCCCGGCGCAGCCCGGCCCCGTCGAACGGGCGCACCGTGGCCGCGTACAGCACGGTCACGTCCAGCCCCTCGGTCGCCGCGAGCACGTTGTCGAGCATCGGCCCGACCGCGACCACCACCCCGCCCGTCCCCTCCGCACCGGGATGAACCCGGCACCCCCGCCCACCGGCCGGGCCGCCGCGTTCGACTGCAGCGACAGCCGCACGTACACCCGGTCGTCCCCGACAGCGGCCTCCCGCAGCAGTTCCTCGGCCTCGTCGGGATGGCCCGGCACCTGGATCGTCCACCCCTCCAGGGTGTCCATGAGGGCGACATCGCCCGGCGCCATGTGGGTGAAGCCGCCGGCCGGCCAGTCGTACGAGGCCCCCGCGCTCACCAGCACCCCGCCCGCCCCCTGGTGGCCGAAGTCCAGCTTGACCTGCTCGAACGGCCGCTCCACCAGAAAACTGGCGAAGGTGTGCACGATCGGCCGCAGACCGGTGAGCGCCATTCCCGCGCCCGCCCCGATCAGCAGCTGCTCCCTGATGCCGACGTTGACGACCCGGTCCGGATGGGCCCGCTCGGCCCCGGCGAAGCCGTCGCGGCTGATCTCGGCCAGTACCAGGGCCAGGCGCGGGTCCTCGTCCAGCAGCTGTGACGTGGTCGAGATGAAGCGGTCACGCATCGTGTCCATGGGAAGTGTCCCTCTCTTGTATCGCTGTTCCGGTGCGGCGGCGCTGGTCGGGAGCGCTCAGTCCTTCGGGTCGACCCGGGCGACCACGGCCCGCGGCCGTCCGGGGTGCGGCGCGGTGAAGGCCGCGTACAATGCCTCGTGGTCCCGGCCGTCCACGGACTCGACCGACCAGCCCGCGGCCTCGAAACGGGCCGCGATCCCGCCGGGCCGGCCGTGGGACGACGAAGCGTTGTCGATCACCACGGTGTGCAGCTGCTCCAGCCCGGCCGGGCCCGCGTAGGCGATCGCCTCGTGGTTGCTGCCCTCGTCCAGCTCGGCGTCGCCGATCAGCACCCACACCCGGGGGTCGGTGAGCCCCTGGGCCCGCAGCCCGAGCGCGCTCCCCACGGCCAGCGGCAGCCCGTGGCCCAGCGACCCGCTGCCGATCTCCACCCCCGGCACCAGCGTCCGGTCCGGGTGGTGCCCGAGCGGCGAGTCGTACGCCCCGAACCCGGGCAGCAGCTTCTCGTCGAAGAACCCGTGCGCGGCCAGGACGGCGTAGTACGCCATCGGCCCGTGCCCCTTGGACAGCAGGAACCGGTCGCGGTTGGGCGCGTCGACGGTCTCGGGCGTGACCCGCAGCACCCGGTCGTACAGCACCCACAGCACGTCCAGCGTGGACGTCGCGGCGGGGCCGTGCTTCTCGTCCCCGGTCATCAGGCCCATCAGACGGTTCATGTCACGGTGGTCGGGGGTTCGTGCGGTGGTCGTGTTCGTCATGGGACCAGCGTTAAACATCAAGCTTGGTTGAGGTCAAGTGGCAAAGGCGTTCGTGACCACCCCGCCGAGTGCGGTATTGTTCTCATGCGCGTTCGGTCAGGGGGAAACCCCAGGTCAGGCGGGCATCGGGACGTGGCGCAGCTTGGTAGCGCACTTGACTGGGGGTCAAGGGGTCGCAGGTTCAAATCCTGTCGTCCCGACTCATAGGAGTCGTGGTTCAGGGGCCGTTTCGGAGAGATCCGAAACGGCCCCTGAACCTTTTTCCGTGCTTCCCGTACGGAGCAGTCCCGCTCGTCTTCCGGTCGAACGTCGGGGGAGGGGGCGCGACGCACCGGCCCCGGATCACCCGAACGACCGGTTCCTCTCGACGCGTGCGGCGAACCGGGGTCCTCTGAACTGCGGGGCCCCTGAACTCCGGGGTCTTCGAACCGCGGAGGAACGGGGGCGCACCACGACCGGAGGAGGAACCCGTGGCCGAGGACGGGGAAGCCGGGCAGCCCGGGGGAGCGGAGCGTGAACTGCGGGAGCTGCGCGGACGCGTGGCCGCGCTGGAGGCCACGGCGGCCGCGCCCCGCGCGCGGCACCGGGTGCGGTCGTCCCTCGCGGTGGCGCTCGTCCTGATCGGGTGCCTGCTCGCCCCACTGGGCATCGTCGCCGCGTGGGCGGCGGACGAGGTCGGCGACACCGACCGCTACGTCGCGACCGTGGCACCGCTCGCCTCCGACCCCGATGTGCAGGACGCCGTCGCCGACCGGGTGACCGACGCGCTCATGACCCGTATCGACCTGCCGACCCTGCTCTCCGACGTCGCCCCCCAGGACCGTCCCCGGCTGGAGAAGGCCCTGGGGCGGCTCGGGGGCGCGCTGGAGGGGGCCGTGCGCAGCTTCGTGCACGACAAGGCCCGGGAGGTCGTGGCCTCCGACGCCTTCGAGAGGGTCTGGACCCGGGCGAACCGGGCCGCCCACGCCTCCGTGGACAAGGCGCTGACCGGCCGCGGCGGCGGTGCGGTGGAGCTCGAGGGGGACGCCGTCACGCTGGACCTGGGGCCGGTCGTCGACCGGGTGGAACAGCGGCTCGTCGACGAGGGGATGAAGGCCGCCGGACGGATCCCCGAGGTGCACACCGACTTCACGCTGGTGCAGTCGCAGGACATCGGGCGGGTCAGGACCTGGACGCGCCTCCTCCAGCTGGCGGGCGCCTGGCTCCCGGTCCTGGCCGTCCTGCTGGTCGGCAGCGGCGTCCTGCTCTCGGTCCGGCGGCGCAGGGCCCTGGTCGTCGGCGCGCTCGGGGTCGCGGCCACCACCGTGCTGCTCGGCGTCGCCCTGCGCGTCTTCAGGGCGTTCTACCTGGACGCCCTGCCGCCGGACGTCTCCCGGGCCGCCGCCGGATCGGTCTACGACACGCTCACCCACTTCCTGCACACGATGGTCCGGATGGCCGCGGCCCTCGGCGTCGTCGTCGCCCTGTCCGCCTGGCTCACCGGCCCCGGCCGCGGGGCCGCTCTCGTCAGGAACCTGTGGACCGCGGGCATCGGGGCCGCACGGACCACCGCCGACCGGGCGGGACTGCGGACCGGCCCGGTCGGTCCGTTCGTGCGCCGGTACCGGACCTGGATCGTCCGGATCCTCGTGGCGGCCGGACTCGTGACGTACCTGCTGTGGTCCCACCCCACCGGCTGGGTCGTCGTCGGCCTGGCCCTGACCCTGCTGTTCGCCCTCGCGCTGACGGACTTCCTGGCAGGCGGAGCCGGTGCCGGCGGGGCGGTGGGGCGTACGGGCTGAGGTTCTCCGGTGCCGGTGCCGCCGGACGGGCTCGCCCGGGCACTGCGTGAGCGCTTCGCCGGGCGGGTGCGGGTGCGGGTGCGGGTGCGGGTCGGGGAGAGGCGGAGCCCGGGCGACCACACCCCGCTGCCCAGCCGACTGGTCCAGATCACGCCGGAGGAGCCCCGGCCCACTGCCCGCCGGTCCCGTCGGGGCGCCCCGACGGGACCGGGACGGCCCCCGCTACCGGACCGGTGTACCGGAGGACACCGCACCCCCCGGCACCGGGGCGTGGCCCGAGGGCCGGGTGGTGAAGGTGCCCCGGCCCTGCGTCCGGCTGCGCAGCCGGGTCGCGTAGCCGAACAGCTCCGCCAGCGGCACGGTCGCGGTGATCACCGAGGTGCCCGCCCGGGTGGTCGAACCCGAGACCCGGCCGCGCCGCGCCGCCAGATCGCCGAGCACCCCGCCCACGGCGTCGTCCGGCACGGTGACGGTGACCTCCGCCACCGGCTCCAGCACCACCATCGCGCAGGCGCGCAACGCCTCACGGAGCGCGAACCGGCCGGCCGTGCGGAACGCCATCTCCGAGGAGTCCTTGGAGTGGGTGGCCCCGTCGGTCAGCACGACCCGCAGCCCGGTCACCGGATGCCCGCCGAGCGGTCCCTCGGCCAGGGCGTCCCGGCAACCGGCCTCCACCGCCCGGACGTACTCCTGCGGCACCCGCCCGCCGACGACGGTCGACGCGAACACGAAGCCCCCGTCGTCACCGGCGCGGTCGCCGGTGGCGTCCGACGGTTCCACGTCGAGGACCACATGGGCGAACTGCCCGGCGCCGCCGTCCTGCTTCACGTGCCGGTACACCAGCCCGGACACCCCGCGCACGACGGTCTCCCGGCAGGCCACCCGCGGCCGGCCGACGCCGATCTCCAGCTCGTGAGCACGACGGACCTTCTCCACCGCGACCTCCAGATGCAGTTCCCCCATGCCCGACAGCACCGTCTGCCCGGTCTCGGGATCGGTCCGCACCCGCAGCGAGGGGTCCTCCTCGACCAGCCGGGCCAGCGCCGTCACCAGCCGTTCGGTGTCGGTGCTCCGACGGGCCTCCACCGCCACGGAGACGACCGGCTCGGCCGAGGACGGCGGTTCGAGGACCAGGGGCGCCGCCGGATCGCACAGGGTGGTGCCGGCCCGGCCGCTCCTGAGCCCGATCACCGCGACGATGTCCCCGGCCACCGCCGTGTCCACATCGGTGTGCCGGTCGGCCCGCACCCGCAGGATGCGGCCCACCCGCTCGGTGCGCCCGGCGCCCGCGTCCAGCACCGTGTCCCCCTTCCGCAGTGTTCCCGAGTACACCCGCAGGTAGTTCAGACGGCCGGTGGCCGTCGAGTTCACCTTGAACACCAACGCGGCGAACGGCGCCGCCGGATCGGCCGCGCGTTCCCGCACCGCGCCGTCCAGGGTGCCGCGCACCGCCGGAACGTCCAGCGGCGAGGGCAGGTAGGACACGACGGCCTCCAGCAGCGGCTCGACACCGCGGTTGCGGTAGGCGGAGCCGCACAGCACCACCACGCCCTCCCCGGTGCGGGTGAGGTCGCGCAGCGCGGTGCCCAGGGTCCGTTCCCGGAGCGCCGACCGTTCGCAGAACTCCTCCAGCGCGGCCGGATGGAGCTCCGCCACCGCCTCCTCCAGGAGCCGCCTGCGCCGGTGCGCCTCCTCGCGCAGCCCGTCCGGTACCGGCCGCTCCTCGGCACCCTCGCCGTCGGCCCACACCAGCGCCCGCATGCGCACCAGGTCCACCACGCCGGTGAAGCCGTCCTCGCTGCCGATCGGCAGCTGGACCACCAGCGGAACCGTGTGCAACCGGTCCCTGATCGACGCGACCGCGGTGTCGAGGTCGGCACCGGCCCGGTCCAGCTTGTTCACGAAGGCGATCCGCGGCACCCCGTGCCGGTCGGCCTGCCGCCACACCGACTCGCTCTGCGGCTCGACGCCCGCGACGGCGTCGAACACCGCGACCGCCCCGTCGAGCACCCGCAGCGAGCGCTCCACCTCGTCGGAGAAGTCGACGTGGCCCGGGGTGTCGATGAGGTTGATCCGGTGACCGTCCCAGACACAGCTCACCGCGGCGGCGAAGATGGTGATCCCGCGGTCGCGTTCCTGGGGGTCGAAGTCGGTGACGGTGGTGCCGTCGTGGACCTCGCCCCGTTTGTGGACGGCGCCGGTCAGATAGAGGATCCGTTCGGTGACGGTGGTCTTGCCGGCGTCCACGTGGGCGAGGATGCCCAGGTTGCGGACGTCGGTCGGGGTGCCGGTGGGAAGACGGTGGATGTCGGTACGCACGGCCCATGGCCTTTCGGGGTGATCCGGAACGGGTCGGCGCGATTTCCCGGACGAACCGGCCCGTGACCGGGCCGCACGAAGCCCCTGACGCGGCGCCCCGCACCGGGCGGGAGGCGAGGGCGCGGGCGCTTCGGCGCCGGTGGTTCCTCGGGGGTCAGTCGTTCGTCGCGGGTGTCCGGTGCGGGCCGCGCAGCTCGCACCGGGCGCACGAGGACACCAGGATCACCTCGTACCGTGACCGGGGGACGACGACAGCGGCGCGGTGGCGCACGACCGGTCTCCCCTCACTCGTCACGGCGCGCGCCACGAAGCCGTCGTGGTGCGCGATTCGTGGCGACTGTAGTGAACCTCGAGCCGGTCGGTAAACCGGATATTCGTCCGTTCCGTCTTCCCCGACAGCCTCATGTCCCGTGACGGGGACGGGCGTTGAAGGCCGCTTCGATTGATGAAACGATCCCGGCACATGGCACGGGGCGAAGGGGAAGGAATCACAACGATGGACGAGGAGCACGGTCTCACCGCCGCCACGGTGTTCGACGCCCTGGGCGCGGACTACGAGCGGGCGTTCGGTGAATCCGCCGCCCATCACGCCTCGTTGAGCCGATTACTGGACCGGCTCGCACCGCACAGCAGGGTCCTGGACGTCGGCAGCGGAACGGGACGGCCGACCGCGCGGGCGCTGGTCGATGCGGGCCACCGGGTCCTGGGGGTCGACGTCTCGCCCGTCATGGTCGAACTGGCCGCGAAGCAGGTGCCGGAAGCGGAATTCGCATGTGCGGACATCCTCGAACTCCCTCTGGAGGAAGGGAGCTTCGGCGCCGTCTGCGTGTACTTCTCGATGCTGCAGATGTCCCGCGACGAGCAGTCCCGGCTGCTGCACAAGGCGCGGCGGCTGCTGGTCCCCGGGGGGCAGCTGGTGGTCGCGACGGTGCCCCTGGACGTGGAGGACGTCGAGGTCGTCTTCATGGGCCAGCCGGTGCGGGCGACCAGCTTCGGCCCGGAGGAGTTCACCGAACTGGTCACCGGGGCCGGTTTCTCGGTCGTGTGGGAGCAGAGCACCCTGTTCACCCCGGACCACGAGGCGGCGGCGACCGAACCGCAGCTGTTCCTGCACTGCCGACGGGTCTGACACCGCCGACGGGGCCGGCGTCCAGGTCTCCCCGGACGCCGGCCCCGTCGCCGGTTCAGCGCTCGACCGGCAGCGATTCCGGTGTGCGGCGCAGGTTCCGCACCCCGGGCCGCCGCCGGGTGACAGGGCGCCCGCAGGCGTGCAGCGGGTCCTTCTTCCAGCGGCGCAGCGCCTGCCCGCCGCACCTGCGCCACTGCGCGGGCGAGAGGGGGACCGGCTGCCCGCCCCGCGTCACCAGCGCGTTCACCGGGGCCATCGGGTCCGCCGCCGCGGCCTTGGCGAGCAGCACCCCGATCACCAGCGGGGCCAGGGTCACGGCCAGGGTCGTACCGGCGGTGGTCACGTGCTGGAGGCGGGGGCGGTGCGGGGTGTCGGGAAGCATGCTGCCAATTGGACCCCCGGCGGCCCGTCCGGGGGATGGGCCGCCGTACTCAGCCCGATGGGCCCGTTGTACTCATACGTATGTGTGTCCGATACCCGGCGTCCGCGAGCGCCCCTACACCGTGGTGCCGGGGCCCGCGCCCGCTCCCGGGGCGGCCTTGATGCCCTTGGTGATCTCGTCCATCACGGAGAGCGCCGGAGCCTTGGAACTGACGTCGAAACCGGAACGGACGACGATCAGCATGTCCTCGGCCGCCGGGGACGGGAAGGCCAGCGACTGGACGTACCCGTCGTCGCCGTTCTTCGTCACGACCTTCCAGCGCACCAGATACCCCTTCTCGCCGGCCACGGTGACCGCCTCCGACTTGAGCTCCTCGTGCGAGGTGATGCCCCCGTAGATCTTCTCGCCGTACGACTCGGAGGCGTTGGCGGAGATGTCCTTCAGCGCCGTGGCCCTGGGCGTCGTGGTGTCGAGCCCCAGCGCCTTCGCGGGCATGGAGAACACCCCGCCGCGCACGCACTTCTCGGACGTGTCGCCGGGACAGGGGTACTCGCCCGTGGTCACTCCCGCGCCCGCGATCCCCGAGGTGCCCTTCCAGCCGTCGGGCACCGGGAGGCTGATGCCGCCGGCCAGGTCCGTGGCGTAGCCGTCCTCGGCCTGCGGGGGCCGTTGCCCGGGGGACCCGTCCCGGTCCTCGCCCCCCGGTGCGCCCGGTCCGCGCCGGGTGTCGTCGGAGGGCGGGGCGGACGGGGTCGCGGACGCGTGCTTCCCGGAGCCGTCGGAGCGGTCCGCCCACAGGAGGACGCCGCCCCCGACGACGGCGAGGGCCACCACACCGGCGGTGAGCCCGATGCCGACGCGCATCCGGCGGCGCCGGGTCCCGCCGGGAGGCAGACGGAGGTGGTCGGTCCACCGGGTGCCGTCCCACCAGCGTTCGTGAACGGGGCCTGTTCCTGTGTGCCCGGGGTCTGGGTGCCAGCCGGGCGGACTCATCTGGGTCACGGGCCCCACCGTAGAACGGTTGCGTGAGAATCGTATGAATCAGCTGTGCCGACGGGGGGCGGGGGGCTCCGCCGCCCCGCACGAGACCGGTTGTCGGCGCTCGAACAGCACGGGCCGGGCAACTGGGGGCGGACGACTGACGGGCGGGGCCGGGCGGGGCGAAAATCATGGCGACGCCGACCCGGGAGCCGCCTACGCTCATTGGATGTCGATCAACCAGTACCCCGCCAAGCCCGTACCCGGTGACCGCGTCGCCGTACTGTCCCCCTCCTCCGGCCTTCCTGGTCTCCTGCCGCTGCCCCACGAGTTGGGGCTGCGCAGGCTCCGCGAGGAGTTCGGGCTCGAACCGGTGGAGTACCCGACGACGCGGAAGATGGGCTCCACCCCGCAGGAACGGGCGGCCGACATCCACGCCGCGTTCGCCGACCCCGACATCAAGGCCGTGATCTCCAGCATCGGCGGCGACGACCAGATCACCGTGCTGCCGCACCTGGACCGCGACTTGCTGCGCGCCCACCCCAAGCCCTTCTTCGGGTACAGCGACAACACCAACCTGCTGGCGCTCCTCGACAACCTGGGCATCGTCGGCTATCACGGAGGCACGGTGATGTGCGAGCTCGGGCGGCCCGGCGCGATGCACCCGCTGACCGCCGACTCGCTGCGGGCCGCGCTCTTCACCCACGGCGCCTTCGAGCTCACCCCGGCCAAGGAGACCAACGGCGCGAACGGCCGGTGGGAGGACCCGCGCACCTTCGACTCCGAACCCGGCATGCGCCCCTGCGACGGCTGGATCTGGCACAACGCCGACGGCCGGACCGTGAAGGGGGCGAGCTGGGGCGGAAACGTGGAGATCCTTTCCTGGCTGCTGATGGCCGACCGCGAGATCGGGCCGGTGGACAGCTACGCGGGGCGGGTGCTGTTCCTCGAGACGTCCGAGGAGATGCCGACGGCCGACGAGGTCTACTGGATCCTGCGGAGCATGGGGGAGCGGGGGCTGCTCGCCCAGTTCCCGGCCCTGCTCATGGGCCGGGCCAAGAACTGGTCCTTCGACCAGCCGCTCGGCACCGAGGAGGGGGAGCGGTACCGCGAGGAGCAACGGCAGGCGGTCCTGCGGGCGTTGGACGAGTACGCCCCCGGGACCATGGCCGTCCTCGACGTCGATCTCGGCCACACCGACCCGCAGCTGGTCATTCCGTACGGCGGACAGATCGAGGTGGACGGAGCGGCCCGCCGCATCGTCGTCACCTACTGAGCCGGAACCGGGAACGGACGCCGGAACCGGGGAACGGGCAGCTCCGGAGCTTTGGTCCGACCATACGCGGTGTGTGACATAGTGGAGGATCGGGCAGCAGAAACGACGGCAACCGGACGATTCCGGCCGAGGCAGGGAGTGACGGATGCCCGTCGAATGGCAACCCGTACGACAGTCCCGTACGCATGAGCTCGTGCTCCGGAGCATCGAGGAGCGGGTGTTCTCCGGTGAGCTCCGGGCGGGCGACCGGCTGCCGCCCGAGCGTGAGCTCGCACCCGTGCTCGGGGTCAGCCGGTCCGCGCTGCGCGAGGCCCTGCGGGTGCTGGAGACCATCGGCGTGCTGGTCGCGCAGCCGGGCCGGGGGCCGGACGCCGGGGCGCGGATCGTGCGCAACCCCGACGACGCGCTCGGGCGGCTGCTGCGCCTGCACTTCGCCCTGGGCAGCTACGGCCTGGAGGACGTCCTGGAGGCGCGGGTCGTGCTGGAGCGGTCCAGCTTCGAGGCCGCCGCGCGGAACGCCTCGGCGGAGGACCTCGACGAGGCGGAGGCGCTGGTCGCGCGGATGGGCGAACCGGGCGTCGGGGTGGCCGAGTTCAACGACCTGGACACCCGCTTCCATGTGCACATCGCCCGCAGCTCCGGCAACGCGCTGACCTCCACGCTCACCTCCGCCGTCCGCGAGTCGGTGCGACCGCTGATCCTGCGGGCGCTGGAGGAGGCGGAGGACTGGCCGGCCACGGCCGCCGCGCTCGACGCGGAACACGCCGAACTGCTCGACCTGGTGCGGGCGGGTCAGGGGGCGAAGGCCGCGGACCTGGTCGAGAAGCACATCCGCAGCCTGCACGGCACGCTGGTCGACGGGAACTCCGGCCACGAGTGAGGGCCTGTCGGGTGGCCGGCCATGCGCGGAGCGTGACGGTCGTGATCTGTCCTCCGGGTGTGGCGGCGGCCCCGGAGTGATCGCGTGGTGTGTGCCAGTGCGACAACTCCGGGGCCGTCAGCGGCCCGTGCTGTCCGGTCGGCCCGACCGATGAGATGTGGGAGATCGTCCAGTGGCTCCTTTCCGTGCGTGACCTGCGAAAAGGCGGTGGGGTGCGGCAAGTGCGCAGACCGGTTGGTGCTCGACTCGGTCTTTTACGTGCTGCGCTCGGGCTGCCGGTGGCGGATGCTCCCGCGTGGCCTGATGCCCCGGGACGCGGTCCACCGCTGGTTCGCCAAGTGGCGCCGGGACGGTGTCTGGGGCCGCGTCCGCGGCGAGCTCCGCCGCCAGGTCCGGGCCGGGGCCGGTCGCGATTTCGAGCCGTCGGCCGCCGTGCTCGACGCCCGGTCGGTCAGGACCGGCAAGGGGGGCGAGGCGCGTGGATTCGACGCGGGCAAGCGGACGGCAGGGCGGAAGAGACACGTGAACGTGGACATGATGGGCCTGCTGCTGGTTGTCGCGGTCACCTCCGCGTTCAGGCCCGGGCCGGAGGCCGCGCGGTCCTGGCCCGGCTTGCTGTCGGCTTCCGCACGGTCCTGGCCCGGCTCGCCGCCGGCTTCCGCACGGTCAGTCTGGTGTGGGCCGATGGCGGATACGCCAACTCCGTGGATTCCACGCTCCTTTCATGGGCCCGCGACGCGTTGGGCATCGTCGTCGAGATCGTGAAGCGGACCGACGAGGTCAAGGGCTTCAAGGTCCTGCCCCGCCGCTGGGTGGTGGAGCGGAGTTTCGGCCGGCTGGTCCGAAACCGCCGGCCGGCTCGCGACTGCGAACGGCTGGCCGCGACCTCCGAGGCCATGATCAAGGTGGCGATGATCCGCCTGATGCTCGTCCGGCTCGCCGGGCAGCCATCGCGGTGGAGCCATGAACCCCACCGCAAGACTGCCCGACCCAGGACCGTCGAGGATCTCATCGCAGCGTAATCAACCGGCCACCCGACAGGCTCTGAGGCGACGGGGTGCGAGCAGGCCCGGCAGGCGACTGCTGGGCTTTCGGTCTGTCGGGGGTGTTCCCGTGCGTGTTCCCACGGGAACACGGGTGGATGAGGATCCGGGGAGATTCGGGCAGATGAGTGAAGACGCGGGCTAAACTCGGCGTTCGCGCAGGTCAGGGAAGAACTGCAGGTCAGAGGGCCTGTAAGGGGCCCACCTGGGGTCGCCTCCGGCCTGGCGGCCGGGGTGGGTCTGTTGCGGCCCGGCGGTTCAGCCGGCCTCGCCGGGGCACTGCGGCTGGGCAGGCCGGGCCGACTGCGGCGCCGGTGCGTTCGTCTTGCGTACCGGCTGGAAGTAGTGGGTCAGTGCCCAGGTGCCCACGCGGTTGCCGGCCCGGCAGCCAGCGATGTCCGCCGTACGGGAATGGATGCCTCCCCACACGCGGGCATTGATCATGTCCCTGTTGACGTCGTCAGCGGACTCGTAGAGCCGGGTGGTGCCGGTGATCTCGGAGGGAACGTAGAGGTCGGGACGCGAGGTGCCGAGGACGCCGGTCACGGCGCGCATCACTGCTGCGGCGACGGTCGTGTGGCCGGCGACGTAGTCGGGATGGGGCGGTGTGACGAGCAGTGGCTCCCAGGCCGGGTCCGCCGTCGTCGCGGGGTTGCCGTCGGTGTCGGCCAGGCGGATGCCGCTGATCGGCCTCCAGAAGGCGTAGTGCAGCTTCGCGTCCCATGCGGTGATGACGGCGTCGGTCGCCGACGCGTTCGCCGCGGCGAACAGCCGCGCCGTGGTGGCGGCGCCGAGCCCGTGCCGGGCGGCGTAGTCCCGCAAGGCCGTCTGGACCTGCGCCACCAGGTTGCCGCTGAAGAAGAGGGCGGTCTCGGTCTGCTGCGGGGTTCTGCCCGAGCCGGTCTTCGACCCCATGGTCTTCAGCTCATTGACGTCGTGGGCGTACCGAGCCGAGGAGAGCGCGGGCGGCCCGCCGGGGCGGAACTGTTGCGGGGAGGTGAGCAGCAGCGGGCGGAGCTCGGCGAGCCAGGTGTCGATGAAGGGCTGATGGGCGGGCGGGGTGGGTCTCCAGACTCCGGGAGCGGGCGACGCGGTGAAGGGTACATCCGCGAACCGGCCGTCATTTTCGCGGAGTTCGACGATGTGGGCGGCGGCGCGCTTTCCGAAGGCGACACCCTGGTCCCTCGCAGGGCCCTCGGGAATCCCGGAGAGGGAGTCGGCGTAGGCGGCGTCGAGCCCGCTCTTGAAAGTGGAGAAGTAGGTGAGCAGCACGTCGTGAGCCGCCGTTGCGGCCGCCGCTGCGGAGGATGCGGTGGCGGGGCCGCGTTCCCGCCACTTGTACGGGGCGTAGCCACCCTCGATGCCGACCACGGCGTTGTAGACGGCGACGGAGGCGAACCCGTGCCAGACGGCGCCCTGCCCGGAAGGGCGGGCGCCCAGGCTGGCGCGGATCGTCTCGGTGGCGATGGCGTTCCAGTCACGAACCACGGCTGCCGGGTCCGAAACAGCTGCTCGGCGGGGATCGGCGGCGCTCGGACCGGTCATGGCCGTGAGCCCGACGAGGGCGAGCATCGCGACGGCGCCGATGACATCCCGGATACGTGAACGCGGAGTAGGAGGAGGTGGAACAGGGTGGTTCTGCCGCACAGTGCACTCCTTTGGGTTGGTTCAACCGGATTAGCAGCGGGCGGGAGCATGATCAAGATCAATCGCCGTGGCTGGGGCGCAGTAAGCCGAAGGGGGCGGGCTGCGTAGTCTGTATTGCCCTGTGAGGGCCTGTCGGGTGGCTGGCCATGCGCGGAGCGTGACGGTCGTGATCTGTCCTCCGGGCGTGGCGGCGGCCCCGGAGTGATCACGGGGTGTGTGCCAGTGCGACAACTCCGGGGCCGTCAGCGGCCCGTGCTGTCCGGCCGGCCCGACCGATGAGATGCGGGAGATCGTCCATTGGCTCCTTTCCGTGCGTGACCTGCGAAAAGGCGGTGGGGTGCGCAAGTGCGCAGACCGGTTGGTGCTCGACTCGGTCTTTAGGGGGGCGAGGCGCGTGGATTCGACGCGGGCAAGCGGACGGCAGGGCGGAAGAGACACGTGAACGTGGACACGATGGGCCTGCTGCTGGTTGTCGCGGTCACCTCCGCGTTCAGCCCCGGGCGGGCCCGGGGCTGTGTTCATTTTTATCAGGGCCATGACATTAACGTTCGCGCCTCGGTCGGCGTATGCGCGTCGTAGTCTTCACGATTCGGACCGAGGCTAGTATGGTCGGACCATAAAACTGGAGAAACGATCGGAGAGACCCATGCGCATCGGACTCTTCGCCACCTGTCTGGGAGACACCCTCTTCCCCGAGGCGGTGAGATCGACCGCGGTCCTGCTCGCCCGCCTGGGTCACGACGTGGTCTTCCCGCCGGGGCAGACCTGTTGCGGCCAGATGCACGTCAACACCGGCTACCAGCGCGAACCGCTGCCCCTGGTGCGGAACTTCGCGGAGCAGTTCGGCGACACCTCGATCGAGGCCGTCGTCATGCCGTCCGGTTCCTGTGCGGGCTCGGTCCGCCACCAGCACGAGATCGTCGCCGAACGGTACGGGGACGCGGCGCTCCGGTCGGGCGTGGCCACCGTCAAGGCCAAGACGTACGAACTGTCGGAGCTCCTCGTCGACGTCCTGGGCGTCGAGGACGTCGGCGCGTACTTCCCGCACCGGGTGACGTACCACCCCACCTGCCACTCCCTGCGCATGCTCCGCGTCGGCGACAAGCCGCTGAAGCTGCTGCGCGCCGTCGACTCCATCGACCTCGTCGAGCTGCCGGAGGCCGATTCCTGCTGCGGATTCGGCGGCACCTTCGCCCTCAAGAACGCCGAGACCTCCACCGCGATGCTCCAGGACAAGATGCGCAACATCGCCGCGACCGGTGCCGGGGTCTGCACGGCGGGCGACTCGTCCTGCCTGATGCACATCGGCGGCGGGCTCTCCCGGATCAGGTCGGGCACCCGCACCCTGCACCTCGCCCAGATCCTCTCCGCCACCCGCACCTCGCCGTACGTCCCGACGGAGGCCGTCCGATGAGCAGTACCTTCCTCGGCATGCCCGCGCCCCCGCCCCGTTCCCCGTACGGGACGGGCAACCTCCGCGGCGACCGGAAGTTCCCCCGCGCCGCGCACGACGAGCTGCGCAACGAACAACTGCGCCGCAACCTCGGCCGCGCCACCCGCACCATCCGCGCCAAACGCCTCGACGTCACCGGCGAACTGCCCGACTGGGAGGCGCTGCGCGAAGCCGGCTCGGCCATCAAGACCGACACCATGAACCGGCTCCCCGAACTTTTGGAGCAACTGGAGCGGAAGGTCACCGAGCACGGCGGCACCGTCCACTGGGCGCGCGACGGCGCCGAGGCCAACGAGATCGTCGCCCGGCTGGTCCAGGAGACGGGCAGCAGCGAGGTCATCAAGGTCAAGTCGATGGCCACCCAGGAGATCGGCCTCAACGAGCACCTCGAATCGGTCGGCATCACCCCCTACGAGACGGACCTCGCCGAACTGATCGTCCAGCTCGCCCACGACAAGCCGTCGCACATCCTGGTGCCCGCGATCCACCGCAACCGCGACGAGATCCGGCAGATCTTCCTCAAGGAGATCCCGGGCGTGGACCCGGGCCTGGACAACGTGCCCGCGCACCTCGCCGCCGCCGCCCGTGCCTATCTGCGCGAGAAGTTCATGACCACCACGGTCGCGGTATCCGGCGCCAACTTCGGCATCGCCGAGACCGGGACCCTGTCCGTCGTGGAGTCCGAGGGCAACGGCCGCATGTGCCTGACGATGCCCGACACCCTGATCACCGTCATGGGCATCGAGAAGGTGCTGCCGCGCCATCAGGACCTGGAGGTCTTCCTCCAGTTGCTGCCCCGCTCCTCCACCGGCGAGCGGATGAACCCGTACACCTCGCTGTGGACCGGCGTGACGCCGGGCGACGGGCCGCAGAACTTCCATCTGGTCCTGCTCGACAACGGACGCACCGCCGCGCTCGCCGACCGGATCGGCCGCGAGGCGCTCAACTGCATCCGCTGCTCGGCCTGTCTCAACGTCTGCCCGGTGTACGAACGGACCGGCGGCCACGCGTACGGCTCGACGTACCCCGGGCCGATCGGGGCCGTCCTGACACCGCAGCTCGCGGGGATGCACGCGGCCAAGGGCGACCCCAACAGCTCGCTGCCGTACGCCTCCAGCCTCTGCGGCGCCTGCTTCGACGCCTGCCCGGTCAAGATCGACATCCCGTCGCTGCTGGTCGAACTGCGCCACCAGCACACCGAACAGGCCGGTGCCACCGCCGAGAAGCTCGCCATGAGGGCCGCGGCCACCGTCATGAAGCACCCGAAACTCTTCACGGCGGCGCAGAAGGGCGCGGGGCTCGGCCGGGTGCTGGGCGGCCGGGACGGGAAGATCTCGCACCTGCCGCCGCCGTTCGACGGCTGGAGCGACAGCCGGGACACCGCCGCCCCGCCGAAGCGGACCTTCCGCTCCTGGCTGGCGTCGGCCGAGGGCGCCGCGACGATGCGGGCCGCCGCCGACGAGCACCGGCGGAACGAGAAGGACGGGAAGAAGGAGGAGGACGCGTGACGACCGCCCGTGACACGGTGCTGGGCCGGATCAAGGACGCCCTGGCCCTCGCCCCCGCCCGGGACGTCACCGTCCCGCGCGCCTACCGCACCGGCCGCACCCTCCCCGACGACGAACGCCTGGCCCTCTTCACCGGCCGGCTCGTCGACTACCGGGCGACGGTGCACCCCTGCACCGCCGACCGCACCGCCCAGGTCCTCGCCGAGGTGCTGCGGGAACGCGGGGCCCGGCGGATCGGCGCGCCGGCCGGACTCGACGAACAGTGGCTCGGAGCGTACGACGGCGAGGTCCAGCAGGACTCCGCCACCATCCCGGCCCCCCGGCTCGGCGAGCTGGACGGGGTCGTCACGGCCTCGGCCGTCGGCTGCGCCGAGACGGGCACGATCTTCCTCGACGGCTCGCCCGACCAGGGACGCCGGGCGCTGTCCCTCGTGCCCGACCTGCACGTGTGCGTCGTCGACCTCTCGAAGGTCGAGGTGGGCGTGGTGGAGGCGGTGGCGCGGCTGGTGCCCGGCCGGCCGACCACACTGATCAGCGGCCCCTCGGCCACGTCCGACATCGAACTGGAACGGGTGGAGGGCGTGCACGGTCCGCGCACGCTGGCGGTGGTGATCCGGACGGACGCGTGAGCGGACGGGGCGCGCGGTCGCCGGACCGCACTCCCCGGAGCTCAGCCGTGCGTGACCGACAGCGGGTCGAGGACGACCCGGGTCGTCGCCGCGTCCTCGGCCCAGCGGACCTCCACCGCGTCCCCGTCCACGGCCACCCCGCTCACCACCGCGTCCAGCGGCGTCGCGCCGGGCTCCGCGGTCAGCGAGCCGAGCGCCACCAGCAGCACCGTGCCCTCCACCGCCGCGGACAGCCGGGGCACCACCGCCCAGGGGGTGTACGCGGTGCCCTGCGGCGCCCGCACCTCGTCCCGGCTCTCCCAGCCGTACAGGCCGTGCAGCGCGGAGACCACCGTGTCGTCGCGGCCGGTCGCCCAGCCGGTCTGCTCCACCCGGGCCCCGGGCGGGGCGCCGACCACCCGGTGCACCCGCAGCTCGTACCGGCCGCGGGCCACGATGACGCTCTCCACGCGCATCCCCGGCACCATCGCCGGACCGGACGTGAACACCGGGCGGTGCCAGGAGGCGGCCCACCCCCAGCCGTCGCCCGCACCCGCGCCCAGCGCGCGGACGACCCGGCGTCCGCTGCGCACCCCGGCGACGACCACGGCCAGATGGTTGTCCGCGACGTTCCCCCGCGCCGTGGGACCGGTCACCGTGGAGTACGACTGCCGGCTGTACAAGGGGTCGTCCTGGACCTGTGCCTCGCCCTCGTGCGGGCGCACGTGGTCGCTGCCGTGGTTGTGCAGCCGTACGATCCCGTCCGCGCGGGTGGACTGGACGAGCAGCCCGGGGGCGGGCAAAGCGAGCACCCGGTCGGGGCCCTCGCTCGGCGCCGGCTCCTCGGTCGCGGTCCACAGCGGGTGGTCCTCGGGGGCGAGCAGCGCGACGAACGCCTTGGACGCCCAGTACGGCGAGGCGGGGCCCGAGTAGTTCTGCAACGACGCCTCGTGCGGGCCGTGCCAGCCCAGGCTCAGCAGCCCGTCCGCACCGGCCGCGCCCCGGTCCAGGAAGTAGCGCAACGCCCCGCTGACCACCCGTCGCGAGGCGCCCGGTGTCAGCGGCGTGTGCCCGGTGACGGCGCCGAGCGCGACCGACGAGGCGGCGGCGAAGCGGTACGGCAGCGAGCGGCCGAAGTGGATCGGCGCGCCGTCGCCGCCGAACATCAGCGAGAAGCCCTCCAGGTGCTCGCGCAGCCGGGCCCCGTAGTGCGCGGACAGCTCCGCGTCGCCCGACAGGTGCGCGTCCAGCACGGGGTAGAGGTGCAGCGCCCAGCCGTTGTAGTGGTCGAAGGAGCGCCCGTCGCCGTCCGCGTACCAGCCGTCTCCCCGGTACCAGCCCTCCAGCAGGTCCAGGGCGCGCTGCTTCGCCCGCGCCGTCACCGCGTCGCCCCGCCCCACGGACTCCAGGAACGCGGCCACGGAGTAGGGGAACAGGTACCAGTTGTTGGGGGCGGGGGTGTGGAGCAGCGCGTCGCGCAGCCACCGCGCGGCACGGTCCTGCACCCCGGGGTCCAGCCGGTCCCACAGCCAGGGGCGGGTCAGCCGCAGCCCGATGGCGACCGAGGCGGACTCGACCATCGGCTGGCCGAAGACGGCGTGGTCGCGGATCAGCGGCCAGGACTCGGCGTCGTCCCGGCCGGGGGCGCGGGTGCCGGCCGCGAGCCCGTCGGCGTACCGGCCGAGCCAGCCGTGCGGGTCCGCGCCGTTCGCGCCCGCCACCCGGAAGGCGGCGGCGAGGAACGTGCGGGCGTAGCCCTCCAGGCCGTCGGAGCGCACCCCGGACACGGACGGCCGGCCCGGCAGGTCCAGCAGCGCGCCGCCCGGGGTGGCCCACCGCCAGGCGGCCCGGAGCAGCCCGTCCGCCGCGGCCTCCCAGTGCGCGCGGGTGTAGCCGGTGTACGGGCCGGCGGTCCGGTCGTCGGCGGGGAGTCCGAGCGGGGAGCCCGGGTGGGGAGCGGTCATGCGGGAGATGCCAGCCTTTCCTGAATCGGATCACTGAATCCTGATCGACTGATCGATAAGGGTCAAGAGATTGATCGAATATGAATCAAAACGGTCAAACGATCATTCGGGGGGGCCGAGCCGTGCCCGTTGCGTACGGGCGGCGGGCACGGCGAACCGGACCGTCCGCGTCCACGTTCCCCAGCCGTCCCGCACGTCCCTCCTTCCCCGGAAGGCACTCTTGCGGTCCCCGGTAACGGTCCCTAACGTCAACGGACTTGAGAGCGAACACGGAGGGGAGGGGCACATGGAGATCAAGAAGGTCGTGGTCCGCGAGGAAGAGGCGAAGAACCGCGAACGGCAGACGATCGAGAAGCGCCCGACGCGCTGAGCCGACGCGTTCCGGCGCAGTCGGCACCCGACGCGACCGGCACGCGGGGGCCGGCCCCGCCGGGGCCGGACCGTGACGACAAGGGCGGACGCGGGGCACGTCCCGGCGTCCGCCCCCGTGCCGTGGGAGGCGCATGTGCGCATACATCTCGTGACCATGCCGTGGCAGCCGCTGGAACTTCCCTCGCTCCAGGTGGGACTGCTGCACGCGCTGCTGAACCGCGTCCGGCCGGACGACGAGGTGAGCGAGTTCCACGGCTCCCTGCGCTGGGCGGAATTCCTGCTCGAACGCTCACATGGGGAGCTGCGGCCCGGCGACCACCTCGCGGTGGGAAGCGAATCGATCTTCGACGGACTCGGGGACTGGGTGTTCTCCGGGGTCCTGTACGGCGATCCCGAATGGGGCGCGGCGCGGCTGAAGGAGTACGCCGCGCGGCGCGGCACCGACATCGGCGCGGCCACCGCGATGCGGGTGCACGCCGCCGACTTCGTCGACGCGAGCGCGAGCGCGATCCTCGACGACGCCCCCGACGTCGTGGGGTTCACCTCCACGTTCATGCAGAACGTCTCCTCGCTGGCGCTCGCCGCGGAACTCAAGCGCCGCCGCCCCTCGCTGACCGTCGTGTTCGGCGGCAGCAACTGCGACGGCCCGATGGGACACGCCCTGCACCGCAACCACCGCTTCGTCGACCACGTCGTGCGCGGCGAGGGGGAGTACGCCCTGCCCGCCCTGCTCGCCCACCTCGACGCGGGCACCGCACCCTTTGACGTGCCCGGCCTGTGCTGGTGGGACGGCGAGGGGGCCCGGGCCAACGAGGAGTCCCGGCGCACCGTCGCACCCGGCGACATCCCCTCGCCCGACTACGACCTCTGGCAGGAGGCCGTCGACACCTCCCCGCTCGCGGAGTACGTCCACCCGAAACTGGTCGTGGAGGGAGCCCGCGGCTGCTGGTGGGGCGAGAAGCACCACTGCACCTTCTGCGGCCTCAACGGATCGGCGATGACCTTCCGCGCCAAGACCGGGGACCGCCTCTGGGCCGAGGTCGACCGCCTGGTCCGGCGGCACCGCATCCTGGACGTCGTCACCGTCGACAACATCATCGACATGGCGTACTTCAAGGACTTCCTCCCGCTCGCCGCCGACAGCGGCTGGGACCTGCGCATGCACTACGAGGTCAAGTCCAACCTCACCGCCGGGCAGCTGGAACTGCTCGCCCGGGCCGGCTCGGTCCACATCCAGCCCGGCATCGAGAGCCTCAACAACAAGGCCCTGGACCTCATGGACAAGGGGGTCAGCGGCGCCCGCAACGTCCGCACCCTCCGCGAGTGCGAGAACCACTCCCTCACCTGCTCCTGGAACTACCTGTACGGCTTCCCCGGCGAGACCGCCGAGGACTACGCCCCCGTCATCGCCCAGATGCCGGCCCTCGTCCACCTCCAGCCGCCCGGCGGCGCCCACCGCATCCAACTGGAGCGGTTCAGCCCCAACTTCGCCGACCCCGCGCTGGGCTTCCACCGGCGGGCACCCGCCGAGATGTACCAGCACGTCTACGACCTGCCCGAGAGCGAACTGGCCGACCTGGTCTACCTCTTCGACACCCCGCCCGCCGGCATCGGCGGCGAGACCGAGGCCCGGCTCAAGGCCGCGGCACGCGACTGGTACACCGGCCACCCCACCTCCACCCTGGTCATGGAACAGCCCGGGGCGGCGGACGGCGAGGAAGTGCTCCTCGTCCACGACCGACGGCACGGCTGGCCGGAGCGCACCCACCGGCTGACCGGCTGGCGGGCCGCCGCCCTCCGCCACCTGGAGGCGGGCCGCACCCCCACCGCCCTGCACCGGCTGCTCACCGCCGACGGAAACCCGCCGTCCACCGGGGCCCTCGACGTGTGGCTCGGCGAAGCGGTCGCCCTGGGGCTCCTCTTCGACGACGGGCGGACCCACGTGGCCCTGCCCACCTGGCACGTCCCGGTCCGCTCCGTCGACCGCGCCCCGGGCCCGGACGACAACCCGCACCAGGAAGAGAGGGCCACCGGATGAGCCCCCTGCCCGCACCCCCGGCCCGACCCGCCCCCGCCCTGCCCACCGGACAGGTGCCGCACCGCGTCCGGGGACGGCTGGTGACGGTGGACGAACCCCTCCGACTGGGCTCGGGCGGCCACCGCGCCGCGGCACAGGTCCGGTTCCTGCGCGAGTGCCAGAGCCACGACCTCGTCGTGCGATGGTTCCCGGCCACCGACGACCCCCTGTTCACCGGGTCCGCGCGGGAAGTCTCCGCGACGGCCGGCCTGCTGCGCCACCTGCCCGCCCCCGCCCCGCTGCCCGAAGAGCCGCCGGCCCTCGCCGAATGGCGGGAACGCCACGCCTACGGACAGCTCTACCACCGGAACGGACCGGACTTCGTGACCGTCATGGACCGCCGGGACCCCTCGGCCGCGGCCCGCTTCACGATCGACGACCCCGACCTGCTCGCCACGTTCCGCACCCTCCAGGACGCCACCGAGGTGGCCGGCCTGGACGCGACCGGCCGCGAGGCGGTGGACCTGCTGGCCGGGGAACGCCTCGCACGGGTGACCGACGGCTGGGCGGTGGCGCTGCCGCCGCGCATCCGGCGGTGGCCCGTCCCCTGCTCCGACATCTGAGCGGATGGAGCAGCCGCCCCGACTCCCTTCACCCGCCCGCGCCGGGGGACCGGTACGTCCCCTGTTGCGCCACCGCCCCTTCCTGCTGCTGTGCGGGGAACAGATCGCCAGCTCCGTGGGACGCCAGGTCACCACCCTGGCGCTCGCACTGATCGCCGTGACCCGGCTGGACGCGGGACCGTTCGGCGCCTCCGCGCTGATGGCGCTGAGCTATCTCCCCGGGGCGCTCCTCAGCCCGTTCGCCGGTCTGCTCGTCGACCGGGCCCGGCTGCGCGCCCTGACGGTCCTGCTCACCGTCCTCCAGACGCTCGTGGTCGGCTCGGTGCCCCTGGCGGCCGCCCTGGACCGGCTCGGCCTGCCCCAGCTGTACGTCGTGGCCACCGTCTCCGGCGCGCTGACCTCCATGCTCGCCGTCGCCCTCCAGGCGGCTCTGCCCCGGGTCGTGCACCCCGGACAACTGCTGTCCGCCAACTCCGCGCTGACCGGCGCCCGCACCACCGGACAGATCGGCGGCCCCGCCCTGGGCGGAGTGCTGGTGGGCCTGACCGGCGCGTCGACGGCACTACTGGCCGCCTGCACGGCGTACGGCGTCGAGGCCCTGCTGCTCCTCGCGCTCCCCGCCGCCCTCGACACCCCCGCCGAACACCGCCGCCCGCGACCGGGCTCCCGGACGGCCGCACTGCGCGGCGGACTGGCGGTGGTGCGCGGCGAACGGCTGCTGCGCCGACAGGTGCTCGCCGGGGCCGGATTCAACCTCGGCAGCGGGGCGGCCGACGCGCTCTTCGTGCTGTACGCCACCCGCGATCTGGGGCTGCCCCCCTGGCAGTTGGGCACGGTCTACGCCGCGTTCAGCGTCGCCACCGTCCTCGGGGTGCTGCTGGCGAGGCGGTTCGCCACCACGACGGGACTGGCCGCGGCGACCCGGATCTGCGCGGTGGTCGCCGCCCTCGCGATCTTCCTGATCCCGGCCGCCTCGCTGCTGCCGGCCTTCCCAACGCTGCTCGGGTACCAGTTCGTCTTCGGCCTCGCGGCCACGGTCTGGGCCATCTCCATGACCACCACCCAGCAGCTGATCACACCGCCCGAACTCCAGGGCCGGGTCGCCGGGGTCGTCCAGGCCGCCCTCACCGTCACGGTGCCGGTCGGCGCGCTCGGCGGCGGGGCGCTGGCCGCCTGGCTGGGCAACGTACCGGTGCTCACGGGCGGGGCGACGGTGGCGCTGCTGGCCGCCGCCCGCCTCTGGGCGCGGTGAGGGACGCCCCGGTGCCCCGCCGCACCCGGCCCCGCACACGCCTCGGCCCTCCCCGGTCGCCGACCGCGGCCTGTCGTGCACCGCGCGCCGTGACCCGGGAGGGCCGGAGGAGAGGGGAAGGTCAGACGATGCCTTCCTCGATCTCCGCCTGCTCGCGGGCGTTGCCGTACGCCGACGGCGTGCTGTACGAACGGCGGGCGACGAACCACCAGACGGTGGCCAGGACCAGCACCGCGATCAGCGCGATCGACGCGTAGTTCATCGAGTCGACCGTCACCGGCGACGACTGCGGCAGCAGGAACAGCACGGTCACGAAGGCCACCCACACGACGGCGATCCAGCCGATCGGCTTGCTCCAGCGGCCCAGGTGCCAGGGACCGCGCTCGAAGCGGCTGCCGGAGCGCAGCTTCAGGAAGATCGGGATCGCGTAGGCGGGCGTGATGCCGATGACGTTGATCGCGGTCACCGCGCCGTACGCGGTGGCGGAGTACAGCGACGGCAGCGCGAGCACACCGGCGACGGCGACCGACAGCCACACCGCGTTGACCGGGGTCTGGGTGCGCGCGCTCACCTTGTGCCACAGCGCCGAGCCCGGCAGGGCGTTGTCACGGCTGAACGCGAACACCATCCGGCTGGCGGCGGCGACCTCGGCGTTGCCGCAGAACAGCTGCGCCGCGATCACGATCAGGAGCAGGGCGGTGGCCCCGGAGGTGCCCAGCGCGTCGATCATGATCTGGGCGGGCGGGACGCCGGTGGCGCTCTCCTGGGCACCGACGTAGTCCTGGATCGCGAAGGTCAGTCCGGCGAGCAGGACGAAACCGGCGATCCAGGAGACCCAGATCGCCCGGACGATGCCCTTGGCGGCCGTCACCGAGGCGTTCGAGGTCTCCTCCGACAGGTGGGCCGAGGCGTCGTAACCGCAGAAGGTGTATTGCGCGAGCAACAACCCGATCGCCGCGACGTACAACGGGTTCTCCCAGCCCGTGTTGTTGACGAACTCGGTGAAGACGAACGACGGCGACTGGTGATTCGAGGGCACGATCGCGAGCACGGCGACGATCACACCGACACCGATGAGGTGCCACCACACACTGATGGAGTTGAGCACGCTGACGAGACGGACGCCGAAGAGGTTCAGCACCGCGTGCAGCAGCAGGATGCAGAGGAAGATGATCATCGTCTTGCCCGGTGTGGGGGTGAATCCCCACTGCAGGTTCATCAGTGCGCCGGTGAACAGCGCGGCACCATAGTCGATGCCCGCGATCGCGCCCAGCAGACCCAGCAGATTCAGCCAGCCCGTGTACCAGCCCCACTTGCGGCCGCCGAGCCGGTCGGCCATGTAGTACAACGCCCCCGAGGTCGGGTAGGCACTGGTGACCTCGGCGAGCGCCATGCCGACGCAGAGGACGAAGAGACCGACACCGGCCCAGCCCCAGAGCATCACCGCCGGGCCACCCGTGGACATGCCGAAGCCGTACAGGGTCATGCAGCCGGACAGGATCGAGATGACGGAGAAGCTGATGGCGAAGTTGCCGAAGCCTCCCATGCGACGGGCGAGCACCGGCTGGTAGCCGAGTTCGCGCAGCCGTTCCTCCTCGTCCACCGGATGGGAAACCTCCGCACCCGACTTGGCCGGGGTGGATATGGACATCGGGAAAACCTCCATGAGCGGGATGAACAGAAACAAAAAAGGGACGGTTCCGGCAGGAGCGGCGTCGCGGCGCGACGGATCAGCCGCGCGACCTCCGGCCCGGGGTGCGGGAAGCGGCGAGGCAGCGGCTGCGGGCGCGCAGGAAGACATCCTCCGCGTCTCCCGGCGACTTGCCCCCACGGGTGCGGTACGCCCAGGGAACCGAGGTGAAGTAGGGGCCGAGCTCCTCGAACACCGCGGCGGCGTCGGCGAACTGGAGGGCACCCCACAGGGCATGGGCCAGATAATTCAGGTCGAGCAGGGAGTGGGAGATCGGAGCCGTGCGCCGGAACCAGAGCTCCAGCGCGCGAACGGCGTCCCGCTCGGCGTCCTCGGTGACCCAGTGGAGGTCGAGTGCCTTCTCGTGGCCCTGCTCGCGACGGTAGCGCTCGACCCGCACATACAGGGGAAGCACATGCAGCGCGGAACCCTCGGGGGCCGAAGAGGCCGCCCACTGAACGAAGTTGAACGCCTCGGAGAGGCTCCCGCCGGCCTTTCGCGCGTACACGAACTGGAGCATCCGGTGGTAGGCCTCGCGGTTGTACGGGTCGCGCTTGTCGGCCTCCGCCAGCAGCCCCCACGGGCCCGGGAACAGCATCGGTCCCGGCGGGTGCAGCCGGTGCTCCTCCAACTGCTGCCGCTCGTCGAGCTGGGACAGGGCCAGCAGGCACACCCACGGCACCGGGTCGGTGGGGGAGGCGTTCGCGGCCGACCGGCAGGCCGTCCAGGCGTCCTGCCACAGCTCCCGGGCGCGGTGGTGGCCCTCGCGGTGGGCCCGTACGGCACGCTCGACGACGACGCGGGCGTGCATCACCGCGGCGGCGATGCTCCGGGGCTCCTCGGACAGCCATGCCTGCACCGCGTCCGAACCGGCGGCAACCGCGCCGAGCACCTGGGTGCGCTGGGTCCACAGGGTCCAGTCCGGGGTGCTCTCCAGCAGACTCCGCATGGACAACCAGCGCCCGGTGCGCAAATCCTGTAAGGCGACACGTAAATCGTTGTCGTGGCCGGCCGGATGGTAAACCGGCCGGAAATCACTGTTGGCCATGGACTCGCCCTGTCCCCGTGCGACGGGACGGCATGTGACGGATGGAAGTTCTTTTCAGCACGTCACGCAACCCGGCGGCATGGCACTCGTGCGGAAGCGGGAGGACCGGGAATCGGCGCCCCGGTTCTCGGCGAAAGGTGTCGGTCTCATCAATCCTCAAGGACGTGGGGGGTGAAGCAGCTGTTGAAAAACGAACTGCTCGAAAGCGTCCGGTTGTTGCTCGGCGGTGAGTGTAGAGGCAGTTGCCCCGCTCTTCGGACCGATTCGCGGATCTTACTCAAGTGACACGAATCCCATGGACGTTGACCGGCACCCCGAATGTTCCGGACACGGGGCCGTTCGGCCCTTGACGTACGCGGTGGTCTGCACCACTCTGGGCGGCGCAGTTCAAAGATCACGATTCCGTTCAAGCCGCAGAGCTTCCGCACAGCTGGAGTGTCGATGACAGGCCCGGTACTCGCTGTGGACCAGGGGACATCGGGGACGAAGGCGCTGGTGATCTGCCCCGAGCGCGGCGTGATCGGTTCCGCTTCGGTGCCGGTGACGACCCGTCACGGCGCCGGGGGAGCGGTGGAGGCGGATCCCGGCGAACTCCTCGGTTCGGTCGTCGAGGCAGGCCGCCGGGCCTTGCAGGAAGCGGCCGAACCGGTTGTCGCCGTCGGCCTCGCCAACCAGGGTGAGACGGTGCTCGCCTGGGACCCGGACACCGGGCGCCCGCTCACCGACGCGATCGTCTGGCAGGACCGGAGATCCGCCCCGATCTGCGACGAACTATCCTCCCGCGACGAGGAGTTGACCCGGCTCACCGGACTGCCCCTCGACCCGTACTTCGCCGCCCCCAAGATGGCCTGGATCCGCCGGGAACTGACCCGCGAGGGCGTCGTCACCACCAGCGACTCCTGGCTGGTCCACCAGCTGACCGGCGCGTTCGTGACGGACGCGGCGACCGCGGGCCGCACCCAGCTGCTCGACCTGGACCGGGCCGCCTGGTCGCCCGAGGCCCTGGACGCCTTCGGCCTGGCCGACGAACGCCTCCCCGCCGTCGTCGACTGCGACGGCACGGTCGGCACGACGACCGCCTTCGGCGCCGAACTCCCGCTGACCGGCCTCATCGTCGACCAGCAGGCCGCCCTCCTCGCCCAGAACGCGCTGGACCCGGGCAACGCCAAGTGCACCTACGGAACGGGCGCGTTCCTGCTCGCCCAGACCGGAACCGCCCCGCGCCGCGGCTCCACCGGACTGGTCAGCTGCGTCGCCTGGCGGCTCGGCGGCACCACGAACTACTGCCTCGACGGGCAGGTCTACACCGCCGCGTCCGCCGTCGACTGGCTCACCGGCCTCGGGGTGATCTCCGGCGCGGCCGACCTCGACCCGGTCGGCTCCGGCGTCCCCGACTCCGGCGGCGTCACCTTCGTACCGGCACTCGCCGGCCTCGCCGCCCCCTGGTGGCGCGGCGACCTGCGCGGATCGGTGACCGGCCTCGGCCTCGACACCACCGCCGGACACCTGGCCCGCGCCCTGTGCGAAGGCATCGCGGCGCAGGTGGTCGAACTTGCCGAGGCGGTCGCCACCGACTTGGGCTCCCCGCTGACCTCGCTCCGCGTCGACGGCGGCCTGACCCGCTCCGCGCTGCTCATGCAGACCCAGGCCGACCTGCTGCAACGCCCCGTCGAGGTGTCCGCCCTGCCCGACGTCACCGCACTCGGCGTCGGAGCCGTCGCCCGGCTCGGCCTCGATCCGCGACTGCCGCTCCGCCAGGCCGTGCCCGCATGGAAACCCGCCGCCGTGTACGAACCCCGGATCGGCGCCGACGAGGCGGCCGAACGGCTCGGCCGGTTCCGGGCGGCCGTACAGACCCTCCTGGACCATGCCTGACCCGTACGGAAACCGCGCGATGCCTCCCACGACCACGACGACCGGCCCCCTGCCGGCCGACGGCCCGCCCTACGACGTGACCGTCGTCGGCGCGGGCGTCGTCGGCACCGCCATCGCCCGCGAACTCGCCCGCCACCGCCTGCGCATCGCGCTCCTCGACGCCTCGGACGACATCGGCAACGCCACGTCCAAGGCCAACACCGCCATCCTGCACACCGGTTTCGACGCCGTCCCCGGATCCCTGGAGGCCCGGCCCGTACGCGAGGGACAGCACCTGCTCCGCACGTACGCGGCCGGGGCGAACATCCCCGTCGAACGCGTCGGAGCGCTCCTCGTCGCCTGGGACGAGGAACAACTGGCCGTGCTCCCCGCCCTGTTGGCCAAGGCCGTGCGCAACGAATACCACGCGGCCCGCCTCCTGGACGCGGAGGAACTGTACGCCCGCGAACCCCGCCTGGGCCCCGGCGCCCGCGAACGTCCCCGCAGCGCCCGCCTCGTCCCCGGCAGCCGCCCGCCCGGCGTCTACACCACCGGCGAACTCCAGCAGGCCGTCCACCTGTACCGGCAGCGGATCGGAACCCGGGCGGTCGTCGTCGGCGACGAGCCCGTCGGCCGCGCCGCGGTCGACACCCTGCGCGTGGCCGGTGCGGACGTCGTCGCCGTGGTCACCGACCGGCCGCACTCCCGGCTCGCCGCCCTGACCCGGAGCGCGAACCACCCCCCGGTCCTCGACGACACCACCATCACCGCGCTGACCGGCCGACAACGCCTCACCGGAGTGGCGGTGCGCCACCGCGACGGCCGGACCACCACCCTGCGCTGCGACACCGTCGTCTTCACCGGGAACTGGATCCCCGACCACGAACTGGCCCGCCGCGGCGCGATCACCCTGGACCCCGGCACCCGCGGTCCGGCGTACGACGCCGCCCACCGCACGACGAGGAACGGGGTCTTCGCCGTCGGCAACCTGCTGCACGGCGTGGAGAGCGCCGCCTTCGCCGCGGCCGAGGGCCGGGCCGTCGCCGCACCCCTGCTGCGCCACCTGGCCCCGGGGACGCCCACCCGTCACGGTCGCGGCCCCACTGCACTGGGTCGCGCCGAACCTCGTCGGGCCCGACGGCGACGCCCCGACGCACGGCCGCTTCAGCCTGCGCACCACCCGGCGGCTGTCCTCGCCCCTGCTCGTCGTCCGGCAGGGCGGCCGGATGCTCCACCGGCAGCGGCTGCTGCGGCCGGCCGTACCGGGCCTCCCGTTCCACCTGCGCGCCCACTGGCTCGACCGGGTCGATCCGGGCGGCGGAACCGTACGGATCGAAGCGAACTGACAAGGAGTCAGGAATTTCGGGACGCCGGATGGCCGGGAGACCGGGGAGTCAGGGAATCAGCAGCCAGTCCGAACCGATCGCCGCCACCAGGCCGAGGGCCAGCAGCCAACTGCCGAGCCGAGTACGGCCGTTCCTGCTGAGCTCGATCACGATCCCGCACAGGATCAGCGCGAGCCCGTACACCCCCACCACCAGCACGGACGACCGGCTGGCGATCCGCAGCACGAGGACCACCGCCATCGCGGCCATGCCCACCGCCGACAACACCATCCGCAGCCGCCGCGCCTGGCGCGGAGTCAGCCTCCGGCCGGCGTCTTCGCCGGCGCCCTCGTCCCCGTCGTCGAGGCCCTCGTCGGTGTCCTCCTCCGGGTCCGCCGCGGGAGCCGGTCCGCCGACCGCTCCGCGACCCGCTGCGGGGGTCTTCCCGTCGGCTTTTCCCTCAGCCTTTTCGGTGGTCTTTTCGGCGGCCGCCCCGGGGCCCCCGGCGGGAGCCCCTTCGCCGACTGCCCGGGGGGCCGGCGCGGAAGGCGCCCCGTCGGCCTTCGCGGGAGCCGCCCCGTCGGCCGGCTTCGTGGCGGCCCCCGAGCCGTCCCCGGATTCGTCCTTGGCGTCCGGTATCGGGGCATCCACGGCCCGCTCCTGGTCAGAAGTGCTCATGACGCGCGATCGTAATGGTTGCGGGCCGCCCTGTTCACCGCTCCCGGCAACGCACGGCGGACGGCACGGCCGGCCTACGACGCGGACGCGACGCGCGCCGGCCGCATCCCCGCCCCCGCCGGCACGCCCCGCGACCGGCCTACCTGCCCGGCCCCCGCAGACGCGGCGCCTCGGCGGCGGCGTCGACGGGCCCGGCCCCGGACGCCTCCCCGGCCGCCACCCGGCCGGCCAGTTCCCCGGCCCAGCCGACCAGCCCGCCGACGTCGAGCCCGTACGGGCGGTCCGGTACGAACGGGGCGAGCGCCGCCGCCCCGCGCCGCAACAGCCGGGCCCCGCCCGTCGCGTTGCCCCGGGCCGCGTGCGTCAGCCCCACGGCCAGCTGCGCCAGCCCCCGCCACAGCTCCCGCTCCGCCCGCACACCCGACTTCCACGCGTCCTCGAACACCTCGTGCGCATGGAAGGGCATGCCCGCGTCCAGCAGCCGCTGGGCCTCCCGCACCGTCCCCTCGGGCGTACGGACCACGCCCTCGGGCTGTCGTTCGATGCCCGCCGCCCCACGGGGGAGGGGGCGCCCCAGCCCGTCACGGGGACGCGCGTTGCGCGCCCGGCCCTCGGCGTCCCGGTCCCTGCGAGTCTCGTCCACCCCACGATTGTGCCCCGCACCTGCGGTGAACTGTCGGAACCACTGTCCGTCGACCCTTGTGCACGACTAGTGTCGAAACCAATCCGTACCACCCTAGGGGAGGGTAGGCATGAAGCCGTCCCGGCCGCTGTACGAGCGTGAACCGGAACTTGCCGCTGCCGCACAGGCCGTGGACGCCCTATGCGGCGCCCAGGCCGTCGGAGGACTGCTGATCTTCAGCGGCGAGGCGGGCATCGGCAAGACAGCACTGCTCGGCGAGATCCGGGCCATGGCCGCCGACCGATGCACGATCTGGTCCGCACGCGGCGGCGAAACGGTCACGTCCGTGCCGTTCCACGTCGTGCGCCAACTGCTGCAGCCCGCGCTCGACCAACTGCCGCCCGACGAGATGCGCGCCCTGTTCGGGACCTGGTACGAGATCGCCGCGCCCGCCCTCGGCCTCGCCGAGCCGAGCGGCCCGCAGCCGGACCCGCAAGGCGTGCGCGACGGCCTGGACTTCGTCGTCTCCCGGCTCGCGTCCCGGGTCAGCCACCGCCCGCTGCTGCTCATCGTCGACGACGCGCACTGGGCGGACGGCGAATCCCTCGCCTGGCTCGCCTCGTTCACCGCCCGCCTCGGCGAACTCCCCGTCCTGGTCGTCCAGGCCCACCGCCCGGAGGAGCTGGCGGCGCGGCTGAAGGAGAGCGGACCGGGCAGCAGCCACCCGTCCCAGGTACGGGTCGCGCTGCGCGCCCTCACCCCGGACGCCACCGCCGAACTGGTCCGCGCGGCCCTCGGCGAACACGCCGACGACCCGTTCTGCCGCGAGGTGTGGGCCGTCACCGGCGGCAACCCCTACGAGGCCGTCGAACTCGTCGCCAAGGTGCAGGACCGCGAGCTGGTGCCGCTGGAGGAGTCGGCCGGGCTGCTGCGCGAACTCGGCGCCTCCGCCCGCGGCAGCGGCCTCGTCGCCCGGCTCGAACGGCTCGGGACCAATGCCAACCGCTTCGCCTGGGCCGCCGCCGTACTCGGCACGGAGATCTCGCAGAACCTCGCGGCCACCCTCGCCGGCATGAGCCCGGCCGAGGCCGCCGACTGCACGGAGCGGCTGCGCGAGGCCCGCATCGTCACCGGCTTCGACCCGATGGAGTTCGTCCACCCGCTGATCGCGAGCGCGGTGTACCGCTCCATCCCGCCGGCCACCCGCACCGCCATGCACGGCCGGGCCGCGTGGGCGATCACCCGGGCCGGACTCGGCGCCGCCGCGGCCTCCCGGCACCTGCTCGAAGTGCACCCGGACGACGACCAGGAACTGGTCGGCCAACTCCGCGAAGCGGCCCGGCAGCACCTCGCGGTCGGCGCCCCGGACGCCGCCCGCCGCTGCCTCGAACGCGCCCTGGAGGAACCGCCGAGCCCGCAGGCGAAGGCCACCCTGCTGTACGAACTGGGCTGCGCCACCCTGCTCAGCTCCCCGGCCACCACCGTCCAGCACCTGCGCGCGGCCCTCGACATGCCCGGCCTCGACGAGGAGCGGCGGATCGACGCCACCTACCGCCTCGCGGCCGCGCACTCCCACAACAACCAGCTGAAGGAAGCGGCCCTCGCCCTCGCGGCGGAGGCCGCGCGCACCGCCCCCGGCCCCGGCCTGATGCGGCTGCAGGCCGGAGCCTTCCTCTGGGAGGGCATGCAGGCCACCGAGGACGACGGCCCCGGCCGCTCCGCCCGGCTCGCCCGCAACGCCGATCACCTCCACGGCCGCGACAACGCCGAGCGCGCCCTGCTCACCATCCGCGCCTTCGACGCCATGCTGCGCGGCGAGAACGCCCAGCTCGTCGTCGACCTCTGCGAACGTGCCCTGGTCGACGGCCACCCCGCCCGGGGACTGGGCTGGACGGACGCGGAATGGGGCTTCGAGCTGCCGACCCTCGTCGGCATCACCTACGCCTTCACCGACCAGCTCGACCGGGCCGAACAGCTCTTCGGCGAGGCCGTCCGCGCCTTCGAGATCTCCGGCTGGAGCGGCGCGCACCTCGCGTTCGCCCACACCCTGCTCGGACTTGTCCACCGGCGTCGCGGACGGCTGGCCGAGGCCGAGGGCTTCCTCCGCGAGGGGCTGCGCCTGGCCGACCGCGTCGGCAGCGGACTGCCCGTCCACTGGGACGCGGCCTGTCTGCTCATCGACACGCTCCTCGCCCGCGGCCGCGTCAAGGAGGCCCGCGAGATCGCCGACCGCTACGCCTTCGGATCGCCCTACCCCAGCGCGATGGTCCTCCCCGACGGCCCGTGCGTGCGCGGTCGGCTGCTGCTGGCCGAAGGCCGTACGAAGGAGGCGATCTCCGAACTGGAGGCGGCGGGCCAGGCACTCGAACCCCGGGGCAGGTTCAACGGGGTGTGGGCGCCCTGGGCCGGTGACCTCGCCCGCGCACTGGCCGAGGAGGACCCGGAGCGCGCGGCCCGACTCGCCGCGACGGCCCGGACGCACGCCGAGCGCTTCGGCACGGACACCGCCATCGGCGATGCCCTGCGCTGCGTCGCCCTCTTCGCGGAACCCGAGGACGCCACCCATCTGCTCGCCGAATCCGTCCGGCACCTGGAGTCATCCCCGTCGGCGTACGAGCACGCGCTCGCCCTCGTCGACTACGGCATCGCGATCCGCTCGCCGCGCGAACTCGCCAGGGCCCAGAAACTGGCCACCGCGTGCGGCGCCGAATCCCTGGCGAACCGTGCCCACCAGGCACGGGCGTCGATCCGGTCCTCGGAGTGAGGTAATGTTTGTCCTGCGCGGTCACCCGGGAACACCGGGGGATTCGCAGCGGGACGTGGCGCAGCTTGGTAGCGCACTTGACTGGGGGTCAAGGGGTCGCAGGTTCAAATCCTGTCGTCCCGACTCGTGAGAGTCACAGATCAGGGCCGGTTTCGGAGACATCCGAAACCGGCCCTCGGTCATTCCTGGGGACCAGTTGGGGGCCGGCCTCCTTGATCGGTGTCAACGGACCATGGCGATCGGGCCTGCCAGGGAGCGTGGTGTGCGGAGCACGCCGAGGCTCGCGGAGAGCGCCGCCCCGGCAGCCGTGATCTTGTGCATGTCGGGGTGCAGGTATCGCTGGGCCGTGGTCAGTGACCCGTGGCCGGCGATGCGTCGCAGGACGTAGACCTGCACGCCTGCGTCGGCGAACCAGGTCATTCCGGTGTGCCGGAGGTCGTGGCGGCGCAGGTGCTCGTGGCCGAGCTTGGTGACCACGTCGTCCCAGTGCGTGGCGTCGCGCAGGACGGCGGTGGAGATGCGTCCGCCGCGCGGGCCGGTGAACAGGCGGGCATCGGGATTCGGGCCGGCGGACAGAACGTGCTGAGCGACGAGGGGACGGATCTCCTCGACGATGGGAACCTTGCGGGCTCGCTTGCCCTTGGTGCCCTTGTCGGTCAGCCCCCCGGGAGCGGGTGTGGTCTGACGCCGCACGGTCCAAATCCACTGGGCGGTATCGATGTCCCCGACACGGCAGCCTGAGACCTCGCCGATCCGTGCAGCGGTGCACGCGGCGAAGACGACCACGTCTCCCCAGCCGCGGTACTGGTCGTGGGAGGCAGCCACGAGAGCCTCGGCCAGCGCGATGAGGGTCTCCCAGTCAGGCAGGGCCAGTGCCCGTGGGTCGAGAAGTTCATCCTCGGCCTGCTTGTAGAGTTTCTGCCAGCCGGTCACCCGGGCGGGGTTGACCTTGATGATGCCGTCACGGACTGCCTGCTCCATGACGCGGACCAGGACGGCGATGGTGTTCTTCACCGTTGAGCGGCTGTGTTCGTCGGCGATCCAGTTTTGCACGGCGCGGTCGACGACACCATTGGTGATCATCCGCACCGCGAGGTGGCCCAGGGCGGGAACAACACGCATTCGCCACCCCGACAGGTAGGGGTCCAGCGTTTTCAACTCCAGACCGCGCAGGGCGAGATCCATGTTCGCTTCGCCGTATTCGGCGAGCTTCATAGTGGCCAGCGACGGGCTCAGGCCGGCCTCTGCGGCCTCGATGATGGCCTGAAGCCATTCCTGGGCCTCTTCTTCGCTGTCCTTTCCCTCGGACAGTGACTGGCGGCGCTTGCTTGTCGGATCGGTCCACCGGACACGCGCCCGATACGGAGTGGGGCGGTCAGGACGGTACTCGATATCGATCGAGAGCCGAACACCGACAGGAACGTTGGTCTTATCGGTCATTGTGTCCCTTGGTCGGGACGGTACGTCTGTGGCGCAGCCATTCCTCGACGTCAAGGGCGCTGTATATGACGACGCGTTCCGAGGCCGTGACGAATGGCGGACCCTGGGGAGGCTGAGTGGTGCGCCAGCGGCGCAGGGTTGAGGCATCCACTCCCAGGCAGGCGGCGAGGTCACTGGCTGAATACCAGCCGCTGGTCAGGAGAGGCGCTCGGCTATCAGGTGAGACGGCATGATGGTGAGCAGCTGCAGGGTCCGCCGCGGCCTCCTTCTCGTGATGTGGTTCGGCGTTGGCAATGGTTGCTATTGGTTCATTGGGCAAGTGCGGCTACTCTCCAGGGAGTACGGAACACTAGACGGATCTGCGGAAGAGTCCAGAGACGGACGGCACAGTTCGCGAACGGAGAACGCGCGGCAAATTTCCGGCAGATAGCGGCGATGCTCTTTCACTGTTGCTTCGATCTGTGGTTGTGCTCGAGTGCGGACGTTGGCGCATTAAGCGTCTCTGGAGACGCCGGTTTGGCTAACCGGCGTTTCCGGGCTATGTTGCCGCCGCGTCAGATATTGATGGGAAACTCTTGTGGTTCCTGCTGTCGGCACACGACACCACAGGTCAGCGGCCCGTGGAACGGAACCCGAAGAGTTTCCCATCACTAAAGGCTGCCCCGTAGTAGATCGTGGGATCGATGTGGATACCGATGGCCCTTGTAGGTTCCTCTCAGTTATCCGTTGAGGGTGAGGTTGTGCAGGCGCGCGATGCCGAGCATGGCGTGGTGGACGCCGTCGCCTTTCAGGCAGCAGTCACGCAGGATCTTCCAACTCTTCATGCGGGCGAAGGTGTGCTCGACGCGGGCTCGAACTCGCTTGTGGGAGTGGTTGTGTTCCTCCTTCCAGGCCGGAAGTTCCTCGCCCTTCGTCCTGCGGTGCGGGATGACGAGCCCGGTTCCCTGGTAGCCGCCGTCCGCAATGGTCGTGGTGTGGCCCACGGCGGCCTTGGCGCCGGATTCCTCCCAGCCTCGGGAGTCGTGCCGGTTACCGGGCAGAGGCCGGCCGACGATGACGACCAGGCGGGTGTCGGCGTCTATGACCACCTGATGAGCCGTGGAATAGCGGTAGTTCTTCGACTGCTCGGCGATCGATCGGTCGCGGGTAGGTACCAGGTGAGGTCGGCCCGGGGCGCCCCGCCGACGTTTCCGTCGGTGGGTTTCCCCGAGCCGCCTCCCGCACCCGCCGTGCGCGTTTCCACGCACCGGGCGCTCCACAAGCCCCAGTGATTACGCCCGGTTTCTCTCTCATGCTGTGCTCGGCCACGGCGAGGGGATCTTCGTTTCCCGATAGGAGTAGTAGGTAATCTTCACTGCTCCTGGATTGAACAGAGTCACCTCGCTGGTAGCGGGCCACCATCCGTCGCTGGTGTTCTTGCGGCGGATTTCCTTCCAGTTGGATCGCCGGTGCTTGCGGCGAAGCCATCCAAAGACCTGATTCCAGATGTATGCCCGCAGGTAGTTGAAGGTCGCCTTCGACGAACCGTGCTTGAAGTAGGCAGTCCAGCCCCGCAGTACCAGGTTGAGTTGGTAAAGCAAGGCTTCGAGCGGCAGGTTCACGTCCTGCCAGCACAACTTCTTCACCTTGGCCATGATGGAGTGAAGCGCCTTCTTGGCCGGATACAGGTAGACGAAGTATTTGCGGGTACCTCGCTTTCGGTGACGTTGGATACGCCAGCCGAGAAAGTCGAGACCGTCCTCGATGTGGGTTATCAGTGTCTTCTCCCGCGACAGGCGTAGGCCCATCATGGTGGAAAGAAGATTCGCGATCTCCTCACACAAGACCTCGGCATCGGCTCGGGTGTCCGAAACCGCCAGGCACCAGTTATCCGCGTACCGGATCAACCGATAGTTGGGCAGACCGTACTTCCGACGCTTCGCCTGCTGATATTGCTTGGCACGAGGCCCGCCCGGCGACTGGGCGATGAACTCATCCAGCACGGACAGCGCTACGTTGCTCAGCAATGGTGAGAGGATCGACCCCTGCGGGGTACCGGCATCAGTTGACCTCAGAGCCTTGTCCTCACCGAGGATGCCAGCCTTGAGGAACGCCTTCACCAGGCCCAGAACACGCTTGTCTCCCACACGCTTCCGCACCCTGTCCATCAGGGCAGGGGGGCCTTGCCCCAAGGCCGGGTAGTTAACGTTTTCGCAGGTCATGCGCGCCAGTTGAAAGATTTCCGACGCAAGAGCAACGGAGCTCGTTGGTACAGGCAGTCGTCCAAGACAGCTTGTACTCGAGGAGCTCCGTTGCCGTTTCATCATGTCCTGCCGGCCTCGGTGATGGCCATCACCCGTACGGTCACAGTGGCCGCGGGCCGGTTCGCGCCCGGGCGTCTGGGCGAGTTGACGCCCGTCGTGCCGTTCGAGCTCATCGACGCGGTCCTGGCGGAGACCCGCTCGGTGCAGAGACGACTGCGCGATCTTCCTTCGCGGGTCGGGATCTACTTCCTGCTCGCGATGTGTCTGTTCCCTGAAGTCGGCTACCGGCTGGTCTGGGACAAGCTGACGGCCGGGCTGGCCGAAGTGCCGGTGGCCTCCCCCACGCCGAAGGCCCTGCGTGATCTGCGCCGACGACTGGGCAGTGCGCCGGTGCGGGCGTTATTCGAGGTTCTCGCGGGGCCTCTGGCACGGCCGACGACACCCGGTGTGCGGTTCGGGCCGTACCGGACTGTGTCATTCGACGGCTGCAGTTCGCAGAAGGTCCCCGACTCCGGGCGAAACAGGGCCTGGCTGGGGCGAACCTCCCATCACGGCTATCCCACACTGGAGTTGATGACGCTGGTCGAGACCGGGACACGGGCCCTGATCGGCGCAGTGTTCGGACCCACCGCCGAGGGCGAGACCAGCTATGCCTCGCGCCTGCTGCATCTGCTGCGGCCGGACATGCTCGTCCTGTGGGACAAGGGCTTCGACGGCAACGACTTCCTCGCTTCCGTCACCGCGACCCGCGCCCAGTTCCTGGGCCGACTCCGCAGCAACCGGCGTACCCCCGTCCTGACACGTCTCGCCGACGGCTCATACCTGTCGGTGATCGCCGCCGTGAAGGTACGTGTGATCGACGCGAACATCACGGTGACCTGCGCGGACGGCACCGTTTTCACCGGCTCCTACAGGCTGGTCACCACTCTGACCGACGCCCGCCGATAC
Source organism: Streptomyces sp. ML-6 (assembly GCF_030116705.1). Taxonomy (NCBI): domain Bacteria; kingdom Bacillati; phylum Actinomycetota; class Actinomycetes; order Kitasatosporales; family Streptomycetaceae; genus Streptomyces; species Streptomyces sp. ML-6. The sequence goes on from NZ_JAOTIK010000001.1 coordinate 7,121,515, forward strand.
CCGGCGGCCGCGCTGGTGGGCCTCTACCACCAGCGGTGGGAACACGAATCTGCGTACTACGCGCTCCGCCACACGATCACGAACGGGCGCGTCCTGCGCTCGGGCGACCCGGCCGGCGTCGAACAGGAGATGTGGGCCCTTCTCACCCTCTACCAGGCCCTGCGCACCATGATGGTCGAGGCCGCCGAGTCGCTGCCCGGCACCGATCCGGACCGCTGCTGCTTCACCATCGCGCTCCAGACCGCCCGCGACCAGGTCGTCCAGGCCGCCGCCGTCATCACCGACCCCGCCGATGTCGGCCGCGTCGGGCTGATCGGGCACCGGATCCTGGCCCGTCTCCTGCCGCCCCGACGGCAGCGCGTCAGCACCCGCAAGGTCAAGTCACCGATGTCCCGTTACAGCACCCGCCATGACGACGGCAGGCCCGACACCAGCCGCACGATCACCGGTCTCGACATCAGCGTCCTCGAACCTCGCGAACCGCACCCTCAACTCCCCGCCATCTCCCGCGACGACCGGCACACAGCCCTCGCCGAGCGCCGACGTCACCGGATCCTGGGCCTGCTCGAGGAAAACCCCACCCGCCTCTGGCGCCCCCGTGACATCGCTTCCCACTTCGGCGACATCACCATGGAGACCATGTATCGGCAGCTCTCCAGATGGGCCGAGACCGGCCTCATCCACAAACTTGGCCCCGGCCTCTACGCCGCCACTGCATGGACCCCAACACCCCTTGCGTGACCTGCGAAAACGTTAACTACCCGGCCTTGGGACAGGTCCCGCGGCCATCGCCCTGGAGGCGGCTCAGGCCCAGCACACTGTGCTGCCCGGGGAGGATGTTGCCGGGCAGATCGTCGCCGACCTGGCGGCACAGCTCCTGGCCCTGGACGACCGGCTCAAGCGGATCGACAAGCAGATTCGCGAGACGTTCCGAAGTCACCCGCAGGCCGAGATCAGCGAGACGCTGCCCGGAATGGGCCCGATACCCGGCGCCGAGTTCATCGTCGCAGCGGGTGACTTGACTACGTATGTCGACGCCGGCCATCTGGCCTCGGCGGCTGGGCTGGTGCCTGTCCCACGCGACTCCGGCCGCCGGACCGGAAACCTGCACCGTCCCAAGCGTTACAGCTGCCGCCTGCGACGGGTGTTCTGCATGTCCGCGCAGACAAGCATCATCCGCGACGGCCCGAACCGGAACTTCTACCTCAAGAAGCGCAGCGAGGGTTGCAAGCATGTCCAGGCCGTCATCGCCTTGGCCCGGCGCCGGGCCAGCGTGCTGTGGGCTCTCCTGCGCGACGACAGGCTGTTCACCCCCGTCCCGCCCGTCGCGCAGGAGTCTTGACTTCGTCATTGAGACTCCTGGTGAGCGGTGGATCTTGGTCGTGACACCGTCTACAGGAGCTTCGTCATTCAGCACGGCCGGGATTCCTCAACCCGACTAGGGCCTGTATCGAGTCGTGATCACCCGGCTCGGGTGAGGTCCTTGATCCAAATCATGGAGGCGCGGAGGTGAAGTCCGGCTTGGTAGCTCTCGGGGGTCTTGTCGTAGCGGGTGGCGATGCCGCGCCAGGCTTTCAGTTTGTTGATCAGGCGTTCGACGGTGTTCCTCGCCTTGTAGAGCTCGGCGTCGTGGCTGAGGGGCCTCTTCTTCCGGTTGGCAGCCTGGTCCTTCTTCTCCGGGATGACTGCCTTGATCTGGCGTTTGCGCAGGTAGGCGCGGTTTCCGCGGGAGGAGTACGCCTTGTCTCCGGCGACCGTGTCGGGGCGGGTGCGTGGCCGTCCGACGGAGCCGCGAACCCGGATCTTCTTCAGCACGGGGATGAACTGAGGGCTGTCGGCGGCCTGTCCGGCGGTCAGGATGATCGCGAGCGGGCGGCACCGGAGGTCGGCGGCGAGGTGGACCTTGCTGGTCTGTCCGCCCCGCGAGCGCCCCAGCAGGGCGGCCTTCAACCGGATCCGGTGCCTGCGCCGGACGCGTCTTCGCTCTTCGCGGGCGGGGTCGCCGTTCTGTCCGCCTTGTCCTTCCGGGCTGCCCCCTTTTGTCGGGCCTTCTCCTCCTCGGCGGCGGCCTTCTCCAGGGCGCTCAGGACCTCGTCGTCCAGGTGCATCCCGGCGGCGTCGTGGTGGGCGCGGGCGGTCGTGGAGTCCACGCTGACCAGCGACAGATCCACCTCGCCCCGCTTCGCGGCCTCGGCGATCAGGCCCTCCAGCAGAGTCTCGAAAACGCCGGTGTCGCGCCACTGGCGGAAGCGATTATGAACAGTGGACCAGGCTCCGAACTCGGCCGGCATCTCCCGCCACTGCCCGCCCGACCTGAACTTCCAGATCACTCCCTCGAACTGCTCCCGCAGCCGCTCGGGATACGGGCCGTACCTGCCTATCGGCAGATACGGCCCGATGAACTCCCACTCCGCATCCGTCAGTTGCACCCGCGTCATGAAAACCGATCTACCAGAAAGTGTCACGCGACACAGACTGAATCCGCAGATTGATCACGACTCGATACAGGCCCTAGAGCTCCGTCCTCCTTCGGCCGCCAACTCCGCGCATTGGGATGCGGTCCCTCCGCGAGGAACAGCCCCGGCTCCGGCCCCGGCCCACTGTACGGGGCCTTCTCGATGCGCTTACCTTCCGGCTCCAGGCCCTGCCGCTTCGCATAGTTGACGACGCGCCGCCATTCCGCGACCTCGTCGTCATCGGGATCAGTGATCCGGACGCGACCCTTGGCGACGAGCCGCTCGATCAGCTCCTGTGCCTTCGCCCGCCGGGTTCGCGCGACAGGCCGCTCGCCATAGGGCGTCCGAGGGTTGGCCGGCACCGCCGACTCACTGCCGTCGGCAGCCGAAGAGTCGTCGTCGATCATCAGGGCCCCACGATCCCGCAAGGCATCGCCTGAGCGCCATGCGCTCGACATCCAGGTTCCGGTGCTCTCGTCGAAAGCGAGGCGTTCGACGAACCCGCACTGCCGTATAGAGCCGAAAGACGCCCGTCAGCAGTGGGAGTCTCCTGGGACTTTTCTGGGACTTCCAGCCCCATCAACCGGCACGAGCGTGAAAGAATCGAAAGGTCATTCGCGCAGGTCAGCGGCCATCGCACGCCCATCACGGCAGGTCACGGCGCTCGCTGGTCTCTTCCGGCACTCCCGTTGCGGCCCCTTTCAGGGCCGAGCCGAGCCGTCCGGCGCGCGTCCGCGGACTCCGCATAGCCGTGAAGGCACGGAGCCCGAGACAGCGACGAGTTGCCCGGCCACTGCGTCGGCAGTGCGACTGCTTCCCTGCCGACGTCTGGCAGTGGCCGCACTCGCCAACGCCCGCCCTTCCCGCGTTCGACCCGGTGTACAGGACCTCGGCCCCGCCCGGAGCGCTGCTGCTGATGACCAATTACATCCGGCCCCGCCCAGACTGTCCGAGGATGGCAGGCGCTTGCCGGCAGCCACCCAGGCGCCGGCGATATATGCGGCGATGGCGGGCCCGAGCTCGGGCCCGCGCCCTGCGTCTGCCCCTCTTGTACGTGGCGGCGAACTCCGTCAGCATCAGCCGGGCCCTATCGAACCGCTTGGCCTCGAACTGTGAGATCCTGCAGGCGTATTCGCCATACCGGATGGATCCGTCGGTCTTCCAGGCCAGTACTGAGCGACTTGTTGGGCAGCAAGAGGGCCGTCGCACGGAGTTGGTGCAGCGCGCACCTGGCCGCGCAGGAGTCGCTCCCGCCGCTGCACGACCCGGTTCTGCTCCGGAATCTTCCGTGAGACCGCGGCCCCGCCTTCCCGGTCTACACCAAGTCCGGGGACGTCCCGCCGAGTTCGTCGCGGTCCCCTGCTGGCCGAAATAGATCAACGTGATACACGACACAGTTGACCACTGGGTCCGATCAACACATGATCCACACAGATTCTTTTAAAGAAAAGCTAAGGGATGGGTGGGGCGTGTTTACTCAGGGACGGGGGCACAACTGGCGTCAGGCGGTGCGAAGTTAGGCCGTAGCTGTCGCGCTTCTAGGGAGTGCGATTCCGGTGGTCGGGGTCGGAGCGACTCCGGCAACAGCCCATGACGGAGCGGCCTCGACAGTGGTCGACGGGACTCCTGAGTCGAAGGCCAGTGTTCTCGCGGAGGAGACCGGTGAGCGAGTGGCCGTGGACGGGGCGACTACCGAATCGTCCCAGGTCTTCGCCAACCCGGACAGCACCTTCACACAGGAAATGAACGCGGCTCCGGTCCGTGCCCGGAGAGACGACGGTACCTGGGCACCCATCGACACCACCCTCGTTCGCGAGACCAACGGCTCTGTGCGGGCGAAGAACACGACAGCTGGTCTCACCTTCTCCGGCGGCGGCAGCGGGGATGGGCTGGTCACGTTGAAGGATGAGGGACACGAGCTGCGGCTCGGCTGGCCCACTGTGCTCCCGGAGCCCAGGCTCGACGGCGACGCCGTCACGTACGCTGGAGTCCTCCCGGACGTCGATCTGAAACTGACTGCGCTGAGCTCTGGCTACACCTCGGTGCTCGTGGTCAAGACCGCGGAGGCGGCAAAGAATCCGGCGCTCGCGACGATCAGGATGACCGTCTCCGGCAAGGGGCTGGACATCGCCCCGACAGCCGACGGCGGCTTCGTCGCGCGTGACGGCGACGGCACCCCGGTCTTCGAGAGCCCGGCAGGGCGGATGTGGGACTCGGCCGGTGACACCCCAGCAGCGGGCATCACCACGCAACTCGGCCGCACCGTTTCAGCAGAGTCCGAGGGCGAATCGCAAGCGACGGAGGCGGGCCCGTTGCCTGCTGCCGGGGGTGAGCCTGGGCCTTCCGAGGGCCCAGGCAGCGGTGACGCGACGGCCGAGCTCCCGCTCAAGCTCGTCGGCACCACTCTGGAGATCACCCCTGATCCGGCCCTGCTCCACGGCGAGAACACCGTCTTCCCGCTCTACATCGATCCGCCGACCAAGGGCATCGCGCTGGGCGACTGGACGGCCCTGGCCTCCAACGGCACCAAGTACTGGGAGTTCGATGGGGACAAGGGCGTGGGGAAATGCTCCAACTATGCCGGCTACCTCTGCTCCAACAGCCCGTACACCCAGCGCATGTACTTCGAATACCCGCTCTCGTCGATCCACGGCAAAAAGATCCTGGACGCGACGCTGGAGGTGTATCAGCTGTGGACGTTCACCTGTGATCCGCACTGGTACGACCTGAGCCACGTCAACAAGGGCATCTCCTCCAGCACCACCTGGTCGACCCGCCCCGCCGCGGACGACCTGATGGGCGACCGGAACGTGGCCTACGGCCGGGGCAGCCTGTGCGACCCGTCGCAGCCGGCGAACTGGGTACGCTTTAGTGACAATGTGGGCGAGGAGACGAACGAAAACCTGACGACGACCCTCGCGTCCCACGCCGCCAACAAGTCGGCGCAGATCACCTTCTCGCTGACCGCACACGACGAGTCCGACGCCGCCGCCTGGGCACGGTTCCGCAACGACGCGAAGCTGTCGGTGACCTACGTCTCCTACCCGGACAAGCCGACCTCGTACGGCGTCCAGCAAGGCACCACCGGGCGGGCCTGCAACGCCTCCACGCTGCCCTTCGCCACCAGCGACACCACGCCGAAGATGCTGGCCACGGTGCAGTCAGCGGACGGCGCCAACGCCCAGGTGCGCGCCCTGTTCGAGGTATGGAAGGCCGACGGCTCCAGCCGCGCCTGGTACGCGGCCTCCCCGGACGGCGCCTGGGTGGCCGACAACGCCCCCCGCGACGCGACCTCCAGCGCACTGCCGGCACAGACGGACTACCGGATGCGGGTCAAGACACAGGCGTACTACAAGACGGACCGCGGCGTCACCGGTGTCCTGGACTCGTCCTGGTCGTCCTGGTGCTACTTCCGGGTCGACACCGATTCGCCGCCACCTCCGCTGGTGACCAGCGCGGACGGCGTCTACAAGCCGGCCGAGACCGATCCGGCCGCCGGCGGGGTGGGCACGTCCGGCAAGTTCACCTTCACCCCCGCGGACACCAACCCCACTACACCCGGCATCCAGTCGGACGTCGTCAGCTACAAGTGGAAGCTGAACAGCGGCGTAGTCTCGGCCCCGATCACCGTCGCCAAGGGCGCGGCCACCACTCAGACGATCACGCCGAACCAGGCTGGTGAGAACACCATCCAGGTCTGGGGCTTCGACGCGGCCGGACACAGCTCGCTCACCGGCTACTACAGCTTCCTCGTGAAGGGCGCAGAGAAGCCCTCGGGAATCTGGCACCTGGACAACGCCCTCACCGACGCCACCACCGCCACCCAGCACCCGCTGACCTCCTCGGGGGCCACCTGGGACACCCTAGCCCGCAGCGGCTCCGGCGCGGCAAAGTTCAACGGCACGAGCGCCTACCTCTCCACCCCCGGCGCGGTACTGGACACCACCAAGTCCTTCTCTGTCTCGGCCTGGGCCCGCCTGGAGAAGAAGGACGTCAACTACACCGTTCTGTCCCAGGCGGGAACGAACGCCTCCGGGTTCCAGCTGTACTACTCCACGGCCGCCAACGCCTGGGTCTTCAACCGGCACCAGACGGACGTCTCGGCTCCGGCTATCACTCGCTCAATCGGAGCGAAACCGCCGGTTCTGAATGCCTGGACCCATCTCGCCGGTGTCTACAACGCGGCGTCGCAGACGATCCAGCTCTACGTCAACGGCGTCCCGCAGGGCGAGCCGGTGCCGTTCACGGTGACCCCGTGGAAGGCGTCCGGCGGACTGCAGGTCGGCCGCCTGTGGGCCTCGGCGACCGGCAAGGAGAACTTCGCCGGCACCATCGACGAGGTCAAGGTCTGGTCTCGCACGCTGGCGGACACCGAGGTCGCCCATGACGCCTGGCTGGAGGACGAGGACATCAGCGACGGCACCGCCGGCGACCCGGTCCCGGCGCTCGTCGCCAAGTGGGACGCCACCGACATGGCCAACGCCACCGGCACCACGGTGAAGGACACCAGCGGCTTCGGCCGGAACCTGACACTCAACGGGGCCGCGCTCACCCAGTTCACCACCGGAGACCCGGAGATCGGCGAAGAGGTCACGACCACGCAGTCGATGACCCTGAACGGCACCAGCGCCTACGCCACCGCTGTCGGCCCGCTCCTCGACGACTCCGGTTCGTTCACCGCAACCGCCTGGGTGACGCTGGACCCGGCCAAGCTCGCCGACACCACCAAGTCCTACGCGGTACAGGTGCTCGGCCAGTCGGGGACGAGCCAGTCCTCCTGGGGCGTCTGGTACGAACAGCCGGCCGGAAGCACCCAGGGGCGGTGGACGTTCGGCCGTCCCGACAAGGACGGCACCGGAGCCTCCTGGACCGAGAGCGAATCCACCGCATTCACCACCGCTCAGCTCGGAGTGCCCGTCATGCTGACAGTCGTCTGCGACGCCCAGACCGCAGCCGACCCCGAGGACACCTCCAAACTCGGCGCACTGAGGCTGTACGTCGACAGCGCCCGGATGGGCGACGAGGACGGCGTGCCGTACACCACTTCCTGGCAAGGCAGCGGAACGTTCGAGATCGGCCGGGCGGAAATCAACGGCGCCGCCGCACGCTACTTCCCCGGAAAGATCGACAGCGTCCGTGTCTGGGCCGGCGCCACCTCCACCGACAACATCGCCAACCGGTACAACATCGAGCAGCGGTAGAAGCGAGGACGGTCGGAGTGCTTGCGCTACTACGCGATCTCCGACCTGTTCAGGCCCGGGCGCTGCTGATGCCGGCGCCCGGGCCGTCTCGCACTTCTCCAAGTCTCCCGTAGCACGCGCGTCTTGACGGGCGCGCCCCAAAAGCAGCGCTCGCAGCATCGATGCCGTTGCCGGAGCGTTTCCCGCCCACCATCGAACACGGAGAGTAAATGTGTCCTCGCCACCCTTCCGTAAGCGCTTGCCAGGGGCCGTCATACGCCGCTGGCTCGGCCGCGGCGCCCTCATCGTCGCCCTCTCTGTCCTTCCGCAAGCTGTGATTCCCTCGGGGTACGACTTCACCGCCCAGGCCCAGACCGCGACAGCCCGAAAGCAGCTGGAGGACCGGCCCAAGGCGAAGATCGACAAGGTAGGCAGGCTCAAGCCCGGCACGTCCAAGGCCCCGAAGGACAAGGCCGCCTCCGCCTCGCGCAAGACCCGCGCACGGCTGAACAGTGCCGCGTGGCCGGAGGCTGGAAAGGCCACCGCAAAGGTCCCCGCAACCAGCACGGGGACCGCCATCACAGTCGGCGGACTCGACGTGGACCTGGCCCAGGCGCCCACCGCCCCGGCAGCCAAGTCGGCCAAGACGAAGGCGGAGACTACCGGCCCCGCCGAAGAGGTGGCGCTCAGGGTCCACTCCCAGGCCGCCGCGAAGAAGGCAGGCGTCAACGGGATCCTGCTCACCATTGATCCCTCCGGAAGAGCTGCCGGAGATACCGACAGGCTCCGGGTGTCTCTGGACTACTCCACCTTCAACGACGTCTACGGTGGCAACTTCGGGCCCCGACTGCGCCTGGTGACACTCCCGGCGTGTGCGCTGACCACCCCCGAGAAGGAGTCGTGCCGTACTCAGCGGCCAGTAGCCGGTGCGAGCAACGACACCGGATCGCAGACGCTGACAGGCACCGTCTCCGCCCGCGCACTCGCTGCCGGGTCTCCGGTCCTGCTGGCCGCAGCAGCCGACAGCTCCGGCGGTGGAGGTGACTTCGCCTCCACCCCGCTGTCCCCGACCGCCACCTGGGAGGCTGGCGGCAACACGGGTGACTTCACCTGGAACTACCCGCTGCGGGTTCCTCCGGCCACGGCCGGCCCGTCCCCGAACCTGTCCATCTCCTACAACTCCGCATCCGTGGACGGCCGCACGGCCGGGGAGAACAACCAGACCTCGGTGATCGGTGAAGGCTTCTCGATCACTGAGTCCTACATCGAGCGCAAGTACGCCTCCTGCAAGGACGACGGTCACTCCGGCAAGGGAGACCTGTGCTGGAAGTATGCCAACGCCACCCTGGTTCTCAACGGCAAGGCCGTCGAGCTGGTCAACGCCTGTACGGACAAGGCGGCCTGCGACACCGCAGCCCTATCACAGGCGTCCGGCGGCACGTGGAAGCTGAAGAACGAGGACGGCACCCGCGTCGAGCACCTGACCGGCGCCACCGACAACGGCGACGACAACACCGAGTACTGGAAGGTCACGGATGCATCAGGCACCCAGTACTTCTTCGGTAAGGACCGGATGCCCGGCTGGAGCGACAAGGGCACCACGTCCACGGCGGACGACGACCCGGTCACCAACTCCGTCTGGACTGCGCCGGTCTTCGGCGACGACTCCGGGGAGCCCTGCTACAAGTCGACCGGCTTCGCCGACTCTTCCTGCAACCAGGCATGGCGTTGGAACCTCGACTACGTCGTCGACACACATGGCAACGCCAGCACCTACTGGTACGGCAAGGAGACGAACTACTACTCCAAGAACGCCGACACCACGGTCAACGGCACCGGCTACACCCGCGGCGGCTACCTCAACCGCATCGACTTCGGCCTGCGCAGCGACCTGATCTACACCAAGCCCGCCGCCCAGCAGGTCCGCTTCACTTACGCCGAGCGCTGCGTCACCTCAGGCGGCTGCTCCAGCCTGACCAAGGACACCAAGGCCAACTGGCCCGACGTGCCCTTCGACATGATCTGCGCGGCCAACACCAAGTGCACCACCCAGATTGGCCCATCCTTCTTCACCCGCAAGCGCCTCACTGACATCACCACCTCCGTGTGGACCGGCACCGGCACCACCCACAGAGACGTGGACACCTGGCACCTGGCACAGGACTTCCCCGACACCGGCGACGCCTCCTCCGCCAGCCTGTGGCTGAAGTCCATCCAGAACACCGGCAAGGCCAACACCACCACGGCCGCCATGCCGCCGGTCACCTTCGGCGGCATGCAACTGTCCAACCACGTCGAAGGCAGCGGCCCGGATACCCTGCGCTACATCAAGTGGCGCGTGCGCACCATCAAGTCCGAGACCGGCTCCACCCTCACCGTCAACTACTCCGACCCGGACTGCATCTGGGGCACCAATGTGCCGAAGGACGTCGACAAGAACACCCGCCGCTGTTTCCCGGTCAAGTGGTCTCAGTCCGGAGCTGAGCCGGTGACCGACTGGTTCCACAAGTACGTGGTCACCTCCGTCCTCCAGGACGACCCATACGGCCACGGCGACACGGGGGAGACGTACTACGACTACCAGGGCGGCGCGGGCTGGGCGTACGCCGATGACGAGGGCCTGACCAAGCCGTCCAACCGCACCTGGTCGCAATGGCGCGGCTACGGCAAGGTCGTGCAGACCTCCGGCGACTCCGAGGGGCCGCGCAGCAAGAAACTGACGCTCTACATGCGCGGCCTGAACGGCGAGAAGGAACTCGACGGCACCGCACGCGTGGAAAAGGTCACCGACTCCACCGGCACCGCAATCGACGACTCCCGTCAGTACGCCGGCTTCGTCCGCGAAACCATCGCCTACAACGGCACCGAAGAAGTCAGCGGCACCATCAACACTCCCTGGTCCCACAAGACCGGCAACCACAGCTACGACTGGGGTACCACCGACGCGTGGATCGTCCAGCCCGGGGAGGTGAGCACCCGCACGACCACCCCGGGGGGCTCCCGCACGGTGCGGCAGAAGAGCACGTACGACACCACGTACGGCCTGCCACTCACGCTGGACGACAGTGGCGACACCTCCAAGAGCGGCGACGAGACCTGTACGCGTAAGACGTATGTCCGGAACACCTCGGCCTGGCTGGTCTCGCTCACCTCTCGCGTTGAGACGTACAGTGTTCCGTGCGCGAGTACGCCGTCGGTGCCCAAGGACGTGGTCTCCGACGTCACCACGGCCTATGACCAGCAGGCCGTCGGAGTGGCGCCCCTCAAGGGCGACCCCACAGCCTCGTACCGGGTCGCGAGCTATAGCGACGCCGACAAGAAGCCTGTCTACCAGCAGGTCTCCCGGTCCACATATGACAAACTGGGCCGTCCGTCCACCGCGACCAACGCCCTCGATCGTACGACCAGGACCACGTACGTCCCCGATGACGCCGGCTACGGTCCGCTGACGTCGAGGACCACCACCGACCCGAAGCTCTACACCACCACCGACACGGTGGACCCCGCCTGGGGCGTGACTACCAAGTCCACCGACGCCAATGCCAATGTCACAGAGTGGGACCTCGATGCACTGGGCCGGCTGCGGTCGGTGTGGAAGCCTGACCGTTCTCGCGGACTGAATGACGCCGCCAGCATCATCTACACGTACAGCGTCAACAACAACAAGGAGACCTGGATACGCACCGACGCCCTCAAGGCGGATGGGAAGACCTACAACAGCTCGTACGAGATCTTCGACGGCATGCTTCGGTCCCGGCAGAAGCAGACCCCCGCACCGAACGGCGGCCGGGTGATCTCCGAGACGCTCTACGACGACCGGGGCCTCGCCTACCTCACCAACGAGCAGGTACACGACAACAATGAGCCCTCGGGAGTCCTGGCCAATACCTTCCCCGGCTCCGTTCCCGCCTCCACCGAGACCGTGTTCGATGCTGCGGGCCGAGCTACCGCATCCGTTTTCAGGGTCTACAACCAGGAGAAATGGCGCACGAAGACGGACGAGCAAGGCGACCGCACCGCTGTCACCGCTGCCGTCGGAGGCACAGGCACCTTGACTCTCACCGACGTCAAGGGCCGTGTCACGGAACGCCGCGAGTACAACGGACCGGTCCCGAGTGGCAGTGACTACACTCGCACCCTCTTCACGTACACACCTGGCGGCCAGATCAGCAAGATGACCGGTCCGGACGACGCCGTGTGGTCGTACGGCTACGACGTGCGCGGACGCCAGGAGTACGCGATAGACCCCGACAAGGGGCGTACCGACACCACGTACAACGACGCCGATCAGCCGGTGACGGTCACCACCACCCTCAACGGCGTTTCGCGAACCCTGATTACCGATTACGACGAGCTCGGCCGTAAGACCGGTACTTGGGACGGGGTGAAAGACAGCGCCCACCAGCTGACGAAGTTCACCTTCGACTCCCTGGCCAAGGGCCAGCCGAGCGCCTCGATCCGGTACGTCGGCGGTACCGCCGGCAAGATCTACTCGCAGACCGTCACCGGCTACGACGCCCTCGGTCGCGCCAAGGGCACCAAGACCGTCATCGCCGCCAGCGACCCATTGGTCGTGGCAGGTGCGCCGCAGACGTTCACTCAGACCACGGCGTACAACATCGACGGCACCGTACAGTCCGCTTCGATGCCGGCCCTCGCTGACCTGCCCGCGGAGACAGTCAACAACAGCTACAACTCCCTGGGCCTGCTCACCGGGACCGACGGCATCACCGACTACATCCAGGACATCGGCTACTCCTCGTATGGGGACATCGAGGAGACGCGTCTGGGCACCTCGACCGGCGCGAAGCAACTTCAAGTTCTCAACCGCTACGAGGACGGCACTCGCCGTCTGTCCAACACCCACACGGTCGACCAGACCAACGCCGGATACACCAGCGACGTTGACTACGCGTACGATTCCAGCGGAAACGTGCTCTCGGTCACCGACAAGGCCAACGGCACGGACACCCAGTGCTTCGCCTACGACGGATACCGGAGGCTGACCGAGGCGTGGACTCCCCAGTCCGACCGCTGCGCCGACACCCGCTCGGCGAATTTGCTCGGTGGTCCGGCCCCGTACTGGACGAGCTGGACTTACGCATCCGGTGGCCTGCGGAAGACGCAGACGGAGCACAAGGTGTCCGGCGACACCCAGACCTCGTACTCCTATCCGCCCGTCAACGCGTCCGGCACGGGGCAGCCGCACACCCTGACCTCGTACACCGTCAACGGGGGGACCGAGCGGGCCCTGAGTTACGATGAACATGGCAACACCACCAAGCGATACGGTCCTACCGGCTCCGCACAGAGTCTCGCCTGGGACATCGAGGGTAAACTCACCCGCCTCACCGAGGAAGCCAAGACCACGGACTACCTCTACGATGCCAACGGAGAGCTTCTGATTCGCCGGAACCAGGGTGAGACCGTTCTCTACCTCGCCGGTCAAGAACTGCACTACAACAGTGCCACTAAGAAGTTCACGGCCGAGCGCTACTACGCGGCCGGTTCTGTCACGGCGGTGCGCACCGAGGCCGGCCTGCACTGGATGATCGACGACCATCACGGAACAGCCTCGATGGCCGTTGACGCCGTCACCCAGAGCATCACCCGCAGTTATACGAAGCCCTTCGGCGAGACACGCGGTACGGCCTCGTCGGCTTGGCCGGACGACAAGGGCTTCCTGGGCAAGGCTACGGACGTCAGTACTGGACTCGTCCATGTCGGGGCGCGTGAATACGACCCGACCACTGGACGCTTCCTCTCAGTGGACCCCGTCATAGCCCCCGAGGACCACGAGTCCCTCAACGGGTACGCGTACGCCAACAACACCCCGGTCACGAAGTCCGACCCGAGCGGTGAGCGCCCTATTACGGCCTGCGAGCGCGGGTGCAGCGATGGCAAGGGCGGCTCCTACCGCGACTACTTGGAGATGGGCCCCAACGGCACCTGGGCCTACCACTCCACCCAGACCTACACGCTGCCCGCCCCCTTCGCGGGCTTCAGCGGCGCCAGCGGGATCCTCACCATCACCGTGAAAAACGACGGCGGGAAAGTCTCCCAGAAAATCACCTACAAGAAGGGTCCTGAGCCCAAGCCCGAGCTCAAGAAGGGTGAGGACCTATTCGCCCAGATCGAAAGCTACATGTACGACGAGCTGGCCCGTAATGCACGGTCCAACGATGTCAAATCGATCCAGGGTCTGCTGCGACCTCACGATTGGTACGACTACCTGGGCGGTCGGGACATGGGGAAGGACTCGGTGGCGGCCTTGGCCATGTGGAGCGCCAAGGTCTGCCCCAAGGTATGCGAATGGGACCACAAGCCGAAACTGGATAAAAAGTTCAAACTTTCCAAGAACGGCTATTTCACCGACGTCCCGGGCACTGACTACCAGGTCTTCTACGATATGTGGTCGAACGTCCACTATGGATATGTCGGCCGGGCCGCCGGTATCGACTCCAAGGCTCTCATCGAAGGGGCCTCCATCTCTGATCCGATCCTCGTTGGCGAAGATGACCAGGGTGACCACATGACGATGCAGGCAGGAGTCGACCTCTTCGATCAGTATGGCCTTGGATTGACCCGTCAACAGTTCCGCACCTCCATCGTCGACCTGGTGGGGAAGATGCATGAAAAGGGGACGAACCAGGTGAAGAAAAAGTAATGAAATGCCTGCCCGGCCCGTTTGTCACGGGTCGGGCAGGTGCCGCCGGTCAGGGTGCTTTTACTGGGCGGTAAAGTGGCGATTATGCGGCTGAGGATTTTTCCGGAGTCAAGAATCTTGGGGGAATTTATGGGCGGGCGACGGCTTTACGGATGTCTTGGGGCGGCAGTGGGGCTCGGTCTCGCGGTATTTGCTGCAATGCTTCTCGGTAGAGCGTTGAGTGCGTGCGACGCAGGCGTCAACAATACGGCGAACAGTACTTTTCTCCTCTTCCTTTTCATTCCGTGCCTCTGGGGCCTTCTGGTCTTGAGTTGGGTAGTGGTGGGAGTTTTTCTGGGGAAACGACCACTCTTCCATGTTGTTGCCCTCATAGTGATACTCTTTGTCCTGTGCTGGTGTGCTGTCTCCCTTTTCTGGAGCGGTGCCACGTACGAATGTCCCAGCGGTGTGCCCTCGTGGTGGCCGGCCTTCCTCCCCGCTCCCGGGTTCTGAGCTTGTTCTTTATGGTCTGACCCGGTCGCGTTCGGCGATGGTCTCGGACCGCCTGACCGTTTTGCCCACGTCGTAGCGGGTGGCGGGACGACGGTTCTTCGAGCCAAGAGGCCTGCCGGGGCCGGGCCGGTTGGGTTTGGGTGCACGGGCCGGGCGGGGCAGGTTCGGGCGGGGGTTCCTGAACCCCCGGCGGACCCGGGCGGGGGTGAGCCGGCCTGGCTCGGCCGGCTTCTCCCAGGGGCGGCGGAGGTCAGCGGCACCGGGACGGGCTTGCGCATCACGCGGTCCGTGCGCATCCGCCCCAGCACCTCCACCGGCAGTCCTTCCAACAGGTAGGCCATGCGCGGGGCGTCGTAGCCGGCATCGAAGACGACCAGGATGTCGCGGTCACCCGCCCGCCAACGGCCCATGCCGATGAGGTCCTCGACCACCTGGCGGACCTGGGCAGCGGTGACCTCGGCGACATCGTCGGTCGGCCCCAGCCGCAGCGCGTCCAGGATCTGGCACCACGAGGTCCGGCCCGACTCCAACGCAGCGACGAACGAGTAGGGCCAGCCGGGCACGGGCCCTCCCCCAAGGCCGGGTAGTTAACGTTTTCGCAGGTCACGCAAGGGGTGTTGGGGTCCATGCAGTGGCGGCGTAGAGGCCGGGGCCAAGTTTGTGGATGAGGCCGGTCTCGGCCCATCTGGAGAGCTGCCGATACATGGTCTCCATGGTGATGTCGCCGAAGTGGGAAGCGATGTCACGGGGGCGCCAGAGGCGGGTGGGGTTTTCCTCGAGCAGGCCCAGGATCCGGTGACGTCGGCGCTCGGCGAGGGCTGTGTGCCGGTCGTCGCGGGAGATGGCGGGGAGTTGAGGGTGCGGTTCGCGAGGTTCGAGGACGCTGATGTCGAGACCGGTGATCGTGCGGCTGGTGTCGGGCCTGCCGTCGTCATGGCGGGTGCTGTAACGGGACATCGGTGACTTGACCTTGCGGGTGCTGACGCGCTGCCGTCGGGGCGGCAGGAGACGGGCCAGGATCCGGTGCCCGATCAGCCCGACGCGGCCGACATCGGCGGGGTCGGTGATGACGGCGGCGGCCTGGACGACCTGGTCGCGGGCGGTCTGGAGCGCGATGGTGAAGCAGCAGCGGTCCGGATCGGTGCCGGGCAGCGACTCGGCGGCCTCGACCATCATGGTGCGCAGGGCCTGGTAGAGGGTGAGAAGGGCCCACATCTCCTGTTCGACGCCGGCCGGGTCGCCCGAGCGCAGGACGCGCCCGTTCGTGATCGTGTGGCGGAGCGCGTAGTACGCAGATTCGTGTTCCCACCGCTGGTGGTAGAGGCCCACCAGCGCGGCCGCCGGGTATCGGCGGGCGTCGGTCAGAGTGGTGACCAGCCTGTAGGAGCCGGTGAAAACGGTGCCGTCCGCGCAGGTCACCGTGATGTTCGCGTCGATCACACGTACCTTCACGGCGGCGATCACCGACAGGTATGAGCCGTCGGCGAGACGTGTCAGGACGGGGGTACGCCGGTTGCTGCGGAGTCGGCCCAGGAACTGGGCGCGGGTCGCGGTGACGGAAGCGAGGAAGTCGTTGCCGTCGAAGCCCTTGTCCCACAGGACGAGCATGTCCGGCCGCAGCAGATGCAGCAGGCGCGAGGCATAGCTGGTCTCGCCCTCGGCGGTGGGTCCGAACACTGCGCCGATCAGGGCCCGTGTCCCGGTCTCGACCAGCGTCATCAACTCCAGTGTGGGATAGCCGTGATGGGAGGTTCGCCCCAGCCAGGCCCTGTTTCGCCCGGAGTCGGGGACCTTCTGCGAACTGCAGCCGTCGAATGACACAGTCCGGTACGGCCCGAACCGCACACCGGGTGTCGTCGGCCGTGCCAGAGGCCCCGCGAGAACCTCGAATAACGCCCGCACCGGCGCACTGCCCAGTCGTCGGCGCAGATCACGCAGGGCCTTCGGCGTGGGGGAGGCCACCGGCACTTCGGCCAGCCCGGCCGTCAGCTTGTCCCAGACCAGCCGGTAGCCGACTTCAGGGAACAGACACATCGCGAGCAGGAAGTAGATCCCGACCCGCGAAGGAAGATCGCGCAGTCGTCTCTGCACCGAGCGGGTCTCCGCCAGGACCGCGTCGATGAGCTCGAACGGCACGACGGGCGTCAACTCGCCCAGACGCCCGGGCGCGAACCGGCCCGCGGCCACTGTGACCGTACGGGTGATGGCCATCACCGAGGCCGGCAGGACATGATGAAACGGCAACGGAGCTCCTCGAGTACAAGCTGTCTTGGACGACTGCCTGTACCAACGAGCTCCGTTGCTCTTGCGTCGGAAATCTTTCAACTGGCGCGCATGACCTGCGAAAACGTTAACTACCCGGCCTTGGGGCAAGGCCCGTCCAACATCTCGAGGACCTGCTCGCCGGTGTTCCGACGCTGAGCGTGCAGTTCAGCTTCGGCGACGCCTTCATCCACCACCCGGTCGAGGTCAACCCGCTCAACCCGCCGCGCTGGATCATGCCCGCCGATCTGGCCAGCTTGCTCTGGGCGAGCAACGAGTTCCCCTTCACAGCATCCTGGCGCCCCAACCCCACCGCATTTACGGCCGCGCCGCCCATCTTCGCCGCCGCGGAACCGACCCCTCCCGCGCGTTCACAGCCAGCTGCTGGCCGCGAGTCTGGTACGGGTCGGATGGCACTTCACCCGTTGAGGTGAGTCCGGCTGAAACAGCTGGCGACGCCTGCATGATGGACTCGACACACTTCCATCGACGATTGTGAGGCGCGTATGAAGGAGAACGTCAAGCTGGACCAGGGAGAGTGGGAGCTGGGAGACCCACTCGGCGCTGGCGCCTTCGGCACCGTCTACGCCGCAAAGTCCGCGGATGGGGAACCTGCCGCCGTGAAACTGATTCCCAGGAAACCCGGGTTCGATAGGGAGCAGCACTTCGCCAACCTGACCGATGTACGCAACATCGTTCCGATCATCGCTAGTGGCGAGCACGGGAACCAACATGTGCTCGTCATGCCGATGGCGGAGCGGTCGCTCCAGCAGTACCTCACGACCGCCAGAACACCGCTGCTGGAAGAGGCTCTCCAGATCCTCATAGATGTGGCCGAGACTCTGACTGACCTCACCCCGAAGGAAGTGGTGCATCGGGACCTGAAGCCGGCGAACATCCTGCTCCTCAATGGACGCTGGTGTCTGGGCGACTTCGGAATCGCCCGCGACCTCACAGCAGCCACTGCCACCTCTACCTTCAGGGGCGTCGGGAGCCAGGCATACCAAGCGCCCGAGACCTGGGACTACGAACCACCCACGTCTGCTACGGACATCTACTCGTACGGCGTGATGGCCTACGAGCTGTTGGAGGGAGCGTGTCCGTACGAGGGTCCTGCCCGGCACAACTACGCGGAGCAGCATCGACGGGGCGAATTTCCTCCATTGACCAAGGCACCCACGATTCTTGCCGGATTGGTTTCGGAGTGCCTCCTCACAGCAGCGCAGGACCGGCCGACGGCCTCCGAGGTTCTTTCACGACTCAATCGCGCTGCCCATGGTCTCGTCGGAGGGTCCACCTCCAGGCAGGTCCCCGGTGTAGTTGCCGACTCGGGGCAGACGCACGTCGCCAGGCCAGCGGCCGCCCCGCTTGATCACAAGCAGCACCCCGGGGACGCGGCCAAGGCCGCCAGGTTCCTACGACTCCTGCCTCTCGACGGATTCTGGCTCCGCTGGCTTTCCGACGCGCAGACGATGTTCAAGGTGCCGCTCACCGTCAGCGACCCGGTGTGTGACGCCCAGCCCCTCTTGAAGAAGGACCGCCCCGACTACGTCGCCCTCGACCTCCGGGATCGTCACCGCGTGCTCGTCGAGACCCTCGATGCCCTCGCCGACGAGCTGAACGGCATGACGGATATCTCTGACGAGGGGCCGGACGTCCTGGAGATCAACTATCCCGGCACCAGCGCCGACCGCAACGAACTCAACCGCACCGCATGCCGGGCCCGAGACCAGTTCATCGCCGCGTACGACAACATGGTCAACCTGCTCAATACCAAGGGACTGCTCCCCTCCCCGCCCACGGACACCCTCGACATCTCTGTCGAGCTTCTTGGTGGACGGTGGTCCAATGGAGGGGTGATCACCGGACCATTCCCTCTGGTCGCCGCCTTGCCGAGCACAGACCCCACGGCCCCGTTCTACTTCGCCGTGCAGGCAGCCAGCCACAATAACCAAGGCCCCCAGATCGCCGCCGTCGGTGTCGAGCTGATCCAGCCCAACGGCGCCGCCGCGACCTACTTGTTCCCCGCACGCGGTCCGCAGAGGCAATCCCAGTTGCCCTTCCAGCTTACGGCCCACGGCGTAGGGCACGCCTTGGCGAACGCGGCAGAAATCGCAACTTCCATCCGGATCCTTGGCAGTGCAGGTGTCACAGCACGCCCCTTCGCCAAGACCGGAAGCGGCCAGGTGTTCCACGGAGCCGGGCGCCCTGTTGCCGACTTGAGCTCCTTCCTCGACGCGGCGCTGCCGCCTACGGCCTCCTGACTCACACGAGGGCATCGGTCAGGAGCACTGAGCGCCTCCGTCCGCACCACTCGGAGCGCACCGAGGCCTTGGGAACCGCGTCTCGGTTCCCAAGGCCTTCAAGGAGGGTGCTCGTGGATCAGTTGGCGTCGTCGCGTCGGTGCCGTCCTGCGCTGAAGACGGGCTCACCGCCGTCCGCTGTCTTGCGGCGCCTAGGTCGTGTCCGATGGGTCGCGTGACGCTCCCGCTGGGCACTCGTTCCGTGGGACATGGGGCGGGGAGATCTTTCGGATGAAGAGTGGGCTCGGCTGGAGCCGCACTTGCCGGTGAATCGCGGGCGGGGTGGACGCTGGCAATCCCACCGCCGTGTGATCAACGGGATTCTGTTCCGGCAGCGGACCGGCCTCCCCTGGCGGGACCTTCCTCCCTGCTTCGGTAGCTGGAAGACGGTCCACGATCGTCATCGCAGGTGGTCGGCGGACGGCACGTGGGAGAGGATCCTGCGGGCCGTCCAGGCCGACGCCGATGCCGAGGGCCGGATCGATTGGAGCATGGTCAGCGTCGATTCCACGACCTGCCGCGCTCATCAGCACGCGGCCGGCGCCTCCACTCGTGCCCCGAAGATTCCGGGTCGGCGCAGAAACCCGGCGCGTCACCGTCCCGATGAGGCCCTGGGACGCTCGCGAGGCGGGCTCACGAGCAAGATCCACCTTGCTGGGGAAGGTGGGTGTCGCCCGCTCGGGTTTGTCATCACGCCCGGTCAGTGGGGGGACGCACCGCAGATGATTCCCGTCCTGGAAGAGATCCGTGTGCCCCGGCAGGCTGGTGGACGACCGCGCACTCGGCCCGACCATGTCGGGGGAGACAAGGCGTACTCATCACGCCGTAATCGGCGTCACCTGCGCAGACGCCAGATCAAGCACACGATCCCCGAGCCGAGAGACCAGCGGGCTAACCGCCGGCGCCGCGGCAGCCAAGGAGGCCGGCCCACGGGCTTCGACAAGACGATCTACCGCCGACGCAACGAGGTCGAGCGGACCATCAACCGGCTCAAGAACTTCCGCGCCGTCGCCACGCGTTTCGACAAACGGGCGTACATCTTCCACGGGACGGTCACCGTGGCCGCGATCCGCCTATGGCTCCGTCCGTAGTGAAACGCCCCGTTGAGAGGTCCTTGGCACCTGGGTAGTGGTGGCGCAGTTCGCTGAGCACGCGCTCGTCGACAGCCCTGATGTCCCAAGATGAGCTGTCGAACTCGGTCTACCAGGGTGAGCGGGGGTCGCGGCGTGCTTCTGGGGTCTGCTCGGGCAGAGCCGTGTTTTGGTCGGTGCGCAGCAGCATGCCCGGGTCGGGTTCGAAGTCCTCATTGGGCGGTGCCGGCTGGTGGAAACGCTCGGTGCGCGGAATGGTGACTTCCACCAGCCGGCCCTCCTGGAACATCCATAGCCCGAGGCAGTCGTCGTCCTGGTCGCGAAGCAGAACCTGAACCGTGTGCGGATGTGGCCACGGCAGCGACTCCAGGTGCCTAACCTCGAAGTTTCGTGACGGTCCGTCGGTTTGCCGGGCGGGCCGTTTCGACTGTTCGGGCTGGTGGCGGGCAGGCTGACGGCCCGGCTCTCGCGTCGGGTGGGCGCCGGGTTCCACGGCTCCGGCGGGGGCTGTCTCGTCGGGGTAGGACATCGTTGCTGGTCAGCCGGGGACCGGAAGTGCTTGCAGTCGCTCGAATGCGGTGGTGATCACCTGGGTCCAGGGCCAGTGGCGGGCCAGGCGGAGCCAGAGGCGGCGGCCGGTGGTGACGAGCTGGGCGGCGGTGGAGAACAGCCGCAGGCGCAGGCGCTTGGGCTCCCAGCGTCGCGCCTCGCCGGTGAGGGCGAGCATCGGCATCCAGGCCAGCAGGTTCAGGGCTAGTTGCACGATTTCCAGCCAGACGCGGTTCTGGGAGGCGTCGTGCAGGGGCAGGTTCCGCAGCCCGGTGTAGCGGGCAGCTCGGATGCGGTCCTCGGCGCGTGCGCGTTGGCGGTGCCGCAGCTCCAGGGCCGCGATCGGGGCACCGGTGGCGTTGGTGGCGAAGCAGGTGATCCGCATGCCGTCGGCGTCGGTGATGCGCAACTGGGCGCCGGGGTGCGGCCGTTCCTTTCGGACGATCAGCCGCATGCCCTTCGGCCAGCCCTTGAGGACATCGCCGGCGAGTTCGGCGACCCACGCGCCGTCGCGTGTGTTGCCGTCGGGTTCGGTCGCGGGCGTCCAGGCGGACGCGGGGACGAGCAGGACGGCCTGATGGATGGCATCGGTGATGACCATCCCGACCGAGTAGGACAGCCGCCGTCCCCGCTGCGTGAGCCAGTTCAGGAAGTCGTGGGTGCCACCGGCGGAGTCGGTGCGGATCAGGGTCTGCCGTCCACGCCGGTACTTCTTCGGAAGCTGGGCCAGCGCCTGCTGGGCGACGGCGATGTGGTCGCTCGCGGTGTTGCTGCCCGCGTTGCCCGGTCGCAGCAGGCCCGCGACCGGTTCGGAGCCACCTGGGCCGTGGTCGACAAACGCGAACAGCGGGTGGTGGCCGAAGGTCTTCTTCCACGTGGCGGCGGCGTCCTGCTTCTCTGAGTGGGCCTGGACCAGCACGCCGTCGATGTCCACGACCACCTCATCGGCCGCATTCGGCGCCGCGTCACCGGCCAAGCTCCAGACTCGCTCGCGGACTTCGGCACGGGCCTGCCGCACGGCGGCCAGGGCCCGGGGGCCGGCCGCGGCAAGCGTGTCGACCAGACGGGAGACGGTGGGATCGGAGGCGACCAGGCCGAACAAGTCGGGCTCGGCCCGCAGCATGGCCACGTCGGACAAACAGTCCCCGCCCAGCGCGACCGCCAGCGCGAGGTCCAGCAGGACCTTCCCGGGATCGTGCACCGCCCGCGGCCTGCGCCACGGCTCCAGCGCCGTCGACAATGCTGTGTCCAGGCCAATCCGGCGGACGGTCTCCACCAGCAGCACCCCACCGGCCTGCGAGACAGCACCAGCCCCACCGCCCCGGACACGGACGCGCGGATAGAACCCACTACGCTTCTTCACCTGGAGAGTGCTTCTTCCCTGCGGCGACTGGACCCTAGACAAGCCCTATCGTCCCAGGTCAGAGGCACTCTCCGTTTGATTGATCAAGACCCGGACAAGCTCACTCGCGGGGAGCCCGGGTCAGCCCTTCTCCCGCCCTGGCAGGGCCGCGCCATCCAGGAACGCGTGATAGGTCTCAACGGCATCCGGCTCGACTTCCGGGTTGGACGGGCCATAGCGGGTGTCGGAGCGGTCCCGCTTCGGTCCGGAGACCCAGAACTCCTCATTGGTCTGCGTGTCGTAGAAGTTCGCGTCGAACATCCCGCCTGCCCGGCGCAATGTCCTTCCCTGAAAATACGCAGTGCTCCAAGTCTTCGAGAAGTCCACCCACCCGATCCACGAGGGTCCACGGTCGGTGTCATAACCAGACTTCAACTGCACGAACATGAGGCGTCGAGGCATGTACCCAGCGTCCCGCACAGCCCGCACCCGCGACCAGCGCTTTTACAGCGGACAGACGGGCACGCCCGCCCGCGCTTCTTCACCTGGAGAGTGCTTCCTTCCTGGCAGCCGACAGGACTCAGACAAGCCCCATTGTTGCAGGTCAGAGCCGCTACCCATCCGCTCGATCAAGCCCCAGAGAGGCTGGTTCGTGAAAGCCCGAGGCTAACGGCCTGCTCCGCCAGTACTTTCCCAAGGGCACCGACCTGTCCGGAT
This sequence comes from Streptomyces sp. ML-6, assembly GCF_030116705.1. Lineage (NCBI taxonomy): Bacteria > Bacillati > Actinomycetota > Actinomycetes > Kitasatosporales > Streptomycetaceae > Streptomyces > Streptomyces sp. ML-6. Next base: position 7,144,574 of record NZ_JAOTIK010000001.1, read on the forward strand.
ATACCCAGGCCGACCTGGATACCGTCGCGCTCAAGCTGAACACCCGCCCCCGGCAGACCCTCGGGTTCGAAACTCCCGCTGATAGGCTCGCGGCAGCTGTTGCATCAACCGGTTGACTCCGCCGCCGCAGCCTTCAAGATGTCGTTCGCCCGCTTCAGCTCGGCGATCTCCTTCTTTATCGCCTTGAACGGTGCCGCAGCTCCTGGCCCCCGGCAGGGCCGAGCCGGGCGAGGTCTACCGCTGAGGCACCCGGCCCCGCCGCCCTCCCACCACCCGCTGCCGTCCTCCCGGCGCCCCTCATCGGACGCTCCGTTCCGCCGCGAGTTTGCCGCCCACCAGGTCCAGGCCGTGCCGGAGCCGTCGGAAGTAGGTGGCCCGGCTGATGTGGAGCTGCTGGGCGAGCCACTGATGGGTCCGCGGCCGTCCGAGGTAGTAGTGCTGGAGAATCCACCCGGCCTCGGCCTCCTCCCGCACCTCGCTGTCCGCCAGCCGCCGCACCGCCTCCCACAGGTCCGCGCGCAGCTCCGCCACCGTCCGGGGGCGCGGCGAGGAGAGCAGCGGGCTCTCGGCCAGCCGGGCCGGGTCGGCGATGTTGGCGAGGGCGCGGGCCACCTCCTGGCCAGTCGGACGCGGGCCGCCGCGCGTCCCCGAGGCGCGGGCGAGCCGCTCCGTCCAGTCGGGCAGCGCGGCGGAGCCGAAGTCCTGGCTGAAGATCTCGGGCTTGCGCCCGCAGCGGTAGACGTCGTCGGTGGTGGTGCCGTGATGCTGGAAGCGCAGCCCGCGCAGCAGTCGCTGGTAGTCCGGGTTCGGGGTGGACACCGTCAGCAGCAGGCCGCCCACGATGACCTGGCGCAGCAGGCCGCGCAGCAGGTGCGCGTGGGCGCCCCGGTCGGGGCAGTAGGCCGCGCCGAGCAGCCATCCCCCGGTGCCGTGCGGGCGGCCGAGCAGCCGGTTCGTGTGCTGCTGGAGCAGCGGTTCCACACAGTTCATGGTGCGTTCGGTGACTTGCTGGGTGTTCGTCAGGCCGATGATCCGGTCTCCGCCGTCCCGGATCAACTGGAAGCTGGCGGGGTCGTCCACGAGCCAGCGTTCCACCAGGCGGTCGGTCCAGCGCACGTCCAGCCCGCCCTGCCGGGCCCACTGGCGCATCAGGGTGCCGATGGCGTCGGCGTCGTCCGGGGCAGCGGTGTGGATCACGTCCCGGGTCACGCTGCTGGGGAACAGGGTCTCGCGGACGGCCTCGTCGTCGACCAGGGCCATGATCCCCTCGGTGAGATGACTGCGGCGGTCGGCGGCGGGTTCGTCGGCCAGCAGCTTCTTGCGGTGGGCCAGCGCGCGGGCCCACGCGCCGCGGTGGGCGGCGGGCCGACGCCAGCGATGGGCCAGTTCGATCACCCCGCGGAAGGGCTCGGCGAGGGCCAACCCGAGTTCGGTGGGGACGACCGGGCTGAGCCCGGCCAGGGTGTCGAACAGGTCCGGGTCGGCGTCGAGCAGTTCCTCGTCCGCCGACCACACCGTGGCCAGCCGGACCAGGGCGTGCTGCCACGGCCCGGCGGGCCGCTCCCGGGAGAGCCGCTCCACGATCTCCCGGGCGGCGCCGTCGGCCACCGCCCCGGCCGCGGTCGGCGGCGCACCCGCGTGGACGGCCCGGCAGGCCGCGTCGGCGATCAGCGGGTTGCCCGCGGCGAGCCGGACGATCAGTTCCCGGGACCGCGCGTCGGTCACCCGCGCCTCCGCCGCCAGACGCCCGATCCACGCGTCCGGCCACGGGCCGGTCTCCAGGACCGCGACCCCCGTGCCGGCCCATCCCGGCCGGGTCAGCAGGGAGCGCCTGCTGACCACGAGGACGGGCCGGCCGCTTCCCGGCGGGCGCAGCCGCAGCGGCTCCAGTGCGGCCAGCGCGTGGTCGTCGTCGGCGCTGTCCACGACCAGCGGACCCGGGGTGTTCTCGGCGAGCGCGGCCGGCAGCCGCTCCAGGGCGCCGGGCCGGTCGAGGTCAAGGAGGGAGACGGGCCCGAGTCCGGCGGCTAACCGGGACTTCCCGCTGCCGAGCGGGCCGGTGAGATTGGCCAGATCACGGCTTGCCACCACCTCCCGCAGGGAGTTCGGCGTGGCTCGTACCGGCGGTGCGGCTGCGGGTGCCTCGGCCATCGGACCTCCAGGATCACTTCGGTGCACGGCCTCCTGTCATAGCGATCGGAGTCCGATCATTCAAGTGGTCACACATCCGGAACTTCCCTGGTACCAGCGGGGCGTGAGACTTCGCTGAGACCTCGCGCCCCGTCTCCCCGGGCAGACTTGTGCTCCGTCGTCCCGCCGGACATGTTCAAGGGGAGGGCCATGGGGACCCACACGATGTCGCCACTCGGTCTGAGCAGCACCGAGGAAGCGGTGTACCGGTTTTTCCTGCGGAATCCGGGCGCCGCCGTCCGTGACGCGCGCACCGCCGCGCCGATGGACGGGGAGGGCGTGGACCGGGCCGCGGCGCGGCTGCGCGACCGGGGGCTGCTGCACGGGAGCGAGGCGCGGACCTGGGCCACGGACCCGGGGGTCGTGGTGGCGCGGCTGACGGAGGAGCAGTTGGACGCCGCCTACCGGACGCTGCGCCGCCTCGCCGACCCGCGGCCGATCCTGCGCTCCCTGTGGCGGGACGCGCCCGCCCCCTCCTTCGCGGGCGGCGGGGGCGTCCACGCGGGGTCCGCGATCGCCCTGGATCGCCTGGATGACCTGGGGCAGGCCCTCGCCCGGATCGACCGGGCGGCCTTCCACGCCGACGCCGAGATCCTGGCGGCGGTGCCCAACCGGGCCCTGGTCCCGTTGAGCACGGCCCACACGATCTCACTCGGCCTGCGCTGCCTGCGGCGCGGCGTCCGGGTGCGGACCCTGGTGGGGAGCGAGGCCCCGACGTCCCGGACCGGCACGGAGCACCTCCGGCGACTGCGCTCCCACGGCGCGGAGGTCAGGGTCGCGGAGGGGCTCTCGGAACTGGTGCTGGTCTACGACCGGCGCACCGCGCTGGTCCCCGTCGACGCGCACGACATCGACCGGGGCGTGCTGTGCATCGAGGAGAGCGGCCCGGTGAGCAGTCTCGTCACCCTCTTCGAGAGGTTGTGGACGGCGGGGACGGACCTCGCCGACCCTCCCGCGTCGAAGCCGGGCACCGAAAGCCTCACCGGGACCCAGCGCACGGTGCTGCTCCTCATGTGCACCACCACCAAGGACGAGACGGGCGCCCGGGCGGCGGGCATGTCGCTGCGCACCTACCGGCGCCATGTCTCCGATCTGCTGGCCTTGCTGGGCGCGTGCAGCAGGGCCCAGGCGGCGCTGCTGGCCCGCGAACGCGGCTGGGTGTGACCCCGGGCCCGCGGCCCGCGCACCGGGGCCGGGGCGGCACCGGCCGGGCCGGGCCGGGTTGTCATGCGGCCGGGGTTCCCGCGCCGACCGGGCCGAGCACGGGCAGCGGCCGGCCGAACTCGCGGCGCAGCGCCGACCGGGCCGCGAGCAGGCCGCACATGCCGTGCACCCCGGGTCCGGGCGGGGTGGCCGCCGAGCAGAGGTAGACGCCGGGCAGCGGGGTCCGGTAGGGGTCCCACCGGGGGACGGGCCGGAACACGGTCTGCCGCAGGCCGATCGCCCCGGTCGCGATGTCGCCGCCCACGTAGTTGGGGTTGTAGGCGGCGTAGTCCCGTCCGGACAGCCCGCGTTGGGCGACGATGGAGTCGGTGAAGCCCGGCGCGTACCGCTCGATGACCGCGCGGATCACGGGCAGCGGGTCGCGCGCGCTGCCGTGCGGCAGATGGGCGTACGCCCACACCGGGCGGCGCCCGGCCACCTCGCGCCCCGGGTCGGTCACGGCCGGGTCGACGACCAGGACGAACGGTGAATCCCCCTCCTTGCCGCGGGCGTTGGCGGTCTCCTGGCGGAAGACCTCGGCCGCAGTGCCGCCCAGGTGCACGGTGCCCGCGCGACCGGTCTCCGGGGCCGACCAGGGGATCGGTCCGGAGACCAGGAAGTCCGCCTTGCCCGCGGCCGGGCCGTACCGGTACCGGGACAGCCACCGGGCGTAGCCGGGCGGCAGGGCGCCCCCGGCGAGGTCGGGCAGCGCGGTCGGCGCGATGTCCAGCAGGACGGCCCGCGCCCCCGCCAGTTCCCGCAGGTCGGTGATCTCCCGCCCGGTATGCAGTTCCCCTCCGTGCGCCCGGATGTCGTCGGCCATGGCCTCGGCGATGCGGGGGCTGCCGCCGCGCGGCAGCGGCCAGCCGGGGCCATGGGCCAACTGGGCCAGCAGCAGCCCGACCCCGGCGCCGGGCAGCGAGGGCAGCGGGCCGACGACGTGTGCGGCGGCCCCGGCGAGCAGCGCGGGGGCCGCCTCGCCGCGGAAAGTACGGGGGCCGAGCCGGGTCCCGTGGAGCAGGACCCGGCTCAGTACGGCGGGCGCGGCGCGCAGCCCGCGCGGGCTCCGCAGATCGGACAGCAGCAGGTCGACCATGGCGTCGCTGTGTGTCAGCAGCGGTTCCATCAGCCGCCGCCAGCGCGGCCCGTCCGGGCCGAGGCCCGCGCAGGTGGCGTCCAGGTCGTGGTGGGCGAGGGCCACCCGGTCGCCGTCCAGGGGGTGGGCGTAGCTGACTTCGGGCCGCAGCATCCGCACGCCCCGTCCGGCGAGGCCGAACTCCCGGAAGAACGGCGAGGCCACCGCCATGGGGTGGACGGCCGCGCAGATGTCGTGCACCACCTCGGAGTCGAAGAGCGCGGCGCCGCGCAGTCCCCCGCCGATCGTGTCGGCGGCCTCGTACACGGCCACCCGCAGTCCGGCGCGGGCCAGGGTGACCGCGGCGGCCAGCCCGTTCGGCCCGCTGCCCACGACCGCCGCGTCCACCGTGCTCACCGGACGGCTCCCGCGCCCGGCAGGGCGGCCGGGACCGGCTCGGGCACCGGACCGGAGCCCGGCACCGTGCCCTGGGCCCCGTCCGGTACGGGGTCCGGCGCCGGGTGTCCGCCGAGGGGGCCGTCGGCGAACTGGGTGGCGGCCAGCCGCCGGTAGAGGGCGTCGTTGCCGAGGAGTTCGGTGTGCGTGCCCACCGCGCGCACCCGGCCCTCGTCCAGGACCACGATCCGGTCGGCCTCGGCCACCGTGGAGATCCGGTGGGCGATGGCGACGACGGCGCACCGCCCGGCGATGCCGCGCAGGCTGTCGCGCAGCGCCGCCTCGGCGTCGGAGTCCAGGTGCGCGGTGGCCTCGTCGAGCAGCATCACGTCGGGCTTCTGGAGCAACGCCCGTGCCACGCAGAGCCGTTGCCGCTGTCCGCCGGAGAGTCCGGTGCCCTGGTCGCCGAGGAGGGTGTCGAGGCCGTCCGGCAGCTCCGCCACCACCTCGGTGAGACCGGCGAGTTCGACGGCCTCGGCGATCTCCGCCTCGGTGGCGTCGGGCGCGGCGTACACGATGTTCTCGCGGAGGGTTCCGCGCATCGCGGCGTTGTCCTGCTGGACGTAGCCGACCCGGCCGCGGATCTCGGCGGACGGGAGGTGGGCGATGTCCCTGCCGTCGAGGAGGATCGCGCCGCCCCGGGGCCGGTAGAACCGTTCGATGAGCTGGAAGACGGTGGTCTTGCCCGCGCCGGAGGCGCCCACCACGGCGGTGAGCCCGTGGGCGGGGACGGTGAACGACACGCCTTCCAGCACCGGCCGGTCGCCGTAGCCGAAGGAGACGTCGCGGAACTCCACTGCGGGGTGGCCGCCCTGCGGGGCCGGACGGGCGACCGGGTCGCCGGCGGGGGCGTTGGTCCGGCCGTCGGCCGGGTCCGCGGTGCCGGCCGGGTGCTCGTCCTCCTGCGGCAGGGTGTCGAGTTCGTCCACGCGCTGGACGGCCGCCCGGCCCTGGAGGTAGGTGCCGATCGAGAGGAAGACCAGGACCAGCGGCGACACCAGGTAGAACAGGTACATCGTGAACGCCGAGAAGTCGGCCAGGCTGATGGAGCCGGTGACGACACGGGCCATGCCGATGCCCATCACGGCGGCGAGCGACGCCTGGAGACCGACATTCAGCGCGGGCGTGAACAGGGCGTTCAGCACGGTGACCCGGTTGCCGGAGGCGCGGGCGCGGTCGGCGGACTCCGCCAGGCGGCGCTGCTCACGGCCCTCGGCGTTGGCGGCCTTCACCGTCGTCAGGGCGGCGAGCACGCGCTGCAGGTCGGCGCCGAAGTCGCCGATGTCCTCCCGGTTGGACAGGGCGGCCCGGCGCAGCGCGCGGGCCAGCCATACCGACCCGGCCCCGGCGATACCGAGGCATCCGCCGGCGACCAGCAGCAGCCAGATATCGGTGAACGCCATCATCACCACGGCGCCGACCACGATCAGCCCGTTGAGGACGATCTGGGCGAGGCTCTGGGTGAGCGCGATCTTCATCAGGGAGGTGTCGGCGACCAGCCGGGTGTGCAGGTCGCCCTGGCGCCGGGTGTCGAGGTGCGTGCAGTCGGCCCGGAGCACCTTGCCCGAGAGCAGGACCCGGGCGTCGCGGACGATGTTCTCCCCCGCCCTGCCGATGAGACAGCCCTGGGCGGCGGAGAGCACGGCGTCCAGCAGGAACAGCACGACCAGCGCCACGACGATCCCGACCACCGGGCGGTGGTCCCCGGCGGTCCTGATCAGGTCGGCCAGCAGCACCGGCTGCGCCAGGGTGCACACCACGCCCAGCAGTCCGAGGGCGGTGCCACCGAGCAGCAGCCGCCACTGCCCGCGCGTCAGGTTCCGCACGGCGCCGCCGGACGCCGCCACGGTGGCCGTCATGACCGTTCCTCACCGGAGGCGGGGCGGCGGTAGCGGCTGATGTGGACGCCGCTCCCCTCGGGCAGGAACGGGCCACCCGCCCAGTCGCCCTGCCGGGACACCAGGACGAGACCGGCGTCGGCGGCGTAGGAGTCGACGTCCTCGGCGGTGGTGAGCCGGGTGATCTCGGTGCCGATGCTCACCCGGCCGCCCTCGTGCACCAGGTGCGAGGCGTGCCAGAGCCCGCCGGGGATCAGGGTGGAGTAGGTCTGCACGCCGGTGCCCGGTTCGGCGTAGGGAATGAAGAAGGAGGTGCGGGCGTGCCCCTCGTGCAGGGCGGTCACGAAGCCGGGGTTGTGGGTCTCCACGACGAGGGTGCCGCCGGGTGCCAGGTGCCGGGCCGCGCGCGCGACGGCCGTCCGCTGCTCCGTCGGGTCGCAGATCAGTGAGAGGGTGGCGCAGACGCAGTAGACCAGCCCGTACCGGGAGTCGTCGGCGTAGGTGCGGATGTCGCCGTGCACCGGGGTGACCGGGGCGCCGGTGGCGTCGATGGTTTCGCACAGCCGCTGGAGCATCTCCGGCGAGGAGTCCACACCGACGACCTCGCCGGAGAGCCGGGCAAGCGGGACGGCGACGCGTCCGGTGCCCACGCCGAGTTCGAGGGTGCCTCCGCCGGGGTGCCAGGAGGCGAGGACCTCGGCGGTGCGTTCGGCGGAGCCGTCGTGGGGCAGCAGGCGGTCGTAGAAGTCGGCGAACACCCTTCCGTAGCCGATGTCCTGGACCTCGGGGGCGGTGGCCGCGGAGGCCCAGGAGGGGGCGGCGGTGCTCATACGGTCTCGCTTTCTCGCGCCGGTGCCGCGGTCTCGCGCATCGGTGTGTAGGGGGAGAGGAAGAGGATCTCGGGCTCCTCGGTCTCGTCGTAGCCCGAGTTCTGGACCAGGGCGAACTGGAAGCCCTTGACGTCCGGCGTGCCGGACCGCTCGATCTCCTCGCGGAAGAATTTGCGCAGGATACGGAAGGAGGGCAGGGTCACGGCCACCTCGAACCCGCGGTCGAGGACGCGCAGGATCTCGCTGCCCAGGTCGTACACCGCCTTTTCGCTGCGCCGTTCGGGGAACCAGACGAACTGGCGGGCGCGGCGACCCTGGATGACCTCCAGCGCGGACCAGTCGGAGGTCTCGCCCGCCTCGTCGAGGGTGCGGTAGTAGAACTGGAAGTCGTGCTGGGCCGGAGTCGGGGCGAAGAAGCGCCAGTTGGGGAAGATGCTGGAGAGCGGGTCGAGCCGCTGGAGCCGGCCGAAGGACGGGTGCGGGTGCTGGCAGCAGACGGCGCCGAGGAAGGTGAGGCCGGCCACGAGGCGGACCTTGCCGTCCGTGCCGTCGAAGGCGCGGGTCAGCAGTGAGCCCGTGGCGCGCGGGAGACGGGGGTCGCTCATCGGTTCTCCTCCTCGGACGCGGCGGTCCGGTCGGACGGCTCCGTCCCGGCCAGGGGTCCGGGCCCGGACCCCGGTTTCTGCCCGGCGGTGTCGGCCAGGAAGGCCAGCAGGTGGCGGAGCGTCTCGGCGGCGTACTGGGGGTCCGTGAGGATGCCGTCGTGGTCGGCGCCCTCGATGACGACGTTTCGGACGGTCCGGTCCCCGCTGTGGGCGTCGGCGAGGTCCTTGTGCATCAGCAGGTGCTCGGGGTCGCGGTCCACGGTCCGCTGGGCGGAGAGCACCAGGGCGTGGGTGTCCAGGGCGTCGAGTGGCCCGGTGAAGGAGGGGAAGTCCTGCTCGACGGCCTTCCACTCACGCACCGCGGCGGTCCACACTCGGGAGTCCGCGAATTCCATCCTGACCTTGTCCCGCACCTGTTCGGGCAGGTTGGCGACCGGCTCGGGCGTCCGCATCAGCGCCCCGAACCCCAGCCGCAGGCTGATGGCCATGGTGCGCAGGCCCTCCCCGATCCGCGGCGCGGTCGCGCCCTGCTGCGCCGACCGGGTGAGCTGGCCGGGGTGCGAACTGTCCACGTAGACGACGGAGTTCACCCGGGAGCCCAGCCTGACCGCCGCGCGGCGGGAGATCTCGCCGCCCAGGGAATGGCCCATCAGCACCACCTGGCGCCCCTCGGGGACCGCCGCGTCGATCAGGTCGACCAGGTCGTCGACCGACTCCTCCAGCGTGTACTCTCCGTCCGCGCGGCGCCGGCTGGGGCCGTAGCCGGCCCTGCTGTACATCAGCCACTGCCGATCCCCGCCGCCGAGGGCGCGGACGATCCAGGCGAAGTACGCGGGGCAGGCGCCCAGTCCGTGGACGAAGACCACCACCGGGTTCGTACTCCGGCCGTCGAGGGTGCTCTGCACGCTCAGTTCGTTGCCGTGCCGGGTGGTGACGACGGAGCCGCCGTGCGGGGTGTCGGTGACGCGCAGCCGCCGGGCCACCGCGACCGTCCCCAGCACGGCCGCGCCGCCCGCCGCCAGCAGGGCCACCGTGGCCGGCATGGTGTCGTCGCGGCCCGCCACCGCGGGGTGGCTGCGCGGCGTGCTGGTGTAGGCGACCATCGGGTGCATCGCGGCGAAGGCCGGGAGGAACCTGCCGAGGCCCATGACGTAGCCGTTGGCCATGTGGAAGAGGACGGCGCCGCTCAGCACCGGGCGGGTCAGCCGGCCGCCCTTCAGGTAGAGCACCGGGAACAGGCACTCCAGGCCCAGCACACCGTAGACGACGGCGCGGGCCGAGCGCGGGTAGCGCCGGGTCAGCTTCCAGACCCCCTCGTGCCCGTACGTCCTGGTCCGCATCACCCCCGCCAGCGCGGCCCCCGACCGCCAGTCGGGACCGAGCAGCTTGACCCAGCCGGAGATCAGGTAGGACAGGTTCCCCTGGAGCGCGACGTACCAGATCAGGGCGTCCTGGGTGCGGGACGAGGGGGCGAGTCTGGCCAGCCCGGTCACGGTCTGCACCATGGTGGACGCCTGGTCGGAGCCGTCGGTGCCGTAGCGCTCGGCCGGGTAGAGCAACGCCCCGCTGACGCCGAGGTAGAGGGTTGCGGCCCCGCGCCACCGGCCGTTGCCGGGCAGCATGAGGGCCGCGCTCGCGGCCACCCGTCCGGCGTGCAGCGCCCGGTTGGTCCGCTCGTCGGAGGCCAGGTCCAGCAGCTTGCGGAAGGGCCTGCCGTAACGGGCGTACGCGTCGCGGGAGATGGCCCATTCGTTCAGCCGGCTCGACCGGTGCTCCCGGCGGCGCGCGAGGTGCTCGACGCTGGACAGCAGGGACGTCGCCGCCGCCAGCCGCTCGGAGGCGCCCATGGCTTGCTCGCGGGAGAGAGGGAGGGGGCCTTGCAGGGCGGACAGGACCGCGCGCAGCGTCGGCCGCTGCCTGCGGGGACCACTCGGTCGGGTGGGGCGTGAGGGCATGGACGGGCCTTCCGTGCTGGGGACGAACGAGGTTGGGCCGCCGGTGGGAGGCGGGGGGCGTCGGGGTGACGGGGCGGAGGGTGGCGGGCGGCTCCCGGACCGGTACGGGGTCCCACGGGCCGGGCAGGGGGCTGTCCGGGGTCGTACCGGATTCGTGCGGGACGGGTTCCTGCCGGGCCGGGCTCGTGCCGTGCGGGGTCCGTCCGTGCCGGGGCCGGGCCGTGAGTCCGGGCGTGGTGGTGGCATGGGTGGGCGACCGCCCTGGAGGCGCTCGTCCCCACGTCACCCACACACCGTCGCTTCCGGCCGGCCCCGGCACGGTGGCCGCGGCTCCCCGTGCCGGGGCCGGGGGCGACGGGCCTACCGTTCGGCGCCCGTGCCGCCGGGGCGGTCCACCGCCCCCTGGGACGCCGCCGCGTTCACGGGGCGTCCCCACCGGGGACGGGGACGGCGTAATGGGTTCACATGGGGAGCTCGATGTCGCTGCCGGTGTAGTTGTAACCGGCGACGAAGGCGTTCACCAGGGCGACGCCGATGGCCACGCCGGCCACGACCCCGGGGGTCGCGGCGACCGGCGCAAAGGTCGACAGCGCCCGGCCGGGGTCGGACTCGGACAGACCGCCGGCACCGCGCAGGGCGGCCGGTGTCGGAGACGTGCTCACAGGGTTCTCCTCACTGGAGTGATGGAACGAAATGGTCTGGTGTCGGGGGAAACGCGACTACATCGGGAGTTCGATGTCGCTCCCGGCCGTGCGGCCAACCGCGTAACCGGCGAGGAACGCGACTCCCACGCCGGCCACGATGGCCACCGGGGTCGCGGCGACCGGCGCGAGGGCCGGCAGCGTCACGCCGGGGTCGGACTCGGTCAGGGCACCGGTCGAGGTCAGGACGGCCGGAGCCGAGGATCTGCTCATGAAACTCTCCTACTGGTGAGGTGTCGGGTACTGATGAGGTGCCGGGCCACCCGCAGCGGGCGGCCCGTCGGGCCTACTGCGGGAGCTGTGTGGTGCTTCCGGTGAGGCAGACCGAGATGTCGACGCAGGCCGTCATGGTGAACGTGACGGAGGCGACCGGAACGGTGTCGAGCGGCGCCCGGCCGGGGTCGGACTCGGACAGGGCACCGGTCTCGGACAGAACGGCCGGTATCGAAGCGGTGCTCAAGGACTTCTCCTTGCTGGTGGGCGGCCGGTGGGGTGACGTCATGGGCGGGCGGCGCCGACGGGACGGACCCACAGGTCGGGGCGCCGAGTGCCGTCGGCCGCGTACCCGGCCGACGGACGGCCTTCGCGTCGTGGAGCCGTCATGGGTACGGCAACCGACGCGGGCGGCCCCTGACGGGACACGGCTCCGACGGGAGGGGGTCGGGACGGGCCGCCCCGGTGGGAGCGGCGGGTGTCCGGGCCACGCGCCGGGCGTCTTCCCCGGCCGATACGGGGGGCGGGGTGCCGCCGCCTACATCGGGAGCTCGATGTCGCTACCGCCGGCCAGCGCGCGGGTGGCTACGCCGGCCGCGAAGGCGACCACCACGGCACTCGCGGTGGCCACGACGGCCGGGGTCGCGGCGACCGGGGACGCGCCCCCGAACACCCGGCCACCGGCGCTCTCGTCGAGCGGGCCGATGCCCCTGGTCCAACCGGGCTGTCTGAATTCGGGCATGTTTCTCCTTCATGGGCGGGCCGCCACCGGGGTGCCCTCATCCAGGCGCGCGCAAGCGCACCCGGGGCCCGGCACCCCGCGTGAACAGACGTTCTGTGATGCGCTCCACACGATGCCGAGAGCCCGGCGGAAAGGGAAGACCACTCCGCTGGCATGAGGATGCGGACTCCGAAGCAACATCCTGCGGGTTCGGGCACGGGGGTATGAGGCGCGTACCGTTTCCGTTACTGACTTCGGCGTATCAGGGTCTGTCCGGTCCATCGGGAGCGAGGTCTGTCCCGGCGAGGAGTCCGCCGAGGACGCCGTGCCGGTACTGCAGCGCTTTGAGCCGCCTGCGGAGCAGAGTCTCCAGCTCGTCGGGGGTGGGGGCGGCCAGGTTGGTCAGGCTTCGCTTGGTGTGCGCCCCAGGCCCTCGACCGGGTGGAGGGCGGGCGCGTAACCGGGCCGCAGGACCACCGTCAGCCGGCCCCGCCCGGCAACGAGTGCCTTCATCGTCTTGGAGAGGTGGGTGTTCAGCCGGTTCCGCACCACGATCAGTGGGGCCTTGAGCAGTTGGTGGGCGCCGTCCACCAGGCGTATGCAGTCCGCCTCGCCCGGCGAGCGCCGCTCGCCCCTGCGGCCGGTATGCCGACGCAGCCGGTAGCACGGACGGGCGGGCAGGCCCGGCCGGAAGCACAGCAGACCGGCCACCGAGAGACGCCCCCGGGGCCGGACACCTTGACCCTCGGGGTGATGCCGCGCCGGCCCCGGGTACGGCCCTCGGGCGGCCGACCGGTCACGCCCGCTCCGTCCTCGAAGCAGACGAACGCGCCGGTCGCCGCCCGGAGGGTTCCACCTCCTGCCAGGCCGCCTCCCGCCATGCGGTGATCGCGTCCTCGTCGCGTTCGGCGGCGGGCCGGGCGGGCATCTGCACGCCGCAGCCCATGCGGTGCAGCAGCCGAGTGACCCCGGAAACACTGCAGGAGAGGCGGAACTTCCGCCCGATCGGCGTGCCTACCCGCGCGGCGGTCCACACCCGGCCGTCCGCCCCACCGTGCGCGGCCGGCCCCTCATCAAGCCCCGTCGCGAGCTCGGCCTGCAGGTGCGGGCCGAGCCCACAGCCGCAGGGGCCTTTGGAACGCAGCGCCGCGCGCCCACCCGTCCTCCAGGCGCGGCGCCACTGGCAGACCGACTTCCCCACTCACCCGTAACTCCCGGGCTGCACACGGGATTTCCACGTCCTCATCAAAGAGGGCAATGGCCCGCATCCGTACCCCTTCCCGGCGCCTGCGCCGCTCGGCGGACAGCCTCCCCCCGTCCGGATACCGCATGCCCCCGGCGTATGAGATCGCGGCCTGCCGTTCGCGGACCACCTCCATGCAGCGCCCGAGGGCTCGCTCGAACAGTGCGTCCTTCGACTCGAACGCGTTGTAGAGGCTGCTGCACCGCACGCCTGCCGCCTCGCACGGCTGCTCGGTGGAAGTCCCGTCGAAATCGTGCGCCCGGAACTCGCCGGCGGCGGCATCCAAGACCGCGGTCTCGTCGAATGCGCGTGGTCGTCCCATGACGACCACGCCACATCATTCCGGAACGGAGAATGCAAAATGATTGCTGGTGCCCTCACTCCGTCTTGAGGGTGAGCAAGTGCTCACGCGCGAGGGCGGCGGCTTTCTGGCTGTCCCGAGCAGCGATCGCCTCCAGAACGCTCATGTGCGCGTGCTGGTCGGCGTCGCTTCCGAACTCGCCGCGCAGGCGCAGCATGTCGATCATCGCTTGGCGGCTGCGCGGAGTGAAGCTGTCGAAGAGGTCGACGAGGATCGGGTTGTGCGCCGCTGCGACGATCGCTCGGTGGAACGCGATGTCCGCATCGACGTGCGCGTCGACGTCGGTGCGCTGTGCGTCGCGCTCGTGGCCGGCCCGCTTCATCGCGCGCAGCTCGGCGGCTGTGCGCCGCTCGGCGGCGAGAGCCGCTGCTTCGACCTCGATCGCGATGCGGGCTTCGATCACGGAATTGATGTCCGCCCGTCGCAGTGCTTCGCTCCAGTCTTCGACGACGTCGAGCGAGGCCACGAAGACGCCGGCCCCCTGGCGGGTCGCCAGCACGCCCTGGCCCGCGAGGCGGCGGATGGCTTCGCGCACGGTCGATCGGCCCACGCCGAGCTGGGGGCCGAGCGTGTTTTCCCCCGGGATCTTCGAGCCGAGCGGCCATTCGCCCGCGCGGATCCGCTCGAGGAGCAGGTCCGCCGCCTGCTCTGCGAGCGGCGTGCGCGTCACCTGTGCCATGGGATCTCCACTTCGCTACTTGTCTGAGAAGTTGTGTAGAGTCTAGCCCATGCCCCAACGACTTCTCCTTCGTCGCCGCGCCAGGAACTGACCCGACCGATCGACCGGCCGACCTGTGCGCGGAGTGACTTTGAGCCCTGCCGGTCCCCTCGTCCGATGCGCGCCATGTCCGCGCGCTCCGAATCGAAAGAAGCGCATGAGCACGTCCTCTCCTCGCACTCGCCACAGACTGGGCCTGTGGGCACTGACCGCCACTCACGCCGCGAACGACTTCTACACCGGCGCGGTCGCCGCGCTGCTGCCGTTCTTCGTGCTCCACGCGGAGTACTCCTACGCCGCAGTTGCAGGGATCACCCTCGCCGCGACCGCCCTGTCGAGCGTTGCTCAGCCGGTGTTCGGCTACCTCGGCGACCGCTACGGAATGAGATGGATGAGCCTCGCCGGACTCCTCGCCGCCGGCGCCGGCATCGCCCTGAGCGGGATCGTCGCCGATTCGTACGCGGCCGTCTGGATCGTGGTGGCGATCTCCGGGATCGGCGTCGCCGCATACCATCCGGCGGCGACGATGGAGGCGCGCGAGCTCGGCGGCGGCACGAGTGGATCGATGAGCCTGTTCTCCGTGGGTGGGAACGTCGGCGTGGCGCTCGCCCCGTCGGCCGTGATCCTCGTCGTAGGCGCATTCGGCCTCTCGGGGTCCGGCTTCCTCATCATTCCCGCCGTGGTGCTCGGACTGGTGTACGCGCTGGTCTCCTGGCGGCACCTGTTCTCGCGGACAACGCCCGCCGAGCAAACTCCTGCGACGTCGAGGGCCTCCATTCCCGATGACTGGCGGGCCTTCCTGTGGCTCACCGCGGTGCTGGCCACCTGGTCGATCGCCTACGTCGGCACCTCGACCTTCATCGCGCTGTACTCGATCGAGCGGTTCGAGGTGAGCACGGGCTTCGCGTCGATCGCACTCTCGCTGTTCCCCGCCGCCGGCGCAGTGGGAACCCTCGCCGGCGGCTGGCTGGCCGATCGCTTCGGGCGGCTGCGCATCATCCGCACCGGCTACCTGCTGGCCGCCGTCTCGGCCATCGCGATCGTGCTCGCCCCATCACCGCTCGTGGTCATCATCGCGACTGCCGTCCTGGGCACAAGCCTGTTCCTGCCCTTTGCCGCGCAGATCACCCTGTCGCACTCCTACCTGCCGAACAGGATCGGCATGGCCAGCGGCGTCACCCTCGGACTGACGCTCTCGCTCGGGGGACTGGTCAGCCCATTGCTGGGATCCGTCGCGGACAAGGCCGGCGTCCAGACGGTCTTCATGATCGTCGCCGCCCTGCTCGTGGCCGGATTCGCGCTCTCGTTCGTCCTCAAAGAGCGTCGGAGCAGCTCCGAGACGAGCGCCGAGCCTCAGGACCCGGCGATCGAACTGGAGAACGCCAATGGCTGATCGGGAGATCCTCCGCCTCGAAGCCGTCGACTTCGTCAGGGAGTCCCGGCAGATCCTCACCGGCATCGACCTGACCGTTCGGGCCGGGGACCGCTGGGCGATGATCGGTCCGAACGGCGCGGGCAAGAGCACGATCCTGAGCATGTGCGGCGCGATCGAGCACCCGAGCCGCGGCAGCGTGCACGTGCTCGGCCGCACGCTCGGACGGGTCGACATCCGAGAGCTGCGCGAGTCCATCGGGCACGTCAATCCGAGGCACCCGCTGAGGTCATCACTCACGGTCCGCCAAGTGGTCCTCACGGGAGCCACCGGCACGACAGAGCTCATGCCGAGATGGGCACCCGACCAAGAAACCGGGAACCGGGCCGACGAGCTGATCGGGATGCTCGGCCTCGCGGACCTCGAAAAGGCGACCTGGCCGACGATGTCCCAGGGTGAACGAGGCCGCGCCCTCATCGCACGCGCACTGCTCACCGACCCGCCCCTGCTGCTGCTCGACGAGCCATCCACCGGGCTCGACGTCGCGGCGCGCGAGCAGTTCCTCACCACGATCGACGAGCTGCACCAGGCACGACCGGACCTCGCCACCGTGCTGGTGACGCACCACCTCGAAGAGCTGCCCACCACGACCACTCACGCGATGCTGGTCAAGGACGGCCGGGTGCACGCGTCGGGACCGGCCCCCGAGGTGCTGACGACCCGGCTGGTGAGCGAGTGCTTCGATCATCCGATCGAAATCGAGCACCGCGCCGGCCGCTGGCAGGCACGAGCGCTGGTGGCAGGCTGAGGAGCTGCCACTGACAGCCCGTCCGGTTCTGGCAGAGCAGCGCGTTCACGACCTCGCGCAGGTCACAGGAGCCCCGGTCCCCGGTCGCCGACCGCGACACCCCATCCTGCTTCCACACGGTGACCAGCGGCTCGATCAACGCCCACTGCTTCTCGGACAAGTCGGTTGCGTACGGCATCCGTTCCATGCCCGCGCCCCCACCAGACACACGACATGACGCGAGGGTGGAACCGATCCATCACCCACGAAAGAGCGACACCACATCACCAGGGACGGGACTCAACACCCTCTGAAATGATCAGTTAGTCCAAGTCGTTACGCCGATGTCCCGGCCGACCAATCAGGTTGGGCTCTTCAACTGGCCGGTGACTGCCGGGCGGGACTTGGGTCCGGGCGGAGCGCGGGCGGGACCGGCCGACTGAGAAAGCGTTCTCTGACCCGCGTCTCTTGGCGAGGTGTGAAGGGAGCGGATCGGGTCAGCCTCAGTCCGGGTGCGGTCTTGGGGACCAGTTGGGGACCACACGGTGTGCGCAGTCCTGAAAGGCAGGGCCCCATATGCACAACACGCAACTCAATAAAGTCTGTTATATTCAGAAAATACCCTCGACTCTCACTCCTGGGGGTCAAGGGGTCGCAGGTTCAAATCCTGTCGTCCCGACTCGTGAGAGTCGCAGATCAGGGGCTGGTCCGGAGGAAACCGGAACGGCCCCTCGGTCATTCCCGGGGGTGGCCGGGGCCGACATGGTCGGGCGGTGCCGTGGACGGACGGAACCGGCCCCCCGCCCCGTTCCGGCAGTACCGGGCACGGGTCATCCCGGTCACCGCCGCGCCGCTTCGGCCCCACGGAGCCGACAGGAACGAGGAGTACATGAATCCGCGCCCGCGCCGAAAGTGCGTCGTCATCGCCGCGGTGGTCGTCCTGGCGCTCGCGGGAGGGGTGCTCGCCTGGGGTATCGGAAACCGCGACGGATCCGACAACGGCCTCGACGACGCCTGCCACGGGTCCGTCGCCATCGAGGAGGCCCGGAACTTCTTCGACGGCGCCGAGTTGGAAGGCAACGGACACACGGGGGAGTGGGTCGGCCACGAGACGGACTGGTGCTCGGTCTGGGCCGGGAACGACGACCGGAGCGCCACGCTGCGCTTGCAGATACGGCCCGCCGCCGCACACCGGAGCTCAGGAGCGGCCGAGGAGCCGGGCGCGGCGCCGATCGGGCACGGCTGGAACGGCTCGGTCGCCTTCCGCGGAAGTCCCCAAGCCGCCGTGCTCGTGGACTGCGCCCCGCTCCCGGGCAAGGGACTGCTCGTCCTCACCAAGGCGACGAGGGACGCCGGCGAGCTGACCGGTAGTCAGATACGTGATGTCGCCCGCCTCGCCACCGAGACCGCTCGTCGCGCGGCTGAACGCTTCGACTGCGAAGGGCCCCTGGGTACGCGACCCGAAACGGTCGACCGCACCGGCGTCGCGACCCGCCCG
Organism: Streptomyces sp. ML-6; assembly: GCF_030116705.1. Taxonomy (NCBI): domain Bacteria; kingdom Bacillati; phylum Actinomycetota; class Actinomycetes; order Kitasatosporales; family Streptomycetaceae; genus Streptomyces; species Streptomyces sp. ML-6. Next base: position 7,162,340 of record NZ_JAOTIK010000001.1, read on the forward strand.
GCCGCCGGGGCCGACGCCACCTGCCGGGACGTCGTCAGCCCGCGCACCGCCCGGCTCGCCCGGGTCGTCACCGTCGACGAGTACCCGGCCGGCCGCGCCCTGACCGAGGAATGCCGGGTGAACCGGGGCGAGCACGACCATGTGCGCCTCAACGCGTACTACGGCCCCTCCGCCCTGCAGGAGAAGTACCTCGACGACCGCTACCCCGGCAGCGTCACCGGCTCCCGCACCCGGTCGCACGCCTGCCGGGGCGCACTGGGCACCGCGTACTTCAAACTCACCCCTCCGAAGCGCGGCGACGGCCGGCCCGCCCCGATCGACGCCCCGACGGCCGAGGTCTTCGACGAACTCCTCGAGGCCTTCGCCAGGAGCTCCGCGGCACGCCACGGATGCCCCATGAACTGATGCTCCATCAGTTCATATGACGCACACGAGAGTTGTCGTGAACGTGATCACCAGGTGGTCAACGCGCCGTAACCTTCACCCGGCCAGGTGGTTCGGGCGGACACGGTCGAGGCGACGGACAGCACGGCTGCGTATGGGGACTGTCGCGCCTGTTCGCCACCCTCGGTGACGGCGTCCCGGCAGCCCGGACCTGCGGACTTCCGGCGGGAATCGCGGTGACCGTGACGCTGCGGGCGGTCTGCCGCAGCCGTGGCCCCGCCACCTGTTCGCGGGCCCGTGAAACGGCCGCCGCGGCCCGCCCAGTCGCGGGACGCCACGGGCACGAGGGGGTTTCTGCCTGGTGGGGCGGGGTCCCGTACTCTTTCCCCGGGCCGCCCCGACCGGGGCGGGCGCGGCCCGGGGAACGCGAGGGGGGAGCGGAGCCATGCGGCACGACCGCGATACGGACAGGGCACTCGACGTACTGGTCTGTCTGGCCGGGGCGGACGAGGTCCGGCAAGCGGTGAGGGAGCGGATCGGGGTCGCGGAGCGGCCGAGCGGGCTCGTTCCCGAACTCCGCTGGACCAACCTGTCACGGCTCTCGGCCGACGCGCTGCCGGTCTCCGCCCGGCTGTGGGTCCTGGAGGAGGACCGGGCGGACCTGAACGAACTCCTCGTCCTGGCCGACGGGTTGCCCCCGGGGCTGAAGTCGGCGGTCCTCCACGGCGAATCCTTCGGGCCCGGCAGGAAGAAACCCGTCCCGCTGCCCGAGACGCTGCGGTACCGGCTCCGCACGGAAAACGCCGAGCAGCTTCCCGCAGCGGAACTGATCCCCGCGCTGCGGGCCGCGAGGACCATGCGCCAGGGCCGCCGGGCCGCCCGCTCGCTGGGCCGCGGGGACTGGCCGCGCGTCATCGCGGCCGACACCGAGCAGCCGCTGCCCGGGTACACGCGATGGGCGCTCGCGTTGCGGCCCGACTGCCCACCGGTTCTGAGGGAACGCTTCTCCACCCACCCGGGCCACGCCCACCGGATGCGGCTCGCGGGCATCGTCGACGGCCCGGAGACCTACGTACGGGAGTGGCGTCCGGCCCGCACGGTGCTGTGCGTCCTCGACACCGGCCGCTGGGCGTTCCCCACCCGGCAGAGGGTGGCCGAGGACGTACTGCGGCCCCTGGTGCGCGACTCGTTGGGGGCGAACGTCGAGGCGTGGGCCGCCCTGGCGCAACTGCTGCCGACGTTCACGGGAACCGTCCCGGAGCTGATCGCGACCGCGGGCGCCCTCGCCTGAGACCTGGCGGCGGGCGAGGGGAGGGAGGCGGGGCGGCTGGAATCGAACCAGCGTGTTCCGGTTTTGGAGACCGGTGCGACTGCCCCTGCGCTACGACCCCGCCCTGCGGTCGATCCTAGGCGAATCGTCCGGGCGGAAACAGCGTCCCCGTGCACGGGCACTCATGACGAGCACGGGCGACGGAGCGCGGAGGGGCAGCCGGGACGGCGTACGGGGAGCGCGGGGGACGGCCGCCTGTTCCACGAGGCGCGGCACCTGGTCCGCCGGCACCTGTTCGTGGAGGAGGAACTGCGGGGCGACCCGGTGTTCACCCTGGCGGCGGAGGTCTCCATCAACCACGTGGCGATGGCCCGGCTCGGCACGGAGGCACTCCCGCTCAGGGACGGCAGACCGGTGGGCATCGACCCGCGCGAGATCCACGCACTCTACCGGGAGGACCTGCTGGCGCACGGCCTGGACCCGGTGGACCACCCGGTCTTCGTCGCCACGGACATGTCGGTGCACGGCGAACTGCCGCGGATGGCGCACCCGTCGGTACCGGCACCCGCGCTGTGCGTCCGGCTCTCGCCCACCCCCGTGGCTCCGGTCCCGGAGTCTCCGGTCGGTCCCGGCGGGCTCGCGGGGCGGCCGGGACCCCGCCGAAGTTACGGGGTCCGGGGCGGGGGCGTCCGGTGGACACTGCGTACGGCCTCGACGTCCGCGGAGACCGCGGGCCGCGGCAGATGCGCGCTGAACGCGTCCAGCCGGTGCCGGACACTGGTCGCGATGCCCTTGCCGAGGACGAAGCGGGTCGGGGTGGCGGCCCGGGGCGCGGCGTCCAGGAGCCGGTGCGCCTCGCGGCTGCGCAGTCCGGTGTGGGAGAGGACGAGATGGGTGAGGCGGTGCTCCCGGGCCGCCAGGCTCTCGCCGATCGCGGTCGTGGCGGCGAGGTCGAGGCGGTTGTCCGCCGCGCCGAGGGTCCCGGCGGCCCGGACCCGGCCGAGGTCCAGGAGCTCGACGCCCGCGCCGGCCGCCGCGGCGACGAGCCGGGCGGCGGCCCGCGGCCCGACACCGTTGCTGGCGACGGAGAGCCGGGCGGTACGGCCGTACGGGGCGCGTTCCAGGGCGTCGGCCAGGAGCAGCGCCCCGTCGTCGCCCAACCGGGCTGCGGACGCGTACAGTTCGTCGACCGCCCCGGCGGCGAGCAGTGCGGCCAGCGGGGCCGCGCCGGTACGGCCGAGCGGGTTTCCGCCGACGAAGAGCCGCTCCACCCGGCGCCCGGAGGCGACGGCCCCGAGCAGGGCCTCGGCGAGCACCGCGAGGCCCGCCGGGTCCAGGCCGGTCTGCACCAGGTCGAGGGTGCGCAGCCCGGACGCGGCGGCGACGAGGTCCGCCGCGGCCCGTCCGCCGCCCGTGCCCAGCGGGTTGCGTTTGAGCCAGACCCCGCTGACGACGTGTTCGGAGGCGCGCAGGCTGTCCGCGATCCGGCACGCGCCGCCCGCGGTGATGCCGTTGCAGCCCAGGTAGAGGGTCTCGATGCCCGCTCCGACGGTCCGCTCGGCGACGTCCGTCGCGCCGTCGTCGCCGAGCCCGTCGGTGCCCAGGAGCAGGTGCCGGACCCGGGCCGGGGCCGCGGTGTCGCCGAGGGCCTCGGCGATCAGGGCGGCTCCTTCGGGGCCGAGGGCCTGCTTGCACAGGTCGAGCCGGCCGTCGGGCATCGCGGTCCCGGCCGGGAAGTCGAGCCGTCGGTCGGTGACCGCGCCGCCGCGCAGCCAGTCGATCAGCGGGCCGAGGTCGGCGATCGAGCGGGGCAGGACGTGGGGGACACCCGCGAAGGGCGCGTCCCCGGCGGGACCGGTCACCACGCCACCTCCCGGTAGTCCTTGAGGAAGACGCCCGACACGGGTGAACCCGCCTCGCCCCGCACGATCGGGTCGTACACCCGCGCCGCCCCGTCCACGATGTCCAGCGGGGTGCGGAAGCCCTCGGCGGCGATCCGGTTCTTCTTCGGCACCGGGTTCTCGTCGGTGATCCAGCCGGTGTCGACGCTGCACATGTGGATGCCCCGCGCGGCGAGTTCGGGGCCACTGGTACGGGTGAGCATGTTCAGCGCGGCCTTCGCCATGTTGGTGTGCGGATGCCCGGCGGTCTTGCGCCGCACGGCGAAACGGCCCTCCACGGCCGTGACGTTGACGACGTACCGGTTCGGCCGGGGCGAGGCGAGCAGCAGCGGCAGCAGCCGGTCCACCAGCAGGGCGGGCGCGAGGGCGTTGACGAGCTGGGTCTCCAGCAGCTCGGCCGGGTCCAGCTCGCCGATCCGGGCGGACCAGGAGTTCACCGGGGCGGGGTCGGGCAGCAGTCCCGCCTCGTCCGCCTCCGCGAGGACCAGCGCGAGCGCACCCGAGGCGGCGGGGGCCGCCAGGGCCCGCATCGGCGCGTAGCCGGGGGCGGCCCAGGCGCCCTCGGGGAGCGCGCCGGTCTCACCGGCGGCGAGCAGCGCGTACGACTCGGGCGGGCGGCGCACGGTCTGGGCGGCGTTGTTGACGAGGATGTCCAACGGCTCGCCGTCCCGGTGGAGCCGTTCGCACAGCCCCAGGACCTGGCGCGGGTCGCGCAGGTCGACGGCGACGACGGTGAGCCGGTCGAGCCACGCCCCGCTGCCGGGCTCCGCACGGAACCGGCGCAGGGTGTCCTGCGGGAAGCGGGAGGTGACGAGGAGTTCGGCACCGTCGCGGAGCATCATCAGCGCCAGCTGGAAGCCGATTTTGACCCGGCCGCCGGTGAGCAGCACCCGGCGGCCGGTGAGATCGGTGGACAGGGCGCGACGGGAGGTGTGGTCGGCGGCGCAGTCCGGGCAGAGCGCGTGGTAGAACGCGTCGACCCGCCGGTAGAACGACTTGCAGACGTAACAGCGCCGGGGCCGGTGGAAGACCCCGCCGCCCGTCCCGCTCCCGCCGGACAGCGGTGCGTCCTCGCGCCGGGCGAGCGCTCCGGTCGCGGTGGCGGCGACGACCGCGGCGTCGGCCTCGGCGCAGGCGTCGCTGCGGGCCTTGCGGCGGCGCGTGCGGCCGTCGCGGGTGAAGGACGCGGCGACCTGCTCGGCGCGCAGGCGCACCGGGTCGTCGACGGGCAGGGCGCGCAGCTTCCCGATCGTCCGGTGGAAGGCCGCCAGTTCCTCGTCGCCGAGTCGTTCCTCGTCACCGGTCCGCACCATGCCCCCTCCGCCTCCGTGCCCCTCGTCGCCCGCCCCGGCGGTCCCGGTGGTCCCGGCCGGATTCGAACCGGCGTGTTCCCTTCGAGCAGGAGGGGGCGACTGCCTCTGCGCTACAGGACCGGGCTGCCCGGACGGTCGGATTCGAACCGACGTGTTCACGACTTGGCAAGTCGGTGCGTCTGCCTCTGCGCTACGTCCGGACAGTGCCGATGATCATACCGACGGTGTGCCGGGCGCGGGCCGGGCGGGTTCCCGGCGGCACCGTCCGGCCGCTCGGCGGTGTGCGAGGCGCATTACGCTGGACACGGCAGCTCGACGCGGTACGGAGCCCTTCGCGTCCGTGCGGAGGCCCGTGTGCCCTCCGGGAGGCATGATGAGCCAGCAGCCGGTGCTCCTGCCCTACACCGACCCGGCCTTCGTGGCGGACCCCTTCCCGCTCTACCGGCAGTTGCGCGACGACGGCCCGGTACGGCGCGCCGTCATCGCGGGCGGCCTGGAGGCATGGCTGGTCACCCGGTACGAGGACGGCCTGGCGGCCCTGTCCGACCCACGCCTGAGCAGCGACCTCCGCGACGCTTCGGACCCCCGGCTGGTCGAACTGCTGCCCGCCACGGACCGCGAGTCGGCGCTGCGCAACATGCTCCGCTCCGACCCTCCCGACCACACCCGGCTGCGCCGCCTGGTCTCCGGGGCGTTCACCGCGCGCAGGGTGGCCGGACTGCGGCCCCGCGTCCAGGAGATCGCCGACCGGCTGCTCGACGAGATCGGACCGGACGGCCGCGCCGACCTCGTCGAGAGCTTCGCCCTGCCGCTGCCGGTCACCGTGATCGGCGAACTGCTCGGCGTACCGGCCGCCGACCGGGACGACTTCCGGCGGTGGAGCGACGACATGATCCTGCGGGGTGCCGAGCGGCCGGACCCGGCCCGCACGGACCGGGCGTGGCGGCGGATGCGCGGTTATCTGACCGGACTCCTCGAACAGAAGCGGGCCCGCCCCGAGGACGACCTGCTCAGCGCGCTGATCGCGGCGCGGGACGAGGAGGGGCGACTCGACGAGGACGAGCTGATCGCCATGGCCTTCCTGCTGCTGGTGGCCGGTTACATCACCACCGTCAACCTGATCGGCAGTGGCATCGCGGCCCTGCTCGCCCACCCCGACCAGCTGCGGGCGCTGCGGGACGATCCGGCGCTGCTGCCGGGCGCGATCGAGGAGTTCCTGCGGTACGACGGTCCGGTCAACCCGGGCATCGCCCGGTTCGCGCGCGAGGAGGTCACCATCGCCGGCGTGACCGTGCCGCGCGGGGCGACGGTGCTGATCGCGTCAGCCATCGCCGACCGCGACCCGGAGCGCTTCCCCGACCCCGACCGCCTGGACATCTCCCGGCAGGACAACGCCCACCTCGCGTTCGGGCACGGCATCCACTACTGCCTGGGGGCTCCGCTGGCCCGGCTGGAGGGCCAGGTCGCCATCGGCACCGTGCTGCGCCGTCTGCCCGGCCTCGCCCTGGCCGTGCCGCCCGGAGAGCTGCGTTGGCGGCCGGGAGGTCTGCGCGGTCCCGAGCACCTGCCCGTCACCTTCATCGCCGACGCCGCGGCCCCCGGCGGCGTACCGGAAGCCGTCCGATGACGGCCCGAGGACGACCTGATGACGGCCCGAGGCGCACGCGCGGCCATCGTCCGCAGGTCACCGGCTGCCGGTCCTCGGTCCTCGGCCCCGCCCCGGACTCAGTCGATGAGTTTGGCCAGGAACGCGTCGAGGTTGGCCCTGGTCCGCTCCACCTGTTCCTCCGTCGTCAGGGACTCCTTGAAACGGGCGCCCGGCGCGGCGACCTTCTTGCCCCGCACGTACAGCGAACAGGCGAGGTCGGTGCAGACGTACAGGCCGACCGAGTTCCCTTCCCGGCCCGCGGCCCCGGTCCGCCGGGCGGTCATCAGGGAGACGCCGTTGCCCGGGTGCGTGGTCAGACAGAGCGAGCACATGCTCCGGTGCAGGAAACCGCGCTGCCGGGAGGGGAACCGGAGCGCCACACCGGTGAGTTTCCCGTCGTACTCGGTGACGAGATAGCTGCGTCCGGGGGCGGAGAGATCGCGCCACCCCAGGAAGTCCAGGTCGTCCCAGGGCTGCTCGTCCAGGTCGCGGGGGAGCGGCAGCCGCTTGGCCTCCCCCTTGGAGCAGTTGACGAACGACGTGCGGATGTCCTGTTCACTCATGGGCTTCATGCCGGGGACGCTAGCTATGCCTATGACCACTAGGCAAATGGTTAATAAGGCAAGGGGGGAGGTCGTCCCCGGGGCGGTTCTCCCCGGCTGTCCCATCGGACGGCGGCTCAATCGGGCGGTGGCCAGGGGCCAGGTGGTCCGGTGGGTCGGTCGCCCGGTCGGACGCTCGCCCGGCCGGGCGGTCAGACGGTCAGACGCAGCGAGGTCGCCGAGATGCCGAGCCGCACCGTCTGCCCCCAGGTCAGTTCCAGCGCGTCCGCCTCCATCCCGTCGCCGAAGGCCACCACCCGGTCGGACTCGACGGTGAGCCGCATCCCCTGCCCGCGCTCCAGTTCACCCGCGACCAGCGAGGTGCCGGTCGCCGGGGAGGGCCAGGCCTCGCGCACGAACCAGAGGAGGCGCGGGTCGGTGGGTGCCGGGAGGCGGAGTTCGCTGTGCCGTTCCTGCCACAGCGAGCGGAGCCATCCCGTGGCGCCGGTGCCCGTGCCGACCAGGACGCCGGAGGACGCCTGCGGTTCGGCGGGTGCGTCGGGGGCGTCCGGGCCGAGCCGGTAGCGGGCGGTCTGGTGGCCGGGCGGCCCCAGGTAGATCTCGTTGAGGGCGACCAGGCGCTGGGTGTCGTCGGCCACGGCCTCGACCATGGTGAGTTCGTCCGCCGCGCCGCCGGGGGCCACGGCCGCCCTGAGCAGGGCGGCCGCGTCGGAGGGCCGGTGCCGGACGAGCACCCCCGGGTTGCGCCCCGGATCGGTGTCGATGCCCACGACCGGCTGACCGGAGAGGTACTTGGCGGCGTTGGCCACGAGCCCGTCCTGCCCGACGACGACCACCACGTCCTCGGGGCCGAACAGGAAACGGTCCAGGTCCGCGCGCTCCACCCGGGACTGGCGCCACTGGAGCGGCACGGCCGCCGCCACGTCGGCGAGCGCCTGCCGGGTCTGCCGGTGCCGCCGGGCCACCTCGTCGATGGACCGGCCGCGGCTGGAGAGGAAGAACGCGGCCTGGCCGTGCGTGCCGTGGCGGGCCAGCAGCTCCTCGTACTCGGTGGTGCGGTGGACCAGTACCGCGCGCGGTGCCAGGCTCATGCCCGGGTCTCCGGGCCGGGCCGACCGAGCTTGCCGAGCAGGCCGGTGAGCACGTCGGGGGAGAGGGTGAGGCTGTCGATGCGCGGCAGGTTCTCGGCGAGCCGGGTCGCGGCCAGGGCGTGCAGGGTCGCGTCGTCCACCTCGCCGTGCACCCGCAACCAGGCGGCCTGGGCCTCGGCCCGTGCGGCGCCGACCTCGCGCGCCGCCTCGGCCTCGGCCCGCGCCAGGCGCACCTTGCGGGCCGCCTCCGCCTCGGCGCGCACCCCGTCGGCCCCCGCGTTCTCCTCGGCCTCGCGACGGGCGTTGGTGCCGCGCTGCTCGACGAGCTGCTCCTCCCGGCGCGCCAGTTCGATCTGGCTGGCGAGCTCGTTCTCGGCGATGGCCCGTTCCCGTTCGACGGCCACGGCGCGGCGCTCGTAGGTGGCTCGGTCGGCCTCCTGCTGGATCTGCTCGCGGGCGGGGGTGCGCAGGGCGCGCTCCACCTCGGCCTCGGGGCGGATGGCCACCACCCGCACGGCCACCACGTCGATGCCCGTGGCGGGCAGCCGCGGTTCGGCGGCGAGCCCCGCCGCGACCCGGTCGCGCACCGCTGCGACACCGTCCACCAGGGCCTCGGCCAGCGACGTCCTGGCCAGGACGTCCAGGGTGTGCTGCTGGGCGGTCTCGGTCAGCAGCGTGGCGATCTGCTCCAGCGGCGCGCCGCGCCAGGCCCCGGTGTCCGGGTCGATCGAGAAGTCCAGCCGGGCGGCGGCCTCGGCCGGGTCGTCGATCCGGTACGTCACGGTGGCCTGCACGGTCACGTCCTGGAAGTCGGACGTGCGGGCGTGGAAGGCCATCGCCAGCTCGCGGTCGTTGACCGGGACCTCCGAGAGCGCCGCGGTCAACGAGCGGTACCAGAAGCTCAGCCCGGGGCCGTCGTGGGCGAGCCGGCCCCGCTTGTGGTGGCGGATGTGCGCGGTGGGCGCGGAGCGCAGATGGCGCAAGCCGAAGCGCCTGGTGATGTCGGCCATGTCGGCCCCCCTTTTTCTCGTCATGAGGACGATAAGGGGAGTGGCTCATTATCGTCAAGGGGACGAAAATGGTCGGTCGTCGGGCTCCGCCCCCGGTGACCCGTTCCGCCCGTCCCGTACGGCGAGGAACCTGGCCGGCGCCTCGCCGCCGCCGTGCACGGCCAGGTCGGCACCGTTGACGTACGGGGCCAGCCCGCTCGCCAGGTACAGGCAGGCGCGCGCCACGTCGTCCGGCTCCGCCATCCGCCGCATCGGGATGACCCCGGCCACCGCGGCGACGCCGCCCTCGCCGTACACCGCCGCCGCGCTCCCGGTGCGGACCGGGCCGGCCGTGATGTGGTTGACGCGCACCCGCGGCGCCCACTCCAGGGCCAGGGCTCGGGTCAGGGCCAGCAGCCCGGCCTTCGCCGCCGTGTAGGCGGCCGTGCCCGGCTGGGGGGTGTGCGCGGAGACGCTGCCGATGTTGATGATCGAGCCGCCCCCGGGCTGTTCCCGCATGATCCGGTTGGCGGCCTGTGCCAGGTGGAACGGTGCCAGCAGGTTCAGGGCGACGACCTTCTCGACGAAGCGCGGCGACATGGTGGCCGCGTCGGCGTCCGGGGAGCCGCCCGCGTTGTTGACGAGCACGTCCAGCCGCCCGAACCGTTCCGCCGCCGCCTCGACCAGGGAGGTGGCCGCTGCCGGGTCGCGGACGTCGGCCGCCCGGAAGTGCGCCCGGCGCGGGCCGCTCCCGAGGGGCTTCGGCGGCTCGCTCCGCCCGCAGACCAGTACGTCCGCCCCGGCGTCCAGGAAGGCCCCGGCGATCGCGGCGCCGATGCCCTTCGTGCCACCGGTGACGAGCACCGCCCGCCCCGTGAAGTCGATCGGATTGCCGATGTCCATCGTCCGCCCCACTGTCCTCGACGTGCGCGTGTGTCCTCGACGTGCGCGTGCGGCCGGGGTCGCACCGACCGGTCCGGACAATCTACCGAGCGTTTGTTTGGTGGAACAGTCGTAGGGCGGCGCGGAGGGGTGGAACCGCGGGCGGCCGGTGACTCCCGGGGAGTCACCGGCCGCCCGGACGGTGCGCCGTCCCCGTCCCCACGGTGCGGCGCCTGCGGGCCGTCGTCATCCGCTCGGACGGACGGCCCGCGGCTCGAGTGGCCGGGTCGCGGACGCGCCCAGGCCGAGCGGGGGAAGGATGGCGCTCTCCACGAACCGGGTGAGATACCTCTCGTCCGCGTACTTCCCCTCCAGCAGCGGCCGGGCGCGCATCACGCCCAGCAACTGCGCGGAGACGAACTCCGCCGCGGGGGCGTCCGCCGGGATCTCGCCGCGTTCCACGGCTCGCCGGACCATGGCGTCGATCGCCGAGGCGGCGGGTGCGATCAGCGCCTCGCGCAGCGCGCACAGCAGCTCGGGACGGCGGCGGCGGTGCGCGGGGTGTTCCTGCTCAGCCGCGCCCAGGCGCGGGCTCCGGCCGTCGGCGCCCGGGGTGCCGCGGCGGCGCGGAGGGGAACGCCCTCGCGCGTCGTCATCGGGAGCCGGGGCCCGCTGGACCCGTCGGCGCTCCGGCCGGAAACCGACCGGACGCCGGTCGGCGGGGGCGTGACGGGAACGACGGGCGGGACGGCGCCCGACGTCAGCCGGTCGGCCCACCCGGCTCCGGTTCCTCGCCGGGGAACCGTTCCGCGGGCCCCGGCGTATCGGTCGCGGCGTCGGGCGCGGTGCCCAGGGCCCGTGTGAGCCGGCCGATCCAGAAGTTCTCCAGATCGATGCCGCCGCGCAGCACCGGGTGGCGCAGCCGGTTCTCCTCGGAGTCCCGTTCGGGCGGGAAATCCCGCTCCTCGATCTCCAGGCACTCCACCGGCTGCCGGCGGTGCAGTTCGAGGTGGCGGCGGAGTTCCGCGTCCAGACCGGGCGCCCCCACGACCGCCGCCGCCCACATCCGCAGCAGGAGCGGATCACGGACCTGCCACGGATCTGCCGCGGGTCCTCGGGACGGGCCACCCACGCGGAGAGTTCCTCGCGCCCCGCCGGAGGCACCCCCGCCCCGACCTCGCGGGAAGCGCCCCGCGCCCGTCAGAGGGAGGCCGCCAGCTCCGTGCCCTGACGGATCGCCCGCTTGGCGTCGAGCTCGGCCGCCACGTCGGCGCCGCCGATCAGACGTGCCGGCCGGCCTGCGGCGAGCAGTTCCTCGTACAGCTCGCGGTTCGGCTCCTGGCCCGCGCAGATCACGACCGTGTCGACCGGCAGGAGGCGCTGCTCGCCGTCGACCGTGAGGTGCAGCCCGTCGTCGTCGATCCGCTCGTACGTGGCGCCCGCGACCGTCGTGACCCCGCGGTGCCGCAGCTCGGTGCGGTGGATCCAGCCGGTCGTCTTCCCCAGCCCCGCGCCGACCTTGCCGGTCCTGCGCTGGAGCAGATGGACGCTGCGGGGGGTCTTCGGCCGTTCCGGCGTGCGGAGCCCGCCCCGCTCGCGGTAGTCGGTGTCGACGCCCCACTGCCGGAAGAACACCTTGGGATCGAGGCTCGCCGAGTCGCCCGGGTCGGTCAGGAACTCGGCGACGTCGAAGCCGATGCCGCCCGCCCCGATGATCGCGACCCGCTCGCCGACCGGTGCCCCGTTGCGCAGGACGTCGAGGTAGCCGACCACGCTGGGGTGGTCCAGGCCCGGTATCGCGGGGGAGCGGGGCGTGACGCCGGTGGCGAGGACGATCTCGTCGAAGCCGTCGAGCGCGTCGGCCGTGACCCGCGTACCGAGCCTCAGCTCGACCCGCTCCTCCCGCAGCCGGGTGCGGAAGTGGCGCAGCGTCTCGTCGAACTCCTCCTTGCCCGGGATCCTGCGGGCCACGTTCAGCTGGCCTCCGATCTCCTCGGCCGCGTCGAAGAGCGTCACCCGGTGCCCGCGCCCGGCCGCCGAGACGGCGCACGCGAGGCCCGCGGGCCCGGCGCCCACGACCGCCACCCGCTTCACGGTGCGGGTGGGCGACAGGACGAGCTCGGTCTCGTGGCAGGCACGCGGGTTGACCAGGCAGGAGGTGACCTTGCCGCTGAAGACGTGGTCCAGGCAGGCCTGGTTGCAGCCGATGCAGGTGTTGATCGCGTCGGCGCGGCCCTCGGCGGCCTTGGCGACGAAGTCGGGATCGGCGAGGAACGGCCGGGCCATCGAGACCATGTCCGCCCGGCCCGAGGCGAGGACCTCCTCGGCGACCTCGGGCGTGTTGATGCGGTTGCTCGTCACCAGGGGGACGGAGACGGCGTCGCGCACCTTCTCCGTGACCCAGGTGTAGGCGCCGCGCGGCACCGAGGTGGCGATGGTGGGGATGCGGGCCTCGTGCCAGCCGATCCCGGTGTTGATGATCGTCGCACCGGCCGCCTCGATCTCGCGGGCCAGCTGCACGACCTCCTCCAGCGAGGAACCGCCGGGCACCAGGTCCAGCATCGACAGCCGGTAGATCAGGATGAAGTCGTCACCGACCCGCTCGCGGACCCGGCGCACGATCTCGACGGGGAACCGGATGCGGTTCTCGTACGAGCCGCCCCAGCGGTCGGTGCGGTGGTTGGTGGCGGCGGCGATGAACTCGTTGATCAGGTAGCCCTCGGAGCCCATGATCTCGACGCCGTCGTACCCGGCCCGTTGCGCGAGCAGTGCCGCCCGGACGAAGTCCTCGATGGTCTCCTCCACCTCGTCGTCGTCGAGGGCGTGCGGGGTGAAGGCGCTGATCGGTGCCTGGATCGCGCTCGGCGCGACCAGGTCCGGGTGGTGCGCGTACCTGCCGAAGTGCAGGATCTGCATGGCGATCCGGCCGCCCGCCTCGTGGACGGCCCGGGTGACGAGGGCGTGCTGCTCGGCCTCCGCCCCGGTGGTCATCTTCGCCCCGCCGGGCAGGGAGCAGGCGCGGGCGTTCGGGGCGATGCCACCGGTGACCATCAGGCCGACGCCGCCCCGGGCACGTTCCGCGTAGAAGGCGGCCATTCGCTCGAAGCCGTGCTCGACCTCCTCCAGACCGATGTGCATCGACCCCATCAGCACCCGGTTGGGGAGGGTGGTGAACCCGAGGTCGAGCGGGCTCAGCAGATTCGGGTACGGGCTCATGCGGTGACTCCTCGCGCAGTGTCGTTCCGCCAGTTGTAGACCAGCGAAATACCCATGTGCAACAAGTTGCATAATGAGATGCGTCGCAGTGCAGCGGGCCGGGTCGTCCCCCGGACGGCGTACCAGCGGGGCACGTCGGGCCCCTGCACGCCGGAAAGTGGAACAGCGGCATCCGCCCGGTACGGGGCAGGTGACGTACCACCACCAGACCCGAACCCCTGTGGAGACCCCCATGGCCTGCCTCAACCGGCGCGACCTCGGCCTGCTCGTCCTGCGCGTCGGCACCGGCGCGGTACTGGCCGCGCACGGCACCCAGAAACTGGCCGGCTGGTTCGGCGGCGGAGGGATCGAAGGAACCACCGCCGCGATGGAGGCGATGGGCTTCCACCCCCCGAAGCACAGTGCGGTCGCCGCCGGGCTCGGCGAGGCGGGCGGCGGGGTGCTGCTGGCCCTCGGCCTCGCCACCCCCGCGGCCGGAGCGGCCGCGGCCGGGGCGATGGCGGGCGCCGTGGCCGTCCACGCGCCCGCCGGATTCTTCGCGCAGGGCGGGGGCTACGAGTACCCGGCGTTCCTCGGTTTCACCGCCGCGGCGATCGGCCTGACCGGGCCGGGCCGGTACTCCGTCGACCATGCGACCCGGCATGTCTTCGACCGGCCGTGGATGGTCGCGCTGGCCTTCGCGGGCAGCGCGGTCGCGGCGGCGGCCGTGGTCGGCAAGCGCGCCAGGGGCCGGGTCGAGGTCGACCCCGACACGACCTGACGCCCTGATGGCCCGACGGCCTCACGACCCGACGGCCTGACAGGACCGGTGCGGCCGTGCGGCCCGGACGGCGATCCCATGGACTTTCGTCGGGGCCCGGCGGCCCGGCGTGCGGAATCCCGGCAGCGGACCAGGGGCCACCGGGACCACCGAGCGGCGGGACGGGCCCCGAGGGTGCTCAGGGGCCGGGCGGCACCGAAGGGAGGGAGCCGCCCGGCCCCGGACGCACACCTGGCCCCGGACGGCGCCCTGCGCGGAAGACGGACGGAGCGGAAGGCCGACGAAGCGTGAGACCGACGGCGCGGTCGGGCAGCGGGATGGCCGGGATGAGTCGGCCGGGTACGGCGAACCCGCTCCCGCCCCGGTGCTACGGCTTCCAGCGACCGCCCCGCGCCGCCGCCACCAGCTCCGCCACCGTGCCGAACTTGACCCGCGGGCGTCCGCCGTCGCGGCCCCGTGCGAGTTCGACCCGTTCGATGGCGGCCAGCCCCCTGGCGTCGACGACATGACGGCTGCGGCTCCGGACCAGGCGGGCGAACGCCTTGGGGGCGGGTGCCGGAGCGGGCAGGGCGCCGGCGACGGCATCGGCCAGGAGCGTGCCGACCGTCTCCGCGGCGCAGGCGCGGTTGGCACCGATCCCGCCCGAGGGCCCGCGCTTGATCCAGCCGACGACATACGTCCCGGACCGCCCCGTCACGCGCCCGCCCTCGTGCGGCACGGTGCCGGTCGTCTCGTCGAAGGGCAGTCCCGCCACCGGGACGCCGCGGTAGCCGACCGCCCGCAGCAACACCCCGGCGGGGATGTCCAGTTCGCCCGCGTCCCCCGTCACGCGCACTCCCCGTACGGCGTCGTCGCCCAGCACCCGGAGGGGGGCGGAGTGGAACCGGAACACGATGCGCCGCCCCGACGGCGGGGCCTGCGACCAGTCCACCGTTTCGCGCGCGACGTCCCGCAGCAGCGCGGCCTTCCCGTCCGCCGCCGCGCCGTCGACGGCCGCGCCGGTGCGCGGATCGTGGTCGTCCATGACCAGCTCCACGCCCGGCAGGTGCCGCAGCGCGAGCAACTCGGAAGCGCTGTACGCCGCGTGCTCGGGGCCGCGCCGCCCCAGCAGCACCACCTCGCGTACCTTCGAGGCGCGCAGGGCGGCGAGGGCGTGATCGGCGATGTCCGTGCCCGCCAGCACCGACGGGTCCGTGACGAGGATGCGGGCCACGTCGAGCGCGACATTGCCGTTGCCGGCCACGACCACCCGCTCCGATGACAGGTCGACGGCGTCCGGCGCGACCTCGGGATGGGCGTTGTACCAGGCCACGAACGAGGTCGCCGAGATGCTGCCGGGCAACTCCTCGCCCGGGATGCCGAGGCGGCGGTCGGTGGAGGCGCCCACGGCGTAGATCACCGCGTCGTGGTGGGCGGCGAGCTCCTCCGCCGTGACGTCCCTGCCGATCTCGACCCCCAGGTGCATCCGCACCCGGGGATGGGCGTGGAGGCGCGCGAAGGTGTCGCCCACCTTCTTGGTCGCGGGGTGGTCGGGCGCCACGCCGTACCGGACGAGCCCGCCGGCCACCGGCAGCCGGTCGACCAGGGTCACCTCGGCGTTGGTGTGCAGCAGCAGGTCCTCCGCGGCGTACATGCCCGCCGGTCCCGTACCGACGACCGCGACCCGGATCGGGGCGAAGTCGGCCGGCAGGCTGCGCTCGAACGAAGGCGCGTCCCAGTGGTGGAAGTTGGGCCCCGGGTCACCCGACACGGGCTCCCGGCCGGCGAAGTACGCCGCGTTGATCGCGGCGTACTCCTCCTGCCCCTCGGGCAGACGGTCCACCGGGAAGACCGCGTCGACCGGGCAGGCGTCGGCGCAGGCGCCGCAGTCGATGCAGGCCCTCGGGTCGACGTACAGCATCTCCGTGCTCCCGAACGCCCGTTCCTGCGGCGTCGGATGGATGCAGTTGACGGGGCACACGGCGACGCAGGTGGCGTCGCTGCAACAGGTCTGGGTGATGGCGTAGGTCATCTCGTCAGCTCGGGTCGCTCGGCTCGGATGCGCGGATGCTTCGGGTACGGGGGTGCACAGGCGCGGGGGTGCGCGGGGGCACGGGTGCGCGGGTCAGATCAGGTTGGCGCGCTTGTAGAGGGCCAGCGCGGGTTTGGTGAGGAGGCGGGCCGAGGCCAGGAACTCCATCAGGCCCGAACAGCTGGACCGCATGAGGGACTTGTGGTGCTCGTTGGCCCCGGCCTCGGCGAGCGCGCGCCGGGTGTCGAGTCCGGCGTTCGCGTAGACCTCCCGGTTCACCATGCTGGTGACGATGAAGTAGGACGCGACCGCGATCACGAACGCGTTGAGCTGCCGGCGCACGGGGCCCGCGCTCCGCAGGCGCCTGCGGGTCTCGTCGCGCGCGAACTTCATGTGCCGGGACTCCTCCACGACATGGATGTTGTTGATGGTGCGCACGAACGGTGCGACCCGCTCGTCCCGCATCCAGTCGCGCTGCATGACGTCGAGCACTTCCTCGGCGACCAGGATCGCGGCATACGCGGCCTCGCCGAACGCCAGGGTTTTGAAGGCCCGGCCCAGCTCGACCACCGCACGGCGCGGCCGGTACGCGGGGGCGCCCAGCTTCGCCGCGCCGCGGGCGAACATGATGGAGTGCCGGCACTCGTCGGCTATCTCGGTGAGGGCCCACTGGAACCGCGGGTCCGTCGCGTCCGTCGTGTAGATGTCGCGCAGCACCATCTGCTGCAGGATCATCTCGAACCAGATGCCGGTGGCGGCCACCGAGGCGGCCTCCTGCCGCGTCAGCTCCTTGCGCTGGGCGTCGGTCAGCTCGTTCCAGTACGCCGTGCCGTAGAGAGTGCTCCACTCGGGGCTGGCGCCGTGGAAGTCCTTGTCCAGCGGGGTGTCCCAGTCCACCTCGGTGGCCGGGTCGTACGAGAGCCTCGCCGACGATTCGAGCAGGCGTCGCGCGACGTCGTGCTCGTCGAGCCGGTCCCGGTCCTCCGGCCGAACGGTGCTGCTTGCCATGATGCGGCTCCTTGAATCGACAGATCGCCCCGACGCCGGTCCACCGCCCCGCCCCGTATCCGCCCGGCGGGGTCCGTGGTTGCCCGGTGCCTCCCTCGCCGCTTGTTAGACTTTGTGTCTAGCAAGCTGTTAGACGGAACGTATAGCAAGAGTGCCGTGTCGGCCTACCCCTTGTGAGAAATCCGCTCCGTCTCTCCCTCTTCCGCCCCGTGCCGCCCACGACTTGGGACCGTGGGCGGCACGGGGGCGTGCGGGTACGGCGGCGATCTCCGGGCCGGGGGTCGCCGCTATCGTGTGACGGCGCTCGCGCCCGTCATTCCGAATTCCGATCCGGGGCCGGAAGCCGTCCCGACACCACTGGAGGTCCACGATGGCCGAAGTGACCGTGTTCCATCACGCCCAGGGCCTCACCCCCGGGGTGAGGGCCTTCGCCGACGAACTGCGCGCCCGGGGGCACCGCGTGCACACCCCCGACCTGTACGAGGGCCGCACCTTTGAGACCCTGGACGAGGGGGTCGAGTACATGACCAAGGTCGGCAGCGGCGAGCTGCTCGAACGCGGCGTCCGCTCAGTGAACGACTCGCCCGCCGAGCAGGTGTACATCGGTTTCTCCCTCGGGGTGCTCCCCGCGCAGAAACTGGCCCAGACCCGACCGGGCGCCCTCGGTGCCGTGTTCGTCCACGCGTGCGTGCCGGCCTCCTTCTTCGGGTCGTGGCCGGAGCGGCTCCCGGTCCGCGTCCACGCCATGGAGGCGGACCGCCTGTTCACCGAGGAGGGCGACGCGGACGCCGCCCGAGACCTCGTCGCCGAGGTCCCCGACGCAGAACTGCACCTGTACCCCGGCGACCGGCACCTGTTCGCCGACAGCTCCCTGTCGTCCTACGACGCCGCCGCCACCGCGTTGTTCCTCGACCGCACCCTGACGTTCCTCCACGGCCTGGACACCGCCCCGAACACCGCTGCCGCCCGCGACGCCTAATACTGCAATCACAGTTATGGGGTGTGGCCTCGTCGTTTGTAGTGGCTGTAGCGGGCGCGGGTTTGGCTGAGTCGCCTCCACCATGACCAGTGCAGGTGGTGGGTCGGGGTGAGGTGTTGTGGGTGGAGGAGGAGTCCGATCAGGCGGCGGATCTCTGCAACGGACAGGGGTATCAGGCAGGTTTGTCCAGGGTTGCCGCCCCCTTTGGTAGTTCCTGGGCACGGATGGCTGTCAGTGCGGCGAGTGCGGCCATGGACAGGGTGATGTGCCGGTACCAGGCGTCGTAACGGCGGACCTGGTAGTGGTCCAGGCCACACTCGTTCTTCGCAGCCTGGAAGCACTCCTCCACCTGCCAGCGGGCTCCGGCCACCCGGGCGAGGTCCCTCAACCGGGTGCTGACCGGGCCATAGCAGACGTAGTAGGCGATGTCTGTGGGGCTGCTGACGCTGCGGCGGGCCAGGACCCAGTGGCCAAAGCCGTTCTCCCACCGGATCCGGACCGGCACCCGGGCCCAGTCATGGATCCGCTGCCCGTGGGCGCCCGGGCCGGCGGACAGGCGTTTCCACGCCTGCCGCGGCAGACCGGCCACCAGCACATCAACACGGATGTCAGCGCCCCGGGCGGTGACGACGGTGTCGTTGATCTTGGTCGCCAGCACGTGCGCGACCCCGCGCTGTTCCAGCCAGTACCGCAGCCGCTTGGCCTGCCCGTATGCCTCGTCGGCGGTCACCCACGCGAACGGCACCTTCGCGTCCAGGGCGCGCTGGAGCATGGCCTGGAAGTGCTCGATCTTCGTGGCGAACGGCACGTCGTCCGGGATGCCGGCCGCCCGGCACCGCTCCCGGTCGTCCGTCCAGGACTTCGGCAGATACAACTCCCGGTCGACCAACGCCCGCCCCCGCCGGGAGGCGTAGGCGAGGAAGGTGCCAATCTGGGAGTTCTCCGTCCGCCCCGCGGTGCCGGAGTACTGCCTCTGCACGCCGGCCGACCTGGTGCCCTTCTTCAGGAACCCGGTGTCGTCACCGATCAGCACCGCGTCCTTGTCGCCGATGCTCTCCACGACGAAGTCCCGGACGTCATCGCGGACCCCATCAGCGTCCCAGTCAGCCTCGCCCAGCAGCCGCTGCATCCCGATCGGATGTGTCTCACCTGCACGCTCCGCCAGCGACCAGCCGTTCTTCCGTTCCAACGGCGCAACCAGCCCGGACATGTACTCCAGCGCCCGACCCCGCGGCTCCGAGCGGGCAAACCGCGCAGCGAACCGCGCGTGCAACCCCACCAACACCTCACGCCAGGAATCAACTTGACGCACACCAAGATTCACAGACACGACGACACTCAATCACACCAGACCCCGTAACTGTGATTGCAGTACTAATGGGACTTGCCGGGTCGGAGAGACTCGGTGCCGTAGCCGCCAGCAGGTGAGCACTTTCGCCGCCGGAACCACTGCGAGTTCTGTGGTCAGACCGTGCCCCTGCTGGTCGGCCGGGAGGCCCGACCGCTGATGGGGTGGCGTGCCCGCCCTGGTGGCGTGAGCACTGGATCCATTAGGCCGCGCGCCGCCTTCCGCAGGCTGCAAGGAGCGAAGTACCTGACCAGGAGGACGAGTTGCTGCTGATCGGCGATGACTGGGCCGAAGACCACCATGACGTCGAGGTCCAGGACGCGACGGGCCGGAAGCTGGCCACGGCAAGGCTGCCCGAGGGCGTGGAGGGCATCGCGAAACTGCACGCCCTGGTCGCCCGGCACGGCGGTGAGGACCTGGATCCGGCCGAGGTGGTGGTGGGCATCGAGACCGATCGCGGGTCGTGGGTGCAGGCTTTGATCGCCGCCGGCTACCTGGTCTACGCGATCAACCCGAGGCAGGTCGCCCGGTTCAAGGAGCGATACGGCACCTCGGGCGCCAAGAGCGACAAGGGCGACGCGCACGCGCTGGCGGACATGGTCCGCATCGATCGTGACCAGCTGCGACCGGTGGCCGGGGACAGCGACCAGGCCCAGGCCGTGAAGGTCGTCGCCCGGGCTCACCAGACGCTGATCTGGGAACGCACCCGCACCTTCCAGCGGCTGCGGACCACGCTGCGGGAGTACTTCCCCGCCGCGCTGTCCGCTTACGCCGACCTTGAGCTGACCAGCACGGATGCCCTGGAACTGCTGATCAAGGCGCCTACCCCCGCGGCCGGGGCGAAGCTGACGCGCACCCAGATCACCGCGGTCCTGGCCCGCCACCGCCGTCACCACCGCGAGGCGAAGGCGAACACGATCCAGACCGCCCTGCGCGAGAAGCAGCTCGGCCTGCCCGAGCCGGTCACCGCCGCCTACGCGGCCGCCGCCACCGCCCACGCACGGCTGATCATCGTGCTGAACGAACAGATAGCCGCGATGGAAGCGCAGGTGAAGGCCCATTTTCTCGCGCACCCGGACGCTGAGATCTACCTCTCGATGCCCGGCATCGCGGAGATCACCGGCGCTCGGGTGCTCGCCGAGTTCGGAGACGACCCCACCCGCTACGCGTCCGCGAAGGCCCGCAAGAACTACGCCGGCACCAGCCCCGTCACCCGGGCCTCCGGCAAGAGCCACACCGTCCAGGCCCGCTACGTCCGCAACA